>WFLZ01000059.1 GCA_009177225.1 Clostridia bacterium
TTTGCGCAAGACAAATCCCCCTTCGCAGATCGTGTTTTCTTTTTTTGCTCTTGCAAGATTTTTCTGTATTTTCTCATACTGTTCTCTGGTTATATCGCTTGGATATTTCTTTTTCATTCTTTATCATCGCACCTAAATTATTGAAAAGGATAAATCTGTGAAAAAAGCAAACCGCAAAGATTTAAGTTTCAGAATAATATAGAAATTATAGTATAANATAACATGATTTCCTCACTGATTGTCGGACTGAAATTTATCTGTCTGCCCGATGAGGTGAATTTTNANTGTTCAATCAGCATACGCTTCATANGACAAAGGTCAAATACATCAAGNCTGTTATCATCATCNNTATCTCCGGNTTNCCAATTTACNAATGTTATATCGGGTACAGCTAAAAGCCATTTCTGCATAGTTACTACATCTGCGATATTAAATACACCATCATTATTAATATCTCCCATAAGTATTTCCGGTTTGTCGGTCTTCAACTGTTTGA
This sequence comes from Clostridia bacterium, assembly GCA_009177225.1. GTDB lineage: Bacteria > Bacillota > Clostridia > Oscillospirales > Ruminococcaceae > Ruminococcus. The sequence continues at coordinate 497 of WFLZ01000059.1, forward strand.
TAACTGATGTTCCGTTATTTGTAAAGCAGGAACAATATAATGTATTTCCGCTGTATGCAAGTGATAAAGAATTGACTAAATCCATTGCCAATATATTTCCTTCCATTTCCCAGTCCGTACCGTTTAATGAATATAAAGCCAGTTCATAAGGATTCTGTGTATTCACCGCCAGACAGCACTTACCGTTAACTGAAACCGGTATCTGCACAAAAGAATTTTCAGAAATATTATCTGGTAACGGATAAGATGTTATTTTTTCACCCGAAAACTTATACACTGCATTTCCACTTCCGGAGGGTGCAATCCATGCAGTATTTCCGTCCGATACCATAGAAACTGAACCGCAGGCAATTTCCGAAATTGTTCTTATATTCCATTCGCCATTATTGTAAACGGCAAGCTTTGATTTGTTTCCGTCGTTAATATCCCTGTAAGCAATCACAGGATTATCATTCAAAACAGCGATAGACATATTACATACATTTGTTTCAATATTTCCGCCGAGCATTGTTAAAACGTCTCCTGCAGGGTCATAGCAAGCGGAATGCAACGCATATGGAAAAGTTCCGGTTGTATATGTAAAATATACTTTGTTTTCGTCGGCTGTTAAGTCAGCATACTGTGCAAGTTCTGTTCCCTTATAAACCTCCGTCCAAGCTCCCGAAGAACGTTCATACCGACATAAATGCAGAAAGAAATTCTTGTCCTGATACAATACATAGGGAATATTTCCGCAAAACGCAAGCTTTGGCTGATTCATATCCATATAATTTCCAAAGCCAAGAGGTTGTCCCAGCTTTATCAGTTCCTTGCCGTCAAATTTGTAAAGCATAGCATATGAATCATCAGACGCAATCAGGTATACTGTGCCGTCTTCTGACGTTGCTAACTGATAAGGCTTGAAAGTTTCCAGATTATCACTGCTTATGCTTTCCCATAATTTTGTATCGGGGATTTCTGCAAATTCAACAGAAAACGTCAGAGATTCCTCATTCATCATAATATCGCTTATCCTGATACCACTGTTTGTTCCATTGGAATAGACAAGTGCTCCGTCGGTAATATCGGCATTCCAATCCAAAGAACCAACTGAATCGGGAGCATTCTCACCACCGTAATTAGAAGAAAAAAGATTACCTTCTCCTGCGTCCAGTGCAGTTTCTTCCGGACGAAAAACATATATTTCATCTTTATTTTCTTTGAAATTTCCGTCAACCTCCGTATTCACACGATAAACAACCAGACCTGTTCCGTATATTTTCACGTCCATTTCATCTGAATAACGTTCACCCTGTTGTCTGTATTCCACAGCAAAAAACTCTGTATCGGAAAGTGGTGTTTTCAGCAGGTAAAGACGATTTCCACTGTCGGAAGAAACAGGGGAAAGTGTATATGTTCCACTTGTTGTAATATCCTCAGACTCCAGCCAGTCGGAAATTGATGCTCTGTGATAAGCAAGCGGATACTGCAAAAATACAGAATCAGACGCCATAATATCCCACAGTCCAACAGGNNTTCCTGTCCGATTGTTACGANACAAATCANGANATCCTAAAGAATGCAGAAATTCATGACACAGTACGCCTTCTGCCCCTGTAATCTGATTTTCAAAAAGCTGTGTACTGTTTTGGATATTTACCCTGTTTACTGAAAGTCCGTTGATTTTTATTCCATTCACAGAAAATGCTCTTGGCCATATGGGAGAACTCATGTCAACAGCCTTACCGTCAATGACAAGAATAATATTGTCAATGATTCCATCAGAATTTCCGTCTATTGGTATATCATTTGGAATTTCGATATTCTGGAGTATCTCCACTGCGATTTGTGAACAGGTTGAATATGTCGTTTCATCAGAGGAAAGTATATACGGCGTGATTACACCGTCCTCCATTTGCGGAAAGTAACTGGTTATATGCGTTTTTCCGTATGAAATCTTATCAATATATCCTGATAATGAATGACACGTATCAGTACCATTACACATAGAAATAATGTCTTCAGTCCGATTTTCCATGAAATTTGATGATGAAAGAGAATCGGACTGTGCAAAGAGTACAATATTATTCAGCTGTACTTCGGAAGTTTCTGCTAACGCAGATTGTTCGACTGTAAAAACAGGCATCGAAAATACCAGTAACACCTGTGCTATAACAGATGTTGCGATTTTTTTTAATAATCTTATTTTTTTCATATTAATCCTGCATGATATAAATCATGTAACCTTTCTGTTTTAAATTTTCTGTAAATAATTAAATTATTCTAAAATTATTTTAATTAATTGTTCGGATATACAAACGTTGTTTTACAATATTATACACTATATGAACAAAAAAATCAAGAAAAATATAAATAAAAACGAATAATATTACAGCGTTTTAAGTAGAAATGATATGATAAAATTCCCTCATCACAGGATTTTTTTCAGTGATGAGGGATTGTCTTTAATTTATAAGTTATGTTATACTTTCAAGTTTTACACGTAGTTTCTGTATAATCTTTTTTTCAAGGCGTGATATGTATGACTGTGAAATTCCTATCTGTTCTGCTACTTCTTTCTGTGTTTTTTCCTTTCCGTCAATAAGTCCGAAACGCATTTCCATTATTTCACGCTCACGGTCGCAAAGTTCTGCTACTGCACTTCTAAGTATTTCACGTTCAGCTTCTGTTTCAATGCCTTTGTTTACTATATCGTCGTCAGTTCCGAGAACGTCTGACAAAAGAAGTTCATTTCCGTCATAGTCAATGTTAAGGGGTTCGTCTATTGAAAGGTCGTTGCGGTACTGTGAAGACTTTCGCAGAAACATAAGTATTTCGTTTTCAATACATCTTGAAGCATATGTAGCAAGCTTTATATTTTTTGTGGGGCAAAATGTGTTTACCGCTTTTATAAGTCCTATCGTACCTATTGAAACGAGGTCTTCAAGTCCTATTCCTGTTGACTCGAATTTTTTAGCTATGTATACCACAAGCCTTAAATTATGTACAATAAGTCTGTCACGGGCAGAAGGATCGTTTTTTNTAAGACCTTCAAAANNTTCATCNNCTTCCTNACGTGAAAGCNGTGNTGGGAGTNTGNCCGAGCCGTTGATGTAGAATACATCACAGTTAAAAATATCTTTGAATTTCTCAAAAATTATTTTCAGAATGTTCATCATTTCTTTCTCCTGTTCTCTGTATAAATTATCTTTTTAAAAGTTTGGGGTTGAAAACTGCCTTTTCTGAATTTTCGCCCAGCCCTATAACTGCGTCAACTGTTTTACGTTCACCGTTAAGGTTATTTAAAATAAGTACCTCATCGGGTCGGAAAACAGGTATAAGTCCGTTTCCGGATATAGTGGAGCAGGGGAGCAGGCGGAAACTTTTAAGCATACTACTGTTGTTTGTAATATCACTGAATTTCTCTTTGTCACATACTATTACGGGTGAACCTGAAAAAAAGTCTGTAAGTGAGTTGCCCGTATCAGCGAGACCGTTGAGTGTAATTACTTTGTCTTTGTATCTTATTATTACGTTATAACAGTCTGTGTCGTCGGGGATTCTGTCAAGAAAAATTCCTATAATGTATACAATGAAGTACATTACAGCAGTTGTTACGACAAGAAGCAGGAGAGAAAAATCTATGTAAAAATATGAATTGTTGAAGTGTACAAATTCCGGTTTCAGCCATGAATATACAGCGTAAACAGTTCCGGCAAGTATGAAATTTGCTGTGAAAAATGATACTGTATTTATGAAAATACGTTTTTTTCCATGAAATCCAAAAGCTATCATTACAATTGTTACCGCTGCAAAGAATTTTATTATAATATTCACATACGTATTTAACTGTGGGGCGAGTATTAAGAGTGAGAAAAGACTTCCGTAAACAGCCGAAATTATACATTTTCCTGTACTCAACGGTGAATGTGTAAGCTTTGCCGTGATGCGAAGCAAGAAATAATTAACGTATATATTCAGTACTATTAAAATATCAATATAAATTGTCTGCACAGCATACCTCCCTTAAGTCCTGCAATTACTTGTCTTATATTATTATAATGCAGAGGAAGTGCGAAATATGTCGTAATTATTACCTTACCGAAAATAAAAAAGATGCAGTTATGAAACTGCATCTTCTGGTTTTTAAAGAAAAGGAACAATGATTGCACCAAGTATCATAAGTACTGCAACTACAAGCACCGCTACTCTTTTTACGGTTGATTTATCTGAACTTTTTTTACCGCTCATTATAATATCACCTCTCAGTGTCTTTTCTTTGTACGTTTCTTACGATTCGGAATATAGTCGTTGTAAATTTCTGACTTTTTCTTGTTGCCGTATGCTGATTTTTTTCTGTCAAATCTGGGCTTGCCCGAACTCTCAGGGCGTTTTCCTCTGATTACTGCAACACTGCCATTATACAGCTTTACTTCTACTTTATTTCCGTTGATTTTCATGGGGTTTGTGCTGTCAAGTATGTAGTCTTTTTCAGCTTCCGGAACTTCAACAGTAGTATGTGTATCAAATATATCAATTTTTCCGAAATCACGTCCGGACATTCCTGTTGCGTCAACCAATGCACCAAGTATGAAATTAGGTGCAATGCGTTTGTTGCGTCCTATATTGATATCGACTTTTACAGTCTTTACAGAGCCTTTACGTCCTTTTCTAATAGGTTTCGGCATATCAAATTCGGGCAGTGATTCAATTTCTGCATTCAGTNTTCCGGAAATAATTCTTGCGGCGGCTTCACGATAGTNAATGCCGATTGATGCGAGTTTGTCAAGAATGTCATACGCTTCATTTGAAACGTTTTCACAGTCGGAAACTTCATTTATTATGTTTTCTTTCTTAAGGGCAATTATCTCCNANTTCTGAGGGAGTGACTTTTCTTGTATGGTGGCTTTTGTATATCTCTNTNTGTCANGGAGTTCATAAAACTGCTTNCTTCCGCTGATAAGTGTATAAGCCGTTCCGGTTCTTCCAGCACGTCCGGTACGTCCTATACGGTGTATATAATATTCATTGTCCTGCGGTAAATCGTAATTGAAAACAGCGTCAATTCCACTTACGTCTATACCTCTTGCGGCTACGTCGGTAGCAACAAGTATTTCTGTTGACCTTTTCTTGAAACCGTTCATTACCTGTGTACGCTGTGACTGTTTCATATCACCGTGTATGCCTGAAGCTCTGAAACCTGATTTGACGAGTTCTTCCGTCAGTTCGTCCACCATTTTTTTAGTGTTGCAGAATACCATTGACGAAGCAGGGGAGTATGCCGAAAGAAGAAGTTTAAGAGCGTCGGTCTTTCGTCCCATAGCAACCTCAAAATAATACTGGTCAATGAGTTCAACTGTTTTCTGTGACGATTTTATTTTTATGTGTATGGGGTCATTCTGATATTTTTCAGTAATGGCAAGGATAGCGGGGGGCATTGTTGCCGAAAACAGAACGGTTTGTCTTTCTTCCGGAACTTCCGAAAGTATTGATTCAATATCCTCTCTGAAACCCATGTTAAGCATTTCGTCTGCCTCGTCGAGTATTATGCAACGGAGATTATTGAGTTTAAGGGTTTTACGTCTCATGTGGTCCATAATACGTCCGGGAGTTCCTATGACAATATTCGCTCCCTTTTTAAGTTCAAAAATTTGTCTTTCCATACTTGCACCGCCGTAAACTGATACGGCTTTTACAATTCTCTTGAACTTTGCAAACTTTCGTATTTCTTCGTGAGCCTGTATTGCAAGTTCACGGGTAGGACAGAGTATGAGTACAGTGACATTTTTCTTGTCTGATTCTGTTATACTTTCAACCGCAGGTATTCCGAAAGCTGCGGTTTTTCCTGTTCCTGTGTTTGAACGTCCGATAACGTCTTTTCCTTCGAGAAGAAGGGGGATACTTTGCTGCTGAATTTCGGTCATTTCAGTAAAGCCGAGTTCGTCAACAGCCTGAATAAGTTCCTGTGATAGATTCAATTCATTAAAACGCATTATAATTCCTTTCATTGTCAAAAAAACGGGATTAAATCCCTATATAATATAATAACACAAATTTTTATAAAGGTCAATAGAAAAAATAAAATACGGATAATTTAATTATCCGTATCAGTCTGTCGAAAAAGTCAAGCAAGAGCTTGGCTTTTTCGCCTACCTGTGATATAATAGAAAGAAAGGGAAGGTGAAGGAAATGCTGACAACAAAAGGAGAAGAACGAGGACAGTATGAAATGATCTGTATAGAGGAATTAGTGCCGAAAAA
>WFLZ01000249.1 GCA_009177225.1 Clostridia bacterium
AAGTCAAGATAAAATTAAATAATTAATTTATAACTACACACTAAAAATTAAGGAGCAGGTTTTATTCCTGCTCCTGCTTTTAATAAAAATCAATATAACTGGAATCTACCCAGCCGTAATAGTCACCGTCGTCTGAATCCCATAATTCGTACCATGTAACGCCATAATTATCACAAGCATTTTTCGCTGTTACATGCCATGTATCGCCTAAACTGTTTCTTACTTTGCCGACTGCTCCGCCGTTCACAACATAGTCTGTTGTAAATCCTGCAACTGTTCCATTGTGGCAATTAATCTGACCTTTCATATTATCTACAGGATAGGACATATCACCTGTCTGAATAGTTCCGCTTGCATTGGTTGGAATATCACAAATTACTATGCCACCTGCAACATTTGATTTACTGTAAGGTGTNATATNNNATNNAGGAACAATTGTACTTGAGCCTTNATAAACNACTATGNCGTCTAAAGTTTCGTCATAATCATATTTATTGACANCATAAGTATCATAAATATCATATCGACTTTCAACTAAAACATATGCAAAATCGCCATCAAGATATAAGCGACTTTCAAAACCTTCACGACCCGAAAGAGCATAGGTTTCTACATAAGCGTTTATATAAGGTTTATCTTCAAGAAGTTCTTTCGGACAAAGCGCTTCAATCGCACTTGTATCTGAAATATCATAGCCTTTGATTGCAGTACCATAACTTTTATAATCACTTAAATTATTCTCTTCAGAAACAGTTGTTTTTGTGATAATCCAAGAACCTAAATCTTCTGACATAATAACTTTTTCAACAAGCTGATAGCCCCTATAACATAAATCAGTACAAAGATTTCCGTCTTTCTCAACAAGTATGGTATGTCCTCCACCTATTTCGCCAAGGTCTATCAGCTCGCCGTTTTCATTTACTGAACAGATTGATATAACTGCCTCTGATTCGCTTTCTCCTACATGGACAAGCAGTTCATAAATGCCGTCATGATTGATGTCATAAATGTAATATCGATAATAGGGAATAGACATATCAGCGTATTCTCTCTTGAATTGAGCATCCATTTCATTCAGCATCGCTAAATAAATCAGGTATATTTCTGATTCTTCTGTTTTCTCCTGCGTTTTAGTGGCAGTTGTTTGAATCGCAGTGGTTGTGGTTACTTTGGTAGTTGTAATCTGTTCTGTCACTGACTGGATAGTTTTTTGATAACTATCATTAAGCTGTGCATATAGGCTAGTAATATATTCTTCAAGCTTTTCAGAAAGCATTTTATTAAGATATTCTATATCAATAGTCTCAGCATAATAATCGACCTTAATATCTGACTTCTTTTCTGAAAGCATATCAAAAGTATTCACAAAATCAGCTACTGCCTGAATGTCCATCCTTGTATCAGTAAAGCCTTTTGAAACTTTTTCATAATTATACACACCTGATGTCAGCATAAGCACAAATGAAGCTGATTCTGTTTCATCATAACCTACCTGACAAAAACTTATATCAATTCCGCAGAATTTTACATCAAATCCGAAGTTTCCTCCTGATTTATAAACGTTACCTATATTATCAATCTTAATAGTTGACAGGTCAATAACAGTATCACTAAATATTTGAGCAGTCTCATATGGATTGCTCCAGCTCTCATAATTATAATCACCATACAATTGTGTAGACAGCATCGGCTGTATACAGGCAGTACAGAGAGAATCTGTAATTTCTTCATATCTTTCTTTAAAAGCAGGTTCATCAAAATTCAGTAAATTAGAATTGCCACAACCACACAAAACAATACAAAAAATAATAAACAGCGATACAAGATTCTTTATTTTTTTCATTTTACTACCATTAACCATTTTTTATCCATTCATCAATATCATCAATTGTTCCACCTGTTGAAAGATATGCATAATATGCAAGTATCAAAGAAGCATCAACAGCATCTACCAGCCCATCACCATTCATATCACCTTTTTTTGTACCTGTAGAAATAAATGGGTTTGTTGTTGGCTGTATTGGTTCAACAATTGAAGACTAAGTACTTACATATGGTACATTAATAAGTGTAGGATATGGATATTCAGCATTCGGGTCAATCATCCATATTTCGTCAAAATCAAAGTTATAAGCTGCTTGTGATTTTGCCTGTGCATAAGTAAGACTTTTAACATCAGTATATTTCGAATCTGTGTTTTTGCCGCCAGCCGTTATATTAGAATTGTCTTTTAAATAATAACATTGAACTAATTTGCGGTCACCACCGACAATTGCTCCTGTGTATGCATTAGCGGATTCACAGATTTTCTTGTATAAGTTTTATACTTTTAAGTAATGCTGTTTCTTCTTTAGAAGATAAATTTAACTGTCCTGACTGCCATTGTCTCGCCTTAAAATAAGACCTTGCTTTCATAATTATTTTTGTCATCTCACAATAGTTGCCATCATGAACGTACATATTGCCCGTAGCCGCAAAATTTGAGCCATAACAAGTTGGACAGACCGATTGAATAACACAATTTTTGCATTTTTCCTCAATCATATCTTCAGGCACGAAATCATCATAGAATTTAAGATTTAAAGATTCTTTTGCTTTTTCTTCACCTATACTCAGTGGTGTGAAAAATTGGCAAGCATAGGCTGTACCATCAATATGATACGATGTACTTGATATTCCTGCACCACAATATCGCATATATTTTGGCTTTTTTTGCAATAAAGCAATATTATGTATCGGCATATTCAGCAATGAACATGGCTCAATATTAGAATTTACAAGATAATACTCAATGAGTTTCATCAGTTCTCTTTCAAGGTTTTTCTTGTTTTCGGTATCAGACCAATCAAGACCATATGCAAGGTTACAACTTATTACAAATCCCTTTTCATGCAGATATATAACACCTTCGGCGAGACTCGGTAATGTAGCCTGAGAAACGGTCATTTTTATTGTTTGGTCAGGGTATTGCAATTTGAAAAAATCCAAATCAATCATATCAGACGAACCAGACCTATTTATATCGTTCATTGTAGGTGTACCGTCATAACTAAGACCGCATATAAAATGACGATGTGTTTTCAGCCATCTTTTGACTTCGCCATGTATAAGTGTACCGTTAGTTGATGCAAAGAATATATATTTCTTGTTACTTTCCAGTGTAGGAACATAATCATAGATTTCTTTTATCAGGTCAAATTTCAAGAATGGTTCTCCTCCAAACAGACCTATTTCTATTTCATCATAACCGTTGTCTGCACACATCTCAGATTTAATGATTTTCTTTAGTGTCTCCAACTGTATACAGGAAGAAGATTTGTGGTTCTCATAGCAGTACACACAAGAAAGATTGCATGATTCAGTCAATGTGATTGTAAGATATCTTCTTTTTGATTCTTTATTATTCAAAATAGTTCACCTTTATTATTCTTGGATAAGAGAAATCCACAGATAATATTTGAGTATAATAGTCAATTGTTAGTCTGTGGATTTCAATTTTTTTAATAACTAATCGGTCCGCCAGAGCAGTTTTTGCCACTTCCGCTGCAATTATTCCAACATGAACCAACGCAACCATTACTACAACCTGAACAAGCAGTTTCAATAGGACGAACTTCTTCAAAGTTAGGCTGATTTTCAGTTTCATTTTCATCAATAGTGATAAAAATCATCTGCATAAGGTCATCTGCAACTCTAAACATTATATTCACCTCCTCTAAAATAACAACTTATGTGCTATGTATTGTCTTTATTATATCACACTTTTTCTGACTTGTCAATCCTTTAGACAATATTTTTTATACCCTAAATATATTTGAAGAAACATAGAATAAACGATACAATGGAGTAAATACTGCCTTTATGGCAGAAAAGAGGCATACTATGAAAGAAAACCGTGAAACCATATCAGGCATTATCGGAGAACGAATCCGTAAATTCCGCACAGAACAAAAGCTTAGTCAGGAAGAACTTGCATTCAATTCTGAATTACATCCCGCATATATCGGCAAGGTAGAACGTGGCGAAAAATGTCCTACAATTGAAACACTTTATAAAATCGCAAACGGCTTAAAAATTCCACTTCACAAATTACTTGATATATCATCAGGAACAGAAGNCAACGANACTGACGCATTTCATCGCATACNGGAAGCACTTGATGGTCTTAGTGCAGATGAGATGNTGAAAATTGCTCAAATTGTGGAGCAGGTCACAGAACTGATGCATAATCACTCCTGATTGTTTCTTCCGAGTNCTCGTATTGCAAGTCAAAAATTTCATAAAGACGTACCAGGAGCAGAGCGTTATTTTCAGNAATATTTCTGATTTGTTCTGCTTTTTCGTGTTCCCCGANTTTATCAAGAAAGATTTCCAGTTCGCCGTTATAATAGCTGTAAATCAGTTCTTCAAGACTGAAACATCGTTTCAAATCTCCTAAAGTTTCGAGATATTCACCATTCATTAACATATTGTCACCTCCTGAAAACAGAATATCACAAAAAATCAGATAAGTAAACATAAAACAGTTCCGAAAAAAATAAAAAATTTCTGTACTGTTTTGTATTGACAATTATATTTTCAGGAATTTTTTTGCTGTCTGGAGCATTTTTTCTTGCAGTTCTTCTGCTGCATCTCCATATATCAGAAGTTCGTCTTCGTTCATTGTTTGATAGTCCGCACGGCTCAGGATATCGGGAAATGATTTCGGCATT
>WFLZ01000235.1 GCA_009177225.1 Clostridia bacterium
AGCGTTTTTCGTTAATTCACACTTGACAAATTCCATATTTTGTGATATAATTATAAATATCATAAAATGAGGAGGTTTTTTGTGTGAAAAAGTACTATAAATTTATCGCCGGAATCATGGCAGTGTGCCTTGCTTTTGGTGTGGGGGTTATTCCGAATAATATCGCTCCGTCGGTATCAATCACGGCAAGTGCAGCGGAAGAAGCTGAATACATAGAGGAAACATACGAGGAACTTGTATACAGAAATTATGGTGATTACATTGAGATTTTCAAATGTGACACGTCTGCAACAGAGGTTGTTATTCCGTCGGAAATAGACGGCGTACCCGTTACAAGTATCGGAAATTCTGCATTTTCTTCTTGCAAAAGTTTAACATCAATAACTATTCCCGATAGTGTTACAAAAATCGGAAGGTCTGCATTTTCTTCTTGCGATAGTTTAACATCTGTAACTCTTTCAAATAGTCTTACAAGCATTGAAGGCTCTACATTTTATAATTGCAGTGGTTTAACATCAATAACTATTCCGGACAGTATTACAAGTATCGGGGAAGATGCATTTGTTAATTGCAAGAGTTTAAAAACAATAGAAATTCCCGATAGCGTCACAAGCATCGAAAGTGCTACATTTGCCAGCAGCGGTTTAACATCAATAACTATTCCCGATAGTGTTACAAGCATTAAATACAATGCATTTTATAATTGCAGCAGTTTAACATCGATAACTATTCCCGATAGTGTTACAACCATTGAATCCAATACATTTAAAGATTGCAGCAGTTTAGCATCAGTAATTATTCCGGAAAGCGTAACAAGTATCGACTGGTCTGCATTTGAAAACTGCACCAGTTTAGCATCAATAACTATTCCGGACAGCGTAACAAGTATCGGAAACTCTGCATTTAAAGATTGCAGCAGTTTAGCATCAGTAACTATTCCGGAAAGCGTAACGGATATCGGCAGAGATGCATTTAAAGGTACTATATGGCTTGAAGAAAGACAGACTGAAAATCAGTTTGTTATTGTGAATAATAGTCTGATTGACGGAAAAAACTGTGAAGGTGATGTTGTTATTCCGGACGGTGTGACAAGTATCGGCAACTCTGCATTTTCATGGTGCAGTGGTTTGACATCAATAACCATTCCTGACAGTGTGACAAGCATCGGCAACTCTGCATTTGAAGGTTGCAGTGGTTTAACATCAGTAACCATTCCTGACAGTATAACAAGTATTGAGGGCTATGCATTTGCTGGTTGCAGTAGTCTGACATCAATAGATATTCCAGATTGTGTGACGAGTATCGGCGACTTTGCATTTGAGGAATGCAGTAATTTAACATCAATAAACATTCCAGATGGTGTGACAAATATCGGCTACCATGAATTTTATAGTTGCAGTAGTCTTACATCAATAAAAATTCCTGATAGTGTGACAAGTATCGACGACGGTGCATTTAAGGGTTGCAGTAATTTAGCATCAATAGATATTCCGAAAAGTGTGACAAGTATCGGTGACCAGGCATTTAAGGATACTGCATGGCTTGAAAAAAGACAGGCTGAAAATCCGCTTGTTATTGTGAATAATATTCTGGTTGACGGAAGAGCTTGTGTAGGTAATGTTGTTATTCCTGATAGTGTGACCAGTATTGCAGCCTGGGCATTTTACGAAAACCAAAACTTAACTTCAATAGAAATTCCCGATAGCATTACAACTATTGAAGATTATACATTCTATGATACAGGTTTAGTTGAAGTAACATTATCCGATAATGTAAGACATATCGGAGAAGACGCATTTTGTATCTGCAAAAATTTAAAGAAGATAACAATATTGAATCCTGATTGTTATATCAGCAAAAAATATAGTAGTTCTTCTCCGATTTCAAATAAGCAGAAAACAGATACTTATCAATATGATGGTCAATGGTGGATTGCTTACTATGATGAGTATTATTTCAATGGCACTATATANGGCTATGAAAACTNAACNGCNCAGGCGTATGCNGAAAAAAATGANTATGAATTTGTTTCCCTCGGCAAAACTCCCGNAANAACCGGCGANTTAAACGGCGACAATGATTTTAATGTGGCAGATGTAGTGACTTTCCAGAAATATATTTTAGGCACGTCAGATGAGGAACTTTCAGACTGGAAACAGGCTGATTTAAATTCCGACGGCTTATTAGATTCTTTCGACCTCGTTATTATGAGACAGAAATTAATTGAAAAATAAAAATATTTTCAGAACTCTTGACAAACCTGAAAAAATATTATATAATGCAATATATAGTATTAAATGCGGTGACGGGAAAAAAAGCCTGATTATATTTTTGCAGAGAGCTGTTGTCCGGTGAAAGACAGTAAAATATTTCGGGTCATAACTCCTCCCCGAGCAGTCGGCTGAAAACTGTTTTTTTACGGTTATTAGGTTTGAACGGATTTTCTCACGTTACAGAGATACGCATTATTTATGATGCGGACGAGTGGGCGTATTACTATACGTCAATGAGAGTGGTATCACGGAAATTTTTTCGTCTCTCCTTTGCCTGTGGCATGGGAGGGACTTTTATTTTTTAAGGAGGATTTTTTTATGAAAAATTATCAGAAGTACACAAGACAGTTTTTTGAAGCCCCGAAAACAGCTATGAAATGGACTCAGAAGTCCTACATCGAAAAAGCACCGCAGTGGTGCAGTGTTGACCTCAGAGACGGCAATCAGGCTCTTATTACACCTATGAGTCTTGACGAAAAAATTGAGTTTTTCAAGGAACTCGTAAGAATAGGTTTCAAGGAAATTGAGGTAGGTTTTCCGGCAGCTTCCGAAACTGAATACGATTTCTGCCGTACTCTCATTGAGGAGAATCTCATTCCCGATGACGTTACAATTCAGGTTCTCACACAGTCAAGAGAACATATCATTGAAAAAACTTTTGAAGCACTCAAAGGCTGTAAAAGTGCAATAGTTCACCTCTATAACTCAACTTCCGTCGCACAGCGTGAACAGGTTTTCCGCAAGGATAAGCAGGAGATTATTGACATTGCCGTGACTGGTGCTAAACTCTGTAAGGAGTTCCGTGAAAAATATGAGGGTAATTTCAGATTTGAGTATTCGCCGGAAAGTTTTACAGGTACAGAACCGGAGTTCGCACTCGAAATATGCAACGCTGTTATTGATGTATGGCAGCCGACAGAAAACGACAAGGTTATTATAAATCTCCCTGTAACTGTTCAGCTTTCAATGCCCCACGTCTATGCAAATCAGGTTGAATATATGTGCGAAAACATAAACAACCGTGAGAATGTTATAATTTCGCTCCACCCACACAATGACAGAGGCTGTGCCGTTGCTGATACTGAAATGGGACTGCTTGCCGGTGCAGACCGTGTTGAAGGTACGCTTTTCGGAAACGGTGAAAGAACAGGAAATGTTGATATTATTACTCTTGCAATGAATATGTATTCACAGGGCATTGACCCCGAACTTGATTTCAGTGATATTCCGTCAATTACCGAACTCTATACCCGTGTAACAAGAATGACTGTAAACGAGCGTCAGCCGTATAGCGGTGCATTGGTGTTTGCTGCTTTCAGCGGTTCACATCAGGACGCTATTGCAAAGGGTATGAAATGGCGTGAGGAAAAGAACACTGAACACTGGACAGTGCCTTATCTGCCTATTGACCCGTCTGATGTCGGCAGGGAATATTCTGCTGACGTTATAAGAATAAACAGTCAGTCCGGAAAGGGCGGAATCGGATATATTCTTGAAACAAGATTCGGCTATAATCTCCCTAAAAAGATGCGTGAAAGCGTCGGATATCTTGTAAAGGGCGTTTCAGACCACAGTCACAAGGAACTTATGCCCGACGAAGTTTATTCAATATTTAAACTGAACTATGTCGATATAGTTTCACCCATTAACGTGANTGAAACNCNTTTTGTACAGAGAAACNGAATTGAGGCAANTGTAAGTTTTGANTACAACGGCGAAAGTATAACTTCTTCTGCNTCCGGAAACGGTCGTCTTGACGCTGTAAGCAATGCAATACGTTCATATATAGGTGCTGAATATACTATAAACACATATACTGAACACGCTCTTGAAGTGGGTTCTGCATCAAAAGCCGTTTCTTATGTTGAAATCACTGACAAGGACGGTAAAAGTTTCTGGGGAACAGGTCTTGACAATGATATAATTACATCATCGGTAAAGGCACTTGCAAGTGCAGTTAATAACATGATTAAAGAAAATAACAAGTAAAATACAAAAAGGGCGGAAATTAATCCGCCCTTGATTTTTTATTTATTCAGTAGCCTGTATGGCGTTTTCTGCATAGATTACACTAATCATAGTGGCATCTAAAGCATCAACATATTCGTCTTCATATACATTACCGTACATTTTGAAATTTGCGTGTTCTTCTTCTGTGTACCAGTCATAATTGTATGATGAAAGAGCTGCATAGTATACCATAACCATAGTAGCATCAATGCAGTCAACATAACCGTCGTGATTTACGTCTCCAATCTGTGCTTCTGCGTCATAATCTGTGTACATTTTTGTAAGCAGCTTCACATCTTCACTATTAACGTACCCGTCGTTGTTTGCGTCAGCGTATTTCTTTAAAACTATAAACTCTTCATCTGTGTATTTCCACTCATTATAATAGAAATCTATAATAATTTCGATATCAAGATTATTGAATACGCCGTCCTGATTTACATCGCCCATAACATATTCAGCATTTGCACACATAGGCATAGCTGATACAGCAAGAATACCTGCTGATAATAAAGACAATAATTTTTTAGCTTTCATAATTTTATCCCCTTATATTAATCGTCAAAAAGTTCAAAGATATCAATCTTTCCGACGTTGGTGTTATTTACATTTCCGGTAGACATATCTGCATAATATTGCATGATAAGTTCACCATCACCATAACTAATCCAGCCGTCCTGATTTGCATCGGGTGCGGCAGCACATTTAGCATTAGGAAAAATTGACTTATATGTGTGTTTTATATTATTAACATAATATGCTCCGTTTTTTGTTGCTGCCCATATCATACTACAGTCAACAGCATCTACATAGCCATCACTGTTTACATCNNCTACNTTNNATTCATATGCACCAAGCATNGTAGNNGANTCNTCANGATTGTAACTAACAATNNCTTTTCCGTTATGTACCAANCGGTCTTCTATAACCCCATTCCCTAAATACTCTATATTTATTGCGGCATTATCAGGGTCGAAGTTTTCTGCTTTTTCAAGATAAATTGAGCAGAAACTTCCATTAAAATCATAACCATNATAGCTATCTGTAGAAAAACAAACAAAAAGTCCATAATTTGGAATCCCTTCAACAGATAAACNTGCAAGACCTTCAGAGTAGCAACCACGGGTGTTACAGTCAGGCTTTTTAGTACGCTCATTATATTTTAATTTCCAGCTGTCACCTACTTTGATATGAAATCCACCAGCACAAAGTTCTGGAAGATTTTCAAACATGACATCTGCTCTGATTTGTCCGTCGTCCTGATAATGAATATCGACATAGATTCTTGGGTCGTTTGATGCTGATACATTTGATATCGGCATTGCACCTGCAACCATGGAAACAGCCAGCAGAGGTGCAAGAAGTTTTTTAATCTTCATATTAACCATTCCTTTTCAAAAATTCAGATAGACATAAATAGCCGCATTATATCTTTCTATAATTATATTATATCATATTCACAAAGCTTGTCAATAATGTTCGATAATTTTTTACAAAAAACGCCATTTTTTCGGCGATTTGCATAAATAATAGATTTTTAGTTTGTACGCAAATAATAAGTTAAAAAAATAGCTTTATATAAGAATACAAAAAATAACACTTTTTTCACTTTGCAGGTATGGACAAATTTCACAAAACATGATATAATATTAGTGAAACTACATATATAATGCCTTATAAGGCAGGAAAGGAACTTTGTATGCTTCACGAAAAATCATGCGGAGCTATTGTATACCGCAAATTTCACGGCAATACGGAAATACTTCTGATTAAGCATATAAACAGCGGACACTGGTCATTTCCGAAAGGTCACGTAGAAAGCGGAGAAACTGAGGTTGAAACAGCAAGGCGTGAGATTAAGGAAGAAACGTCCATAGATGTTATTATTGACCCGACTTTCCGTGAAACAGTTACCTATTCCCCTAAAAAAGATACTATAAAAGTTGTGGTTTATTTTCTTGCAAAAGCGAAAAATGTTGATTTTGTTCCGCAGGAAGATGAAATCGCCGAAATACGCTGGGTTGATATTTCATATGCAGGAAATATCCTGTCATACGAAAATGACAGGACTATTGTTACCAGAGCTAAGAACGCTATAAAAAACGCTCATTGACTGTACGGGACTGCTGTAGCAGTCATTTTTGTTTGAAAATATTATTAAGAAAGGAAAAATCTATGCTGAAAAAAATTCTGGACAGCAGTTCGTGTGCTGATTGCAGACTCTGCTGTGTGTTTGACCGCTATGACGTTTGGGAAACGCCTGTTTTTACAGAAAATATACGTGACAGAATACTTGCTTTAAAGCCTGATACCGAATTTATTTCAAAAGACGACGGTTACATATTCAAAGTTGGTGAATTATCGGACGAGGGACTTTTTTCGTGTCCTGCTCTTACTGAAAATGGCTGTATGCTCGGTGACGAAAAGCCTTTTGACTGCCGTATATGGCCTTACAGAATCATGGAAGTAAACGGACGGCGTGCCATTACAATTGCATCAATATGTGAGGAACTTTATAACAGACCGCTTTCTCAGCTTGTGGAATTTCTCAGAAACGGCCTTGCTGACGAAATTTTCAGTTATGCCGACAGTCACCCCGAAATCGTAAAACCCTATTACGAGGGTTATCCGGTACTTCTTTTTGAGAAAAAACCGTTATNNTAAAGNAAGTGGTAAAATGTCTGAAAAAAATAAAAGTCAGTATATCTGTTTTGCGGATTTTGAATTTACCTGCGGATACTGTATAAATAAAAATGACAGTGAAATTCTTTCGGCAGGAATAGTCATATGTGATGAAAATTACAGAATAAAGGAAAAATTCTACTGTACGTGCAGACCGAAACGTTTCCCGAAGCTCACAAGGCAGTGCAGAAAGCTTACAAAGCTTACTCAGGAGGAAATAGACAATTCCCCCGACAGCAACGACGTTATGCTTATAATTGTGAATCTTATGAAAAAATATATGATAAATGATATTTATGTGTGGGGAAACTTTGACAGAATCGCTCTTTTGTCAGATGTAAGACAACATCAGAGATTCGGTAAAGGATTCAGGAATATTCAGAAAATAAGCAGTAAAATTGTCGATATACAGGCAGATATTACTGAAAAGACGAAACTGCCCGAACCAGTGAATATAAAGGAACTTGCGTCGGCTTTTGATTATACTCCGCAGGGAAATTTTCACAATGCACTTAATGACGCTCTTGCACTTTATGTTATTTACAAAGCAGTCTATACAGAGGATTTGACAATGAATGGAAAGCTTGCTGAAATCCGCACAGACAGGTATGAAAAGATTGAACAACGCCGTATTGAAGCCGAAAAAAGACGAAAAGAAACAGCTTTTTCCATACCTCTTTCGGACGGAGAAAAGCTGTATTATGAAGAAATCGGTGAAAACAGTGAAGAAGCCGGAGAATTTATATATATGCGTAGCAGGTTTGTGCGTGCATTGCAGAATAATCCCGACGAAAATGATTTTATTCTTCTTTATCTGAAAACACAGGAAAGAATAAAAGTTATTTCAAAGAAAAAGTATAATTATACTTTGCAGCATCTTTCTGAAAAAGCCATTGTTTTTGAGAGAGATGATTTTTCTGAACTGATTCTCAAGGAGTGCAGAAACAGGGATAAAGTAAAAATATAATTATTTTCTGAAACCTTTTGCATATGAAAGAGTCACAGAAAGTCCCTGAACGTCGGAAGATGTCATATTCCTGTCATTCCGCAGTGTTTCAATAAGCTTTTCCGTTANNGNACNCACGGCTTTTTNTGATATTATNNAANTATAGTATTTNTCAANTATCGTNATTTTATATCAAGTTCTTCTTCTGCGAATTTACGGGCATTCAGTCCGGTTTCAGTGCGTTCCTGTCTGTTTTCGACAAGTCTTTTCAGAACTTTATAAATTTCGTCCGGTTCGAGTGATTCGCCCATCTTTTCGACGGACGGAAGCTTGACACAGGCGTTGTCCGGAATTTCCGAAAAACTGCCTATATCGTTGACCATGACGCACTTTCCCTTTGCGAGAATACGCATAAGACTTCCGCTTGTTTCGCCGTTGTACGGATAACGGAGATTTATACATATATCAGTCATATCAATATATTCATTGAATTTTTCAAGATTGATATAACCTGTTACGGTGACACTGTTCTGAAGGTTATTTGAAATAATTGTTCTTTCAAGTTCCTGCTTTATATCTTCGGCAGGTTTTCCGGAAAGCAGAAGATGTACATTTGAAAATTCTTTTTTAAGTTTCGCAAATGCCCTGACTATCGGAATTATACGCTTTGTGCTGTGTATTCCACCGAAAGCCGAAATAATAACCATATCAGCGGAAAAACCGTTTTTCTGCTTTAATACTCTGCTGTCGGCAGGCATAAGAATTTTTGCATAGAGAGGAATGACTGTTACATTTCTCTCTATATTTTTCATGAGAAGTTTTTTCTTTGCGTAATTGCTGTGAACTATAATTCTGTCAGCAGAATCAGTGATATAGCTGTTGAGTTCCATGTTGTACAGGTCGGGAACAGCAGAACCGTTTTTAAGGGACTGAATATATCGGTCAGCTGTTTCAGCAGGGCAGTCACTGTCTATAAAAGTTCTGTAAAGATTATAATTCCCCTTGTTAAGCGTGACTGCACAGTGATAAAATGCACCGTGCATATTATAGTCATGAAGTACGACTGTTCCGTGATACTTTTTTATATACTGGTACATATAGAAATGATATTCAGAATTTCCGACCTGAAAGACCGTGTCTGCATACTGCGAACGTCTTGACGGATATGCTCTATGACTGTATATAACGACATTTGCAGGAAATACAGGTGTTGCATTATATGTTTCCTCAATAAAAACGTCAATATCACAGTAACGACAGAGTTCATTTATAATGTCCTCACTGTAGTCAGCAATTCCTGATTGTATCGGCGGAAGTGGAGTAAAGAATGCTATTTTTATACGTTGCGGTTCAGACGCTTCACCTTTGCTTACAGGGATATTATTTATAAGATATATTATATGTTCATTTATGAGTTTCCAGTTGAAAAGTATCACACGTTTTTTACCTTTTTCGGCATATTCCGACAAAATTTGTTTGTCACTCAGTATTTCTGCCATACCGTTCGCAATGCTTTTATCATTGTCTGCATTTACAAGAATAACAGCGTCACCGCCTATTTCCTTAAGACTGGAATTGTCGGCAGTAAGTACGGGAGTACCGCAAGCCCATGCTTCTACTATAGGAAGTCCGAAACCCTCATATTTTGACGGGAAAGCCATAAGTGTTGCAAGATTGTAGAATTTAAGAAGTTCTTCGTCTGAAACAAAATTTGTGAATATTACGTTATTTTCAACATTGTGCAATTTTGCGACTGATTTCAGATTATTCATGCCGTTTTCCGAAAGTTTGCATACAACCACAAGCTGATATGAATTTTTCAAATTTTCCGGTAAAAGAGCGTATGCACGGATAAGACCGTCAAGATTTTTTCGTCCGTCCTCTCCTCCCGTACACATGACAAAAGGCTTTGTTATACCGAATCTGTCCAGTAACAATGCTTTTTCACTGTCAGATATGTCAATAATCCTGTATCTGTCGTCAACTGCTCCCCATATGACTTTTATATTTTCCGGACTGAAATTCAGATGTTTAACAAGGTCTGTTTTTACGCTTTCGGAGATAACAAAAAGTTCGTCTGACCATCGAAGATTTTCGACGCATTTCATGTACNANNTATAAGTATTTTTATCATTCAGATATTTTTCTTTCATGACATAGGGGATAATGTCGTAAACTGTCGAAATTACTTTAATGCCCTCGAACCACTCTTTTTTATAAAGTGTGAAACTTGATTCAAAAGGCGATGTTATATAAAAAATATCAATATTGTNTTCACGGATATAACGCTTTATTATATTTCCGATAACTTCGCTGTAAGCGTCATTACGGAGCAGGACGTTGTTTTTTCCTGTATCNATAAAATCCTCTGTGAAACCCGATTTGTTTGTTATGGAACTTTCAAGACTGAAATCACCGTCAATCATGTTCAGAAAGAAATAATGATTGTTACTGTCAAGGTTTNCCATGCCTGTAAACTGACTTAACGCATAATTTCNGATACCTCTGTTTCTGNTCATAGGTCCAAGTATTGCNACNGNGCNCAAAAGCTATATTCATGTTATTTTCCTCCTGAAACTCTCTTGTCTATAAATATTGAATTTATACCGGTAAATGCAAACTCCTCATAATTTTTTCCGTGCATAAAGTCAATTATCTCCTGATTTTTTTCACCGACTGTAAGACCGTTTCTGTACTCAATCATCTCACAGATAATTACAAGCGGACGGAATTTTTCAAAATCCGTCATTTTTAAAACAGCAAGTTCCATTCCCTCAATGTCTATATTAAGAATGTCCGGAGCTTTTTCGGGGAAGTATTTTTCAGTGATTTCGTTGATTGTTATGGAATCTACTGATACAGTCCGTTCGATTTTAAGTGTGGGATTTTCTTTTATGAAACTCTGTGCCGCTTCATAGTCCGTTGTGGAAAGACCGTCACCGTTCATGACATAGAAATCAAGTTTTTCGCCGGATTTTTCGGAAAGACACTTGTTTATTACAATATCGTCCGGACGCTGTTCTGAAAGTTCCCTTGCAAGTTCGGGGTTAGCTTCAAGAAGTACACCTTTTGCACCCTGAGTATAAAAGCTGTAAGTATTACTCAGGTGAACCGCATGATTTGCACCTAAGTCAAGATACGTGCATTTTTTTATGTCAATTCCGAGAGTACTGAAAATATATTTTATAATATTATCTTCTCCCGACTGCGAAAAAGAGAATTTTACTTCATCTTTTTCGGTTTCTTTCAGAATACAGGAATTTTTTTTCAGGTCGTCAAGCTGACTGCGGAGTTCTTCAATATGACTGCTCATATTCTGTATTGTTTTTTCAAGTTTCTCCATATTTTTAAGCTTTGAACGCATTTCATTGATTTCGCTGTTGACTTCTGCTGAAAAAATATTATTTGCTGAATTGTACTCGGTTTGTTGCATCATACACGGTTCAACGTACCAGAAAGTAAGACGACGCATAAGCCTTTTGAAAAGTTTTGTTATTTTTCCGACTGTTCCGTTTGCAGTTATGGGACGATATGAACGGTTTACGGAAGTTCTGTTCATTCTGTCGAGAGAATCAAGCATTTTTATATTTATGTCTCCGGAAAAAATAGGTCTGCTTGTTTCCGTGATATTTCCGGAAAGTTTCTTCATAATAACTTCTGATTCAAGTCTATCATATTCTATACTCAAAATTATATCCTCCATTTGTGGTCAATACTGAAATAGCCTGTACTTCTGTCCTCTGAAACAACTTCAAATTCACAGTAGTTTCTGTAGAAATCCATTGGTGTTCCGTCGGAATCGACTACGGCGACGTTAAGGACGTATTTTCCGGCAAGCAACGAAAGCCTTTCAATATCAGCGTAAACAGTGCCGTCCGTATTTCTGGTATTTACTTTTATACGGTCAATCTGCGTATTGTTGCCGTAAAGACATTCACCCTCCAGCGTATAGAATCCGAATCCGAAAATATAATCGTCAAGCGGTCTGTTTACATGATAGTGAATTTTTATGGAAAGCTTTTCGCCTGTACGGAAAATCCTGACATCTTTATTTTCAGAGTTTATCATTTCTGCCTTTTTTATTTCGACATATTTAAGTCCGAAACGATTGGCAGAATAGTCAATTTCATTATTATCACTGCTGTTTTCGGTTTCTGTTTCTGATGTTTCGTCAGTTGGTTCGGACTCTTTCGGCAGAACAGGTTCGCTTTCAACTCTTTTCTGATTCATGAAACTGAAATAAGCGTCCACAACCTCGTCAGAACGTCCCTCACGTACAATAAGTCCCTTGTTTATCCAGATAGACCTGTCACAGAATTTTTCTATTGTGGAAAGGTCATGCGTTACTATAATAATGGTCATGCCTTTTGCTTTGAGTTCACGCAGACGGTTGAAACATTTTGTCTGAAAATTCGTATCACCTACCGCAAGTATTTCATCTATAAGAAGTATATCCGCATCGACGTTTATTGCCACCGAAAATGCAAGTCTCATATACATACCGGAAGAATAAGTCCTCACGGGATTATCTATAAATTCCTCAAGTTCCGAAAATGCTATTATTTCGTCAAGACGTGCATCAATTTCCTTTTTTGTAAGACCGAATATTGAAGCATTTGTGTATATATTTTCCCTGCCCGACATATCGGGGTGAAATCCTGCTCCGAGTTCTATAAGACTTGAAATTCTACCTTTCATGGTTATTTCACCACTGTCGGGATACATTATTTTCGTAAGGAGTTTGAGAGTAGTACTCTTTCCGCAACCGTTATGTCCGATAAGTCCGACTGCCTCACCCTTTTTAACCTGAAAGCTTATTCCCTTTAATACTTCTCTTTCTTCATAGCGGTTTCTTTTTCGGAACAGAAGTCTTTCTTTCAGTTGTGAACCCTTGTCCATATAAATTTTGAACTTTTTGGTTATGTTTTTTACATCTATGACTATTTCATTCTTTGTCATTATAGTTCCTCCGCAAAGTGACGCTGTAGTTTAAGGAAAAGAAAATGTCCCACAACAAGAAAGACAGTTCCAAGCACAAACGACGAAAGCAGACCTGAAAGTTCCGGAACAGTCTTATAATAGAGAACATCACGGTAACAGCCGATAACGTGTGTCATGGGATTAAGGTTGAACAGTGGCAGAAGTCTTTCCGGAACTATTGACTTGTCGTACATAATCGGAGTCATATACATCCAAGCCATTGTCACTATACCCAAAATATGCTCCAAATCCCTGAAATAAACCGTAACCGCAGAAGCGATAAGTGCCGTTCCGAGAGCAAGCATATATTCCACAATCATTATCACAGGCAGGCACAGCGCAGCAAGCAGATTAATTCCTGCTCCGGAAAAGATAATTACTATAAATACCACGATAAAACTTAAAAGCATATTCACAAAACTGCTTGTCACGTATGAAACAGGTATCACCTGACGTGGAAAATAGATTTTTTTAACAAGGTCTTTCTGTGCGACTATTGAGGCAGAACCTCCCGTTAATGATGCGGAAAAGAAAATCCACGGAATCAGTGCAACAAAAAGGTAAAGATAATAGCGTTCTATTTCCGTCCGGAGTATAAGACGGAAAACTACAGTATATACTACCAGTTGTAACAAAGGATTTATAAAAGTCCACATAAAACCCAGTACAGAACCTTTGTACCGACCTCGCAGGTCTTTTTTCACAAGACTGAAAATCATCTGTCTGTAATCATATATTTCTTTAAGTGTTTTCATTTGATTCTCCTTGAAAACTTATTATTATCAATTATTATATCATGGTGTGTCAATGCCTGTCAATCATATTTTTTCAGGAACTGTTTTTATTTTCCTGTAAATCACTTGATTTTATTCATGATATATGTTATGATACTAATAGTATTTTTGTTGGAAATAATATACGTAAAGGAGAAAAAAATGAAAAAAATATTTACAGTTCTTAAGAATCTTAAACCGTTCAATATGGTTATGCTTACCGTTGCAGGAATTATAACTGCTTTCGGAATAACGCTTTTTCTTATGCCGGTCAAGCTATATGACAGCGGTATTACAGGTACTTCAATGTTGCTTTCGCAGTTCACTCCGGAATGGCTTTCGCTTTCAGTATGTCTTATTCTGATTAACGTTCCTATTTTTATCTACGGACTTAAAAAACAGGGTGCAAATTTTACATTCTGTGCGATTTATACAGTTATGGTGTATTCAATATCTTCATGGCTTATTACAGACGTTCTGCCGATTGATGTCAGCACAGCTTCACCGCTTGCCGAAACTGATTTGCTTTTATGTGCATTGTTCGGCGGTGTTATCTGCGGTATAGGGAGCGGTGTTGCGATACGTTTCGGCGGTGCAATGGACGGCATAGAGGTACTGGCGATTATATTTTCAAAAAAACTCGGAATGTCGGTAGGCAGTTTTGCAATGATATACAATATATTATTGTACGTGACCTGTGGTATTTTAATAAAAAGCTGGATTCTTCCGCTTTATTCAATTGTTACATATGTGGCAGCCATGAAAACGATTGATTACATAGTTGACGGTTTACAGCGTTCAAAGGCTGCAATGATTATTACGTCCCAGCCGGACGAAATATGCAGTGAACTTATGGAAGAATTTGGGTGCGGTATAACTCTCATCGACGCAAAGGGCGGATTTTCCGGAGCAGACAGAAAAGTACTTTATTTTGTTGTAAATCGTTTTCAGGTAATGAAAATGAAAAATATTGTCAGAAAGTCCGACCCGCTTGCATATATAACACTGACAGAAGTTGCAGATATTTTTTCAGCGTGTTCATGAATAGGTTAACAATCTGTTTATTCCGGACTCAGAACTACATAGCTAAAGCGACCAAGAAACTCTTAGTCGCTTTACATGGTTTTTACTGAAAATATTTGTCTGACTTTTATTCTGCCTTTTCTGAATCATTGTTGATTGCCCGTGCTTTGAGTAAATCCCTGATTTCCGTAAGCAGTACTTCTTCCTTTGACGCTTCTGGCTGAACAGGTTCTTTCTTCTCATCATCTTCTTTTTTCCTGCCTATCTGCATAAGTGTGTTTATGCCTTTCATAAGAAGAAAGAGGACAAACGCCATGATAATGAAGTTTATGACCGCTGTCAGAAACGCACCGTAGTTAAGTGCCTGTCCGGTATCTCCGAGCTTTATTTTTCCGGCAACCTCTGCACCCCCTATACAATTTATAAGCGGATTTATGAAACTTTCAGTAAGTGATGTTACAATATCCTGAAAAGCCGCACCGATAATAACACCGATTGCGAGGTCCATAACGTTTCCTTTAAGTGCAAAAGCCTTAAATTCCTGTAAAAATTTTTTTAACATCTTTTAATTACCTTTCATAAATAAATATAAATATCTGTCGAAAAAAATTTTTCGACAAATTTCGACAAAACAGTCACTCAAAAACCGCCGGAAAAGCGGTCAGAGTTCCGGAAGTACAGGGGTATCATTTCGGACTGTTTTTTTAGCCTTCATATAATCAGGAAGTTCAATTTTATCAAGTTCGTCAACATATTCAGGCTTTTTCTTCGGCATTGCCTCAACCGCATGGTCAGCCTCTGCCATAATGGATTTTGCAGCTTTAGGTGTATATGATTCAAGCGTATCGGGGTCTGCCTCGCCCGCTCCGGACATGGTAATACGACTTTTATACTTCTTATTTGCGTTCAGTCTGTTTACGTCAACTTCCTTAGCAGCACGCATGATATGATTTGCACCGTAAGTCTTTTTTTCCTCAAGATTTTCGGCACTGACCTTTTCGGTCTGTCTCATATACATTTTATTGAACTTTGCGGAATCATTAGGAATAAGTTTATCTCCGTCAACAAGAGGAGTTTCATTCATATAATTTTTCTTTTTACTGTCATGTTTCTTAAGACTGCCAACGTCAATACCTTTCGCTGAAACATCACCCATGCCAGACGACTTTCCGAAGAAATCTTCTTCAGATTTCCGGCAATTCTTTTTGTCTTTTCCGTCATCAATGAAATCAAGAAATTTTTCATTGACTTCATTGTTTCCGGAAGTATTTTTCTGCAACTGTTCGGAAACAGGCTGAAACTGCGGCACTGACGGCTGCTGATACAAAACAGGTTGCTGTGCATAAATCGGCATACCGCTGGAGTCGTAACCTATAATTTGCGGAGGGGCATACGTTATCGGCGACTGTGCGTAAATCGGCATACCGTTCGGGTCATAGCCTATGATTTGCGGAGGTGAATAAGTTACTGGCGGCTGTGAGTAAATCGGCATACCATTGGAGTCATAACCTATAATCTGTGGCAGTGCTTCATTGAAAGCAGACGGGTTCATGTACGGATTAACACTCATATACGGCTGACTTGGAAGTGGTACAGAATTAATACCACTCTGCTGTGCCGGTACATTCAATCTGTCTGTATATGGCTGCGAAACCAACGGTTCATCACGTCCACCAAAGTCAAACTCTTTTTCTACTGACTGATTTATATAATTCGATTTCATATCGTCCGCACGACCTGAAAAACTGTCTTTGTACGGCTGCGAAACCAACGGTTCATCACGTCCGCCGAAGTCGAACTCTTTTTCTACGGACTGATTTATGTAATTCGATTTCATATCGTCCGCACGACCTGAAAAACTGTCTTTGTACGGCTGCGAAACCAACGGTTCATCACGTCCGCCGAAGTCGAACTCTTTTTCTACGGACTGATTTATATAATTCGACTTCATATCGTCCGCACGACCTGACAAACTGTCTTTGTACGGCTGTGAAGCCAACGATTCATCATGTCCGCCGAAATCTGTTTCACCGAACTGACTTACTTCTTCTGACATAAACATTCCTGACGATACATACGTAGTACTTTTATCATTTGTAGTAAACATATTTTCAAATTCATTTCTGTTCTGTGAATATTCTTCTTGTGTATGATAGCCATTCATACCTATATTTTCGTAATTTACTTCCCGTGAACTTTCAAAATTCCTGCCGCATCTAACGCAGTACTTTAGTCCGGAAGTATTACTGGCTTTGCAAGCAGGACAATCCATACAAACCCTCCATAATATATTGTTCATATTTATTATATCATTATAATGAAATTATTTCAATAGATTTTTCCAAGATTGTGCAAATCAGTGCTAAAACTCACCTTTTCTTTGTTGGTTTTTCACATTGGTAACAATTTTGAAAAGGTTGATTTGGTAAAAATTTACAATATTTTTATTTAACAATATATTTGAATTTTCAGAGATACAATATAATATTTTTTGATTTATTGTGTTTTTTTACATATTACGGTATATTTAATAAGAAAAACACAGCATTTTTACAAATATATGCAATATAGTCTATATTTTTCCGGATAAATGTGATATAATATTATAAATAGCTGAAACAAAGAAAAGCACGCATTAATTCAGAGCAAAAGAAAAAAATTCGCCGGCTGTTTCCGGAAAAAGCCGCACCGGAATGCTTACCGACCGGTAAAACACTGCGGCAGATTGGAGTTTTGAAATGTCTAAACCAAGTAAGATAAGCAGAGAAAAAAGTATCCGCATAACAAAAACACTGTTTGAAATATTTATCACTGCTTCCATTATAGGTGCAAGCGGATATATTATAAAAGGTATCGCCGAACGTTCCCAGATAGTAGGCACTTCACAGTATTATGCAGAACAGGAAGTACCAGAAGAAGAACAGGAAGTCCCCGACCCGAACAAAGTAATTTATGAAACATATAATGTGCCTACAAAAGACAAATTTCACGGAAATCTGATTCTCGTAAATGAAAATTACCGTTATTTCAGCGGTGACGAAAAACTTGTCAGCATAAACGAAAAAAATGAAGAAAAGGGTCGTACACTGTTCCATGCTGTTGACCCGAGTGAAACTGACAAAATGCTGATTGTTGATGATGTATACGAACCTATGGCAAGTATGATTTTTGATTTCTATGACGCAACTGAAATTTCAAATATACTTATTTATGGTGCANACCGCTCAACTGATTTTCAACAGCAATTATATGAAGACGACCTTGCAATGACCGGTGAAGAAGATTCAACCCGTGTCGCAAAGGCAGGTTTCAGCGAACACGAATCCGGACTTGCTTTTGATTTGACTACTTATCCCGATTATGACTATCAGGGTGAGGGCGAATACGCATGGTTTACGGAAAACTGCTATAAATACGGTCTTATATTAAGATATCCGGAAAACAAGGAACGTATTACCAAAATTCAGTCTGAACCATGGCACTTCCGTTATGTAGGATTACCACACGCATATTACATGACAAAAAATAATCTCTGTCTTGAAGAATATATAGACATGATTATTACAAAGTACTACTATCAGGCAGACAAGCACCTTGAATTTACAGACGAAAACGGCAAAGAATACGAAATATATTTTGTATTGTCAGACGATGCTTCAGAAGTGACCACAATTCCTGTGCCGACAGGTAAAAAGTTTGAAGTCTCCGGCACTAACGTAAACGGCTTTATAGTTACGGTATACAAGAACGAAGATTCAGCACAGCCCGTTACAGAACCGCCGACAGTTACCGAAGNAGATGAGGAAGAAGAAACCACCGAAGAAACTGAAACAACCACCGGAGAAACTGAANCAGCAACCGCAGATTTAGCGGTATAATAACAANTAAAAAAATTCCCTGCCGACCGTGAGTTGTCGCAGGGAATATTTTTTGTTTTATTTGTAAAAAGAACTGGGGAGTGTTCAAACCCCCGAAATAATGCTTTTAATGTCATAAATCTGCGGAATAATTTGGCTATTATGCGTATTGACATATTATATACTATATGTTAAAATTTAAATATAAAAATATATACGAAAGGCGGTTTTTCTATGAGAACGAACAGAATTATTGCAGGAATCATGGCGGTTTGTCTTGTATGCGGAGCAACCGTTATACCCGAAAGCATATCTCCTGTTATTCCACAAACGGCAAATGCAGAAGCTTCCGAAAATATTTCATGGACGCTTAAAGACGGCGTTCTNANAATCAGCGGTACAGGCGATATGCCGGACTACCCATCAAGAAGTTATTATCCNGAATATCCCGAAGANGAACGANAATCCGACGCACCATGGGGCGAAAGTCATGCTTCCATTGTTGAAGTCGTAANAGAGGANGGAATAACAAGCATCGGAAATTTTGCTTTCTATANCTGTATAAATCTTAAAAAAGTTACTATGCCNGACAGTATTACAAAAATCGGACATTGGGCTTTTGACGGGTGCAGGAATATTGATTCAATAGAAATTCCGGAAAATGTTACGACAANCGGAAATTGGGCTTTCTATAAATGCAGCAGTATTCCGTCAATCACACTTCCCGACGGGTTAACAGATATTGGTAAATACGCTTTCTGTGGTTGCAGTAGCATTGATTCAATAGTAATCCCCGACGGTATAACAGTTATCAAAGAATCTGCATTTAACGGCTGTGACAGTGTCACTTCTTTCATCATTCCCGACAGCGTTACAACTATTGAAGATTATGCTGTTGCAGGCTGTGACTCTCTTGTTTCGGTGGAAATATCTGAATATGTAACCAGCCTCACATATTCTTCATTTTGTGGAAGCAAAACTCTTATAGATATAAATATTTCTGAAAACAATCCGAATTACAGTAGTGAAAACGGCGTTATTTTCAATAAGGACAAAACTGAACTTATAATGTATTCTTCAGGAAAGCAAGATGTATCTTATACAATCCCTGATACTGTAACCACTATCGGTAAACGTGCGTTCAGATTTTGTAAACTTAAGTCAGTCGTAATTCCTGACGGCGTTACCACTATCGGTGACCATGCGTTCAGTGAATGTGACTTTGAATCAGTTGTAATTCCCGACAGCGTAACAACTATCGGAGATTTTGCATTTGATATGTGTGAATCTCTTAAATCCGTAAAACTTTCCGAAAATCTGGAAACTATGGGAGAACGTGCATTTGCTTATTGCACAGCTTTGGAATCAATAGATATTCCGGCTTCTCTGGAAGCTACAGGAAGCCACGCATTTTACCATTGTGGTCTTAAATCTGTTACATTTCATGAGGGGCTTACAACAATTTCAGATTATTCTTTCACTAGTTGTAATTTTACTTCCATAGATATACCGAATACTGTAACAACAATTGGACGTGACGCATTTGGATATTGTGATTTTATTACCTCTGTAACTATTCCTGAAAATATGGAATCAATCGGAGAGAGAGCATTCGAAGGCTGTAAAAGCCTTGAAAAAGTAATTGTTTTAAGTAAGAGATGTTATCTTGGTCCAAATAAATATACATTCTCAACCGATTTTGGAAAGGCTGATGTTCCACTCTACGGTTATAAAGGTTCAAGTGCAAGCAATTTCTCAAGAGCCTACGGAACTACATTTGTACTTCTCACCGAAGAACCTACTGTAACTTTATTCGGCGACGCAAATGAGGACGGGAAAGTTGATATGTCCGACGCTGTACTTATAATACAGTCAATTGCAAATCCCGAAGAATTCAGCATCAGTGAACAGGGTAAACGCAATGCAGATGTTGTTGACAACGGAAATGGTGTCACAAATATCGACGCTCTTGCCATTCAGTACATTGAAATCAAAGCTCTCAGTACGGACAATCTGCCTATAACGTCAGCCGAACTTGAAGCTTTAAGCCAGTAAATAAATAAAAAAATTCCCTGCCGACCGTGAGTTGTCGCAGGGAATATTTTTTGTTTTATTTTTAAAAAGAACTGATTAGCCGGCAGCATTGAGCTTCTTAGCAAGCTGAGACTTTTTTCTTGCAGCCTTGTTCTTGTGCATGAGACCCTTAGCACAAGCCTGGTCTACTCTCTTGATAGCTACTCTGATAGCCTCGTCCTTGTCAGCAGCATTAGCTGTTACAGCAGCATCAGCAGCCTTGAGTATAGTCTTAAGATTTGACTTTCTTGACTTGTTAGCAGCAGCCTTGGTTGCATTAACCTTAACTCTTTTCTTAGCTGATTTAATGTTTGGCATTTTGTTACACCTCCTTGAATCTCACAGACTGTATAAACGTCCGTATTTTACAGATAATAAGCACATGAAAACAAATTCACGCACTCCGGCAGGTGCAACGCACACCTGTCCTACTGAGACAATAATAATTATAACATTTTCTGACGCATTTTGCAATAGGCAAAACAGCAATAATATGCACAGATTTTTTCCACAATTAAAGCATAATGCACAATAGGAGGATTTATGGCTATACGTACAGACCTTGCACTTGAAAATTTCCCCGATGAAAACGACTATGAAAAAGTTCATATAAATACACGAAACGGTGTTTTCAGTATAACGGAAATCACACTCGACGATGACAGCTATACGGAAACTCTCGGCAAAGGAAAAGGACGCTATGTAACGCTTGAAGGACATAATCTTACAGTTTTTTCAGACGGCTATGAAAGCATGATTAATGAACTTGCACAGGAAATCAGAAAATTCATTCCCGACGGTGATATACTTGTTGTCGGACTTGGCAACAGCGATATAACTCCGGACGCACTCGGTCCTGCTGTTGTCTCAAAGGTACTTGCGACACGTCATCTTGAAAAAGAGCTTGCACACGAAACAGACGGTTTTCTTGCGTCGTTACGCCGTGTAAGTGCATTTGCAGGCGGTGTACTCGGACAGACGGGAATAGAAACGGCGGAAATAATCCGTGCGGTCTGCAATGAAATAAAACCAGCCGGAGTGATAGCCATTGACGCTCTGGCATGTTCAGACGTAAGCCGTCTTGGAACAACTATTCAGATTTCAGATTCAGGAATTTCTCCCGGAAGCGGAGTGGCGAACGCACGGAAAGAACTTTCCGAAAAACTTCTCGGTATACCTGTAACTGCGGTGGGCGTGCCTACTGTCGTCGATATACACACGATAATACGTAATTTCACTGACTGCGACCTGAATGACATTCCTAATATGATGGTGACTTCCCGTGAAATTGACCGCCTGATTGAACATTCCGCCCAGATTATATCATTCGGAATAAATCTCGCACTACAGCCGTCGCTCACCATTGACGATGTAAAAGGACTTTTCTGAATTATCAGTTGAACTCTCCGCCTCCCACAAATTCACGCACCATAGAATTATACGGAACAGCAGAATTTTCAACGGAAACAAGTTTTTCCATTACTTCCGTAATATCTGCAAGTTCCGGAACGTCATTCATTTCACGAAGCTGATTCAGCAGACTGTCACGGTAAAGGCTGAGTTCATAAGGCACAAACGTATCGACATCATAGTCGGAACGGTGTTTATATGGCATTATATACTTGTTTTCGCCCTGTTCAACACTTTCAAACATATTCATAGTTTCATAAAGTGAACGCTGTCTGAAATTTCTGTCCCTTATCATACGACGCATAAGACGGATTTTTGACGGGTGAAGAATAATATCACCACAGGTCACACGGGTACGGACACTTACGTAAATCTTGCATATTTGACTGTCCGGAACAGTTATAACGTCCGGATTAAGAGCATGGATTCCCTCAAACATAACAAGTTCGCCGTGTCTGCGACAGAGAGGTTTTCCCTCCGGTTCACGCATTGAATTTCCGAAATTATACTGCGGAATTTCAACAGGTTCTCCCCTGCCGATTGATTCAATATGACTGTTTAAAAGTTCCTTGTCAACACGCAGGGGTGATTCCAAATCCATTTTACCGAGTACCGAAAGACGTTTTTCCTCATCTGTGAGCGAACAGAAATAATTATCCATTGAAATTGTATGGGTTCTGTGACCGAGTTCAGTAAGAATTTTTCCGATTGTAAGGGCGGTGGTGGTTTTTCCCGAACCCGAAGGACCTGCAAGAACTATAACAGAACGTTCGCTTTTGTTATCTACAATATCCGAGACAATTTTTTTCAGTCTGTATATATAGTCCTCATTGGACGCTCTGACATATTCTTCCGGATTTTTTTCTATTTCGTAATTTATTCTTGTAACTTCTATATTCATTACCTTTTCCCCCTTTGCTTATAAAATAGAGTATTATAATTATAACATATTTTTCATATGATTTCAACTACTATTCTATGTATAAACGCCAAAAAAAATCCCTCTCACCGAAATGAGAGGGATTAATTTCAATTAGTCTTCTTTTCTATTCTTTCCTGAACGTGAGATAAACGCTGTTGCTACAGCAATAGCCATAAGGAATATTACTGCACTCATATCATTTACGCCTGTTCTGGGAGAACTTGAAGTTGTGCTGTTTGAGGATTTTTTACTATTGCTGTTTGATGAAGTATCTTTTGTTTCATCAACCATGACAACTGTATCTCCGTCAACAACTGCATCACCCTTTACAACGCCGTTTTCAATTGTGAAAGTGATATCTGTTGCAACTTTATATCCGTTCGGTGCTGACACTTCGTGAAGTGTGTATGTTCCGTCCGGAAGATTCTTTACATATGTTGCCGTACTGCCTGAAATCCAGATAAGTTTTGTTTCTGTAGAACCACCGTCAAGCTTTGCCCCGTTGCCAAGTTCAAGATTTTCGATATCGAATGTGATTTCGTTACCGTTTTTGTCCTTACCTGTGAGTGTAAGTTTTGCTCCTGCAAGTTCTTTGCTGTTAACGTCCTGCTTGCTGATTTTTACATCTGTGCGAGCTGTTTCATCAATCATGACAACTGTATTTCCGTCAACAACAGCCTCACCTGTTACAACGCCGTTTTCAACTTTGAAAGTAATATCTGTTGCAACTTTGTAACCGTTCGGTGCTGATACTTCGTGGAGTGTGTATGTTCCGTCAGGGAGATTCTTTACATATGTTGATTCACTGCCGGAAGTCCAGATAAGTTTTGTTTCTGTAGAACCATCATTAAACTTTGCACCCTCACCAAGTTCAACATTTTCAATATCAAACTTGATTTCGTTGCCGTTACTGTCCTTACCTGTGAGTGTAAGTTCTGCGCCTGCGAGTTCAGTACCGAATACGTCCTGCTTACTGATTCTTACGTCCACAAGAGTTGTAGTTGTAGTAGTTGTTGTATCTGTTGTAGTTGTTGTTGTGCTTGTATTTGACAACTGGTCAGGTAAAACAGAACCATTTATTGTAGTAGTTGTGTTTGAACCGTCGCCGCCGTCTATAATACCGCCTCGTGTAGTTGTAGTAGTTGTAGTTGTTTCTGTTGTTGTGGTAGTTGTTGTAACGATAGCTTTATCAACCATAACAACTGTGTCGCCGTTAACTACTTCATTTCCTGTTACAACGCCGTTTTCAATTGTGAAAGTAATATCTGTTGTAACTTCGTATCCTTCCGGTGCTGCTACTTCGTGGAGTGTGTATGTTCCGTCTGGAAGATTCTTTACGTATGTTGATTCACTGCCGGAAATCCATTTAAGTTCTGATGTATTTCCAACGCTGATAAGTTCTGCACCTGTTCCTGCTGTAACATTTTCTGTATCAAATATTACATCATTTCCTTCGCTGTCCTTACCTGTGAGTGTGAGTTCTGCACCTGCGAGTTCAGTACCGAATACGTCCTGTTTACTGATTCTTACGTCCACAAGAGTTGTAGTAGTTGTTGTTGTATCTGTTGTAGTTGTTGTGGTCGTATTTGACAAATCGTCAGGTAAAACAGAACCATTGGTTGTAGTAGTTGTGTTTGAACCGTCGCCGCCGTCTATAATACCGCCTGGTGTAGTTGTAGTAGTTGTAGTTGTTTCTGTTGTCGTAGTAGTTGTTGTCACGATAGCTTTATCAACCATAACAACTGTGTTGCCGTCAGCTACTGCATTTCCTGTTACAACGCCGTTTTCAATTGTGAAAGTGATATCTGTTGTAACTTCGTATCCTTCCGGTGCTGCTACTTCGTGGAGTGTATATGTTCCGTCCGGAAGATTCTTTACATATGTTGATTCACTGCCGGAAATCCATTTGAGTTCTGATGTGTTTCCAACGCTGATAAGTTCTGCACCTGTTCCTGCTGTAACATTTTCTGTATCAAATATTACATCATTTCCTTCGCTGTCCTTACCTGTNAGTGTNAGTTCTGCACCTGCAAGCTCAGTACCGAATACGTCCTGCTTGCTGATTCTTACGTCTGCAAGAGTTGTAGTTGTGGTTGTTGTGGTTGTGGTTTCTGTTGTTGTTGTTTCTGTAGTAGTTGTTGTNTCTNTNGNAGTTGTAGTAGTNGTTGTTGTTTNTGTTGTAGTAGTAGTAGTTGTTGTTANNATAGCTTTGTCAATCATAACAACTGTGTTGCCGTCAGCTACTGTATTACCTTTTACAACGCCGTTTTCAACTGTAAATATGATGTCTGTTGTGATTTCATATCCTTCCGGTGCTGCTACTTCGTGGAGTGTGTATGTTCCGTCCGGAACGTTCTTGATTTCTGTTGCTGTCTTACCAGAAGTCCAGATAAGCTTGGTTTCTGTAGTAAGTCCGTTAACCTTTGCCTCTTCACCAAGTTCGATATTTTCAAGGTCAAACCTGATTTCGTTGCCGTCACTGTCTTTACCTGTAAGTGTAAGTTCTGCACCTGCAAGCTCAGTACCGAATACGTCCTGCTTGCTGATTCTTACGTCTGCAAGAGTTGTAGTTGTGGTTGTTGTGGTTGTGGTTGTGGTAGTTGTTGTTGTTTCTGTTGTTGTAGTAGTTGTTGTTTCTGTTGTTGTAGTTGTTGTAGTTGTTGTTGATGTAGTTGTTGTGGTTGTTGTTGATGTAGTTGTTGTAGTTGTAGTTGTTGTACTTGTTGTCGTTGATGTAGTTGTTGTTGTGGTTGTACTTGTTGTTGTTGTACTTGTTGTTGTCGTCGTTGTACTTGTTGTTGTTGTTGTACTTGTTGTTGTCGTCGTTGTACTTGTTGTTGTGGTTGTACTTGTTGTTGTCGTTGTTGTAGTTGTTGTTGATGTAGTTGTTGTGGTTGTTGTTGATGTAGTTGTTGTAGTTGTAGTTGTTGTACTTGTTGTCGTTGATGTAGTTGTTGTTGTGGTTGTACTTGTTGTTGTTGTACTTGTTGTTGTCGTCGTTGTACTTGTTGTTGTGGTTGTACTTGTTGTTGTCGTTGTTGTA
>WFLZ01000238.1 GCA_009177225.1 Clostridia bacterium
ACTCTGAATCCTCTCCAGATGGAAAGTGCAGATATCCTTGCTGACGGCGTAATCACTTACTCAGACGCTGCATTCCTCAGAAAATATATCCTCGGTCAAATCACACAGCTTCCAGTATCATTATTCTGAAAAAAATAAAAAAAATTAAAAATCAATATAAAATCACATCAGACGGCTGTAAAAAATCAGCCGTCTTTCTTTTTATATTGACAAAAAAATATATCTGTGTTAAACTTGATTATAAAAGATGGGGAGGATTTATATGGACAGATTGAAACTTACAGACAAAATTGAAAACGGAAAACAAGTCGGAGTTCTGGGAATTATCGAACATGACGGCAGAGAGTTTGCATATACATATGCCATACAGAAAATAAAAGACAAGTATGTTGCATACACTGAGGGATATTATCTTGATGAAGCGTACTTTTATGAACTTGAACACAATCAGTTCAATGAACATATTGAGGTATATGAAAGCCTGCCGGAAGTTTTTGAAAAATTTGAACATCAATATAGTATACTTCCCGAAGATATGAACACGTCGAGAGGTAATAAATTCTTTTGGGACAATCAGATAAAACTTGTCCGATATACTGGCGAAACTATTTCCCTTACTCTTACGCACAATAAAATATATAATGTTATCTGTACTGAAAAGAAATGGTTTCGTATTGTGGACGACAGCGGTGAGGATTATCTATATCCGCCAGAATATTTTGAAAAAATATAAGGAGAACCATATGTTAAAAACAGTTAAGCCATTTATAAAATGGGCAGGAGGTAAAAGTCAGCTATTAAACATAATCAGGGACAAATACCCCGAAAATATAAAAAAATATTGTGAACCATTTGTCGGTGGTGGAGCCGTATTGTTTGATATTTTGACAAACTTTCAACCGGAAGAAATTTTAATAAATGACATAAATCGTGAATTGATTAATACCTATATTCATATACGTGACAATGCTGAAGATATAATAAACTGTCTGTTTGATATGCAGGAAATATTTTGGTGCATGGACAACAACCAACGAAAAGAATATTTTTATATACAGCGTGATAAGTTCAACGAAGGAATTAAAAATAACATTAATGATGTATCTATGGCTGTACTATTTATATTTCTGAACAAGACTTGTTTTAATGGTCTTTATCGTGTAAACAGTAAAGGATTATATAACGTTCCCATAGGTTCATATAAAAAACCGCTTATATGTGATTCTGATAATCTCAGGGTTATAAGCAATTTGCTTCAAAATATAATAATAAAGTGCGGTGATTACAGTAATTGTACGGATTTCATTGACAGCAACACTTTTGTATATATTGACCCTCCGTACAGACCATTAAATGAAACATCTTCTTTTAATTCCTATTCTAAAACAGTATTCGGTGACGAACAGCAGATACAGCTTTCTAAGTTTACAGAATGTATGTCTGAAAAAGGTGCTAAAATACT
Organism: Clostridia bacterium; assembly: GCA_009177225.1. Classification (GTDB taxonomy): domain Bacteria; phylum Bacillota; class Clostridia; order Oscillospirales; family Ruminococcaceae; genus Ruminococcus. The sequence goes on from WFLZ01000238.1 coordinate 1,463, forward strand.
GGCAAGTAATTCAGACCCTAAGAATACAAACGAAAATGATAATTTCTTTGATGATATTTATAGAAATTTCAATATAACCAGAGTTAAAGCTTCAAGAATGATTAATAGCAAAGGCTTAGGACGTGGAACTTTAAACGAATTATTAATCAGTAATTTTTAAGGAGGATACAATGAAACGTAATTTTACCGAATGGCTTTCTAAATTTAAGGAAAGTATAGCTACATACAACTATTATATTGATTTTGATAAAGTTCACAAAAATGTTGACAGTATAAAGATAGAACTGAATATCTTGAATTCTCTCATAGGCTCAAAAAATATAGAAGAAGATTTTGAAACTATAATAACAAAATATCCTGAAACTCTTAAATGTATACCATTATTGATTGCAGTACGGGCAAACGAAATAGTTGTTATTGACACTAATGGAGAATTAAAATATAATTTCAAGAAAATGAATTATTCAACTGAACAGTATAAAATATTCATGCGTGAAACAGGTTTGTTTGATTTGCTTGAAAACAGAATAATCGGAAGTCTTATTGATTATGTAACAGGCGTTGAAACTGGTCTTGACTCAAACGGCAGAAAGAACCGTGGAGGTCATCTTATAGAAGATTTAGTAGAAAGTTTCATAATAAAAGCTGGTTATGTTAAAAATAAAAATTATTTTAAAGAAATGTATATACATCAAATAACAGAAAAATGGGGCATTGATTTATCTGCTATTTCAAATAAAGGTAAAACTGAAAAACGTTTTGATTTCGTTATCAGAACAGATAATATGATTTATGGCATTGAAACAAACTTTTATACAAGCGGTGGTTCTAAACTCAACGAAACANCGAGGAGTTATAAACAAATAGCTCAAGAATCNGGTACAATAAGNGGATNTACTTTTGTNNGGATTACAGACGGCAAAGGCTGGATAAGTGCAAGACATAATCTTGAAGAAACTTTTGATGTATTAGAAACAATTTATTCTATCAAAGATTTGGAAAATGGTATATTAGAAAAACTTTGAAAAACTCCGGACGGAGTTTAACTGGTATACAGACGTAATTGACTGTAATTCTTTCAGTACGCAGGACTTATATTATGCAACACATTAACAGAGGTGAAAATTATGGACAATAAAAAAATAATTATGGTAGACTCCAATTCTGTCAATAGTTACGGGCAGTACAGACTATTGAATCATGATGCTGAATACTTCGCACTAACAGACAAAACAGAAATTATTGCATATGACGGTGAAGATGTATGGAAGGCGACCGTTCACTATAATCCATCGGCTGACTATGACGAACAATGGGGGATTGAATTAGGTGAAACCATACAGATTCTTACTAAAGAAGAAATCAAATGGGCATGGGCTGGATATCATAATGGTGAAAGTGCTGGAGGATTTTTTACAGAAATTGAAGTTGCCGGAAAACTTTTTGATTATGGAATGGAAATTTACGATATACAGAAAATAGTGAATATAGATAAAGACCGTTTATACAGAATGAAATATCTGAAACTGATAGAAAAGTTTAAAGAAAAGATTATTTCCGACGGCGGAAAGTTTCAACCGAAACATTTTGACGCTGACTTATCGATGAATCCTCAACTCTGCAAGTGCAATAATAAGGCTTTTCATATGTTTCTGAACTACGTTTCAAAAGCAGAATCCGCTGACAGTTCGGCATGGTTTCTTTGTATGTCCGACTATGAAAGTACAAATAATACAGACGGTTTTGCATGGAACGAATTTGAAAAAATGTCCCTTGAAAGTGCAGAATCCGACAGTGAAAAAGAAGAAATCAAAAAATGGTGGGAATGTCACTTACCTGTTGCGATGTCCGTAAAAGGAGATTATAGTTTTCTTGCAATCGACCTTAACAATAATAATATAGTACAGGGTTATACACCGGATTTTGAAGATACGGAAGTTGTGGCTGAAAACTTTGAAGAACTTATAAAAATGATTATTTCCGGAAAATTCACATGGATATAAATTGTTGACTTTTGTCGGAAAATGGTGTATAATTGCAGTAAAGGAAGTGGTATGTTGTGAATGACAATGAACTAAAGATAATCCGCAACAGGTGTGAAAGAGCTACAGGTGGAAAATGGACTGCCTATATAGAGGGCATAGATATTGAATGTGGTTCAAGTTTTATTCAGACTGCTGGTAATGATTTGGAAATAATTGGAGCTACCGTAGCAGACTATGACTTCATTGCACACGCCAAACAAGACATAATAACACTTCTTGACGAAATCGAAAGATTACGCAGCCAGCTTTAAAGGAGCATATTAATATGACCGAATACCTTACAGCCTACATGAATACCGTTTCAGAACATCTTGACAACTGTCGGACAAAAGACGAATTATCTGTTATTCTTTCCGAACATATGGACAAAATCGCTTTCATGCAACACGAAAGAATAGTACATTTTCTTGTGACAATGATGTTTGCAGTAGTGCTTGCCATATTCATGGTCGGAATGTTGCTCACAGACAATATGATGTTGCTGGTACTTGTAACTATAATAACGGTACTGCTGGCATTCTACATAAAACACTATTATTTTCTTGAAAACACTGTACAGAAAATGTATAAAGTCTATGACAGAATTTTAAAAATGCAAAAGGAGGTTTCAGAATGAATAAAAAGGAAATCGCAGAACTTGCAATAGCCGAACTCGAAAAACTCTATCCTGATATAGAATGTTCGCTGAAATATAAAAAGCCGTATGAACTTATGTTTGCCACAAGACTTGCGGCACAGTGTACAGATGCACGGGTAAATGTGGTCACGAAAACACTTTTTGAAAAATATCCCGACCTTGAATCTTTTGCAAACGCCGATATTGAAGAACTTGAACAGTATGTCAAGCCATGCGGACTTTATCACATGAAAGCGAAAAGTCTCAAAGAGATGTCACGGCAGTTGCTGGACAATTTCGGCGGTGAAGTTCCCGACAATATGGACGATTTGCTTACACTGTCAGGAATAGGACGTAAAACCGCTAACCTTGTACTCGGTGACGTTTTCGGAAAACCTGCTGTTGTTACAGATACTCACTGTATACGTATCACCGGACGGCTCGGACTTACCGAAAACAAAGAACCTGCCAAAGTCGAAAAAGACCTTGTTAAAATTCTTCCTCCTGAGGTCTCAAACCGTTTCTGTCATCAGACGGTGCAGTTCGGACGTGACGTATGCTGTGCAAGAAATCCGAAGTGTGAAAAATGCACACTTAACTATTTTTGCAGGTATTACGCAGAAAGCATTAAATAAAATAAAAAGCTGTATTCCGGAGAATACAGCTTTTATTATTATTCCTGTGAAAGAATTTCCTTATAAAATTCGGAGTAATCCTTTCTCTTGTCGTTTGTGAACTGAATAGCAGTTCTCGGGTGCTGATTAAGGAGACCAGTCATAAGGTACTGTAAATCATATCCCCAGACAATATCGTCCTCACGGAGTTTTGTCATATGTTCTTCAATGAACTGCAATACGGGGTAAACGTTATACTTAGGATTCTTGAGGAAACCGAGAAGAAGTTCCATAGCACAGTTGCCTGCACCTCTGCCCATTTCGGAGTATGTAGCATCAAGCCAGTCAACGCCGTCGCCTACTGCTTCAATAGTATTAGCAAAAGCAAGCTGCTGATTGTTATGAGCGTGAATACCCACTTTCTTTCCGTACTTTGCAGCGATATTGCAGTACATATCAGCAATTCTTGCAATCTGTTCGGGATAGAGAGAACCGAAACTGTCAACGATATAGAAAACGTCAACAGGAGATTTTCCGAGAATGTCAAGAGCAGCCTTGATGTCACCTTCCTGAGCGTTTGAAATAGCCATGATATTACAGCTTACTTCATAACCCTTGCTCTTTGCGTTTTCAATCATGTCAACTGCTGTCGGAATCTGATGAATATATGTAGCCACACGGATAAGGTCAACCGGACTTTCAGCACGGTCATGAATATCCTGCTTGTAGTTACAACGACCTACATCAGCCATAACGGCAATTTTAAGGTCTGTGTTGTTTTCGCCAACAATTGACCTGATATAGTCATCATCACAGAATTTACAAGGTCCGAACTTTGTCTCATCGAACATTTCACGGTCTGCCTTGTAACCAAATTCCATATAGTCAACACCTGCTCTGAGGTTGGCATTGTAGAGATGCTTTACAAAATCATCACTGAAACGAAATTCATTTACAAGACCGCCATCTCTGAGAGTAGCGTCGATAACTTTGATATCAGGTCTGTAATCCATTAATTTTGAAATTTCCTTCATAAAAAACAATCCTTTCGATAATATAGCATTTTAACGCTTTATGCTGTAACGCTTTAAAGCAGAANACAGAACANTGCATATAGTATATCANAAAAANTCTGATTTGTCAAATACTTTTTTGAAATTTTCCGAAAATCATTTTTTACACACCTTAATTTTAAAAAAACGCAGTTAAAGAATATAACCTATATATGTAATAAAGCATGGGCTTTCATATCATTTATCATCTTTGGAATTAATAATTCCTGATAGGCAATTCTCTTATCTATAGTGATTAAATCAGAAATCTCTTTTAAATAAGAAGATTTAATTTTTAGTAATTTTTTTAGTCGTTGCTCACTTATTTTATCGTCTGACTTTTCAATACTAAAGTAATCATCACAGCTCATTCTCCAGATATGAAATTTGTCAGAATTATACCTGCAAAAAAGTTTATCAGCAATTTGAATACCTTCGGGGTCAAAATCTCCTGCATAATATATATCGCAATTATTGTTTACAAGCATATCTATAAGTTTAAGACCTACAGTTTTTACCTGTCCGGAAGTACAAATAATGCTTAAGTGACATTCAGAAGCTACTTCAGCTAAAGCAGAAAAAACCATTTGATTTTCTACAATGTACACTGTTTTTGTATCCGAGTCAGCATATTTAATATTTATGAGATTAGCTTCTGATATAAGACACATTTCACTCTTATCTGCAAATATTTTATATGCAGGATGTTCAGACTTATCACTGTAATAAATTCTTATTCCAACTGTAGCTGTTGCACTCGAAATTGAATCAGGTTCAATGGAAAAAACAGAGTATATTTCCTTGATTTTTTCAGCACTATTGTATTCCCGTATTTCCGATAAAAAAGCAAGAGCATGAATAAGCAGTTTTCCGGCAGAAGTATTTCTGTCAAAATAATGAGAATTTCCGGTTATGTTTGCACTAAAAACAGCAATCCGAATTGGTTCAGATATTTTATCATATCTTGAATTAACCGCCTGACATACATAATCAAGAAGTTTCTGAGCCTGTACGGTTGATTTTGAATACTCTTTCATTACTGTCTTATATCCGTATTTATATTCAGAAAACATAGCCTTAATCCATTTGATACATGGAGAATCATTATATTGCCTTATAAACAAATCCTGAAATTCATGCTTATCACGTTCTTCTGTAAGCCTGTGCTGTTTGTTAGATATGATTTTCTTATGAAAGTATATTTCAAGAATTTCTTTTAAATCAGCATCAGCATATCTTGTGTTATGTATACCATTTTCAAAATCACTCATTCTGAATTTAAGTAATGGAGGAGAAAACGGCTTCTTGGGAGATATTATTGAATTAACAGCATCGCATTCGCTTGCTTCTGCATTTTTGATTATAATATTCCCTTTAACTTCTCCGTATTTTTCAAAGTTGTATAAAAGAGCCTTCATTATTCGGTCATAGTTTTTGTTGGCTTTGAAATATGCTGATAGATTTTTAGAGTCGGTCAAATTATACCTCCCAAAAATTGGTCATCTAATATTTTTTTCTTTCCGTTCCNTTCATAATAAATAACAGTTATCATATCGCTGTTTTTTTCATGACAAAGTTNAGCAATNNCGAGAGCAGGAACAGTATCATAGCAACCCCAAAGAGNCNNAGAANTNACAATATATCCAAAGCCAAGCTTTTCAAGAAGACCGAACATCTCGCTGATATTACTTTCGTCAACTCCTGCAAACGCTTCATCAAGAGCAAGAATCATCGGAGCTTCATTTCCGGCTTTTTTATATTGAGCAGCAACGGCGGCAAAAAGCGGTATATAAAGCGATAAAGCACGTTCGCCTCCACTAAAGGTATTAAAACGACTATTTGTAAGCTCCCTTGTTTTAGGATTTCCGGCATCCTTATAATGAATTTTAAACTCAAACCAGTTTCTAAAATCCATAACATTTTTCACAAGTTCAGTATAATTTATTTCTAATCCCTGTTCTTCAGAAATAAGCCTTTCATGTTCTATTTTACTCCTAAAATGGTCTGAAAGACGGTCAAAATCGTCAGCACTAATCAACTCTCCTTTATTTAGCAGCTTATGAAGTTCATCAAATTGCATTTCATTTTCGCCCGTATCTTTTTTTGCTTTCCAGCTTAGTGAAAATACCAATCCCATAGATGTATTGATTCCCTGCATAAGAGACGACATTTCTTCGACCCATTTTCTACTTTCATTTATGCGGTTATATAGCTTTTTACTGATAGTGTTAAGAAGAATATTTTTAAACATTTCTTCTTCACTTCTTTTTATCAAAAGCTTATCATGTTCAATAGTACTACTTATTTCGGTTTCAAATTCTTTTGGAGGGATTTGTTTACCTCCCCATGTAAGAGTAATGTTATGGCGTGCTCTTACACAGTCTGAATCCGAATCAGTAAATATCATGTTCTGCATTGGTCGGTAATCTGCTGAAAGGGCGTTGCTATTCTGACGGTATACCCTTTCAAGTCTGTTTGATATTTCCTGAATACTTCTTTTGCTGTCTTCCTCAGCTACTATTTTAAGTGCAGTTTCAGCATTTTTTTTCAATGATGAATTTTGGTCATTAAATACAAAACCAAGTTCAAGTTCTTCTTTAAAATATTCTTCAAGAGTAATTTTTTCAGTAATAAGATTTTCAAGCTTACTTTTTAAATCGGATTGTTCTTTTCTGTAGTGTTTTATATCGTTATCACATATAATTACTTTTTCAGAACATTCTTTAATCTGTTTATTCAGTTCATTAATCGAATCATCAATTTCCTTTGCACGCTTTGCCTTGTCAGCGATTTCAGGGTTTTCAAGAAATTCATTACATAGTCTGATTGTTTCTGTATATTCGTGAATATCACGGTTTATAGCTTTTAAGTCTAAATCGGCAGTATCCAAATCCAGTTCAAGTTCTTCAATTTGTTCTTTATTAATCTTTAGAATATCCTGTCCGGATTTTATATCCTTAAGTATGTCAATAATTGAAAAGAGCGTTGAATAATAATCGTCAACTGCTTCAATGACTTCATTGTAAAATTCCACCGTTTTTTCATACTGCTGGAACTCACGACATAAGCTGTCTGCACCTGCCGAAGCTTTATTAAATTCACTGTCTGCAACTCTATAGATTTCCTCATTCTTTATGTATATTTCTTCTGCGACTTTCAGTTCCTTAGAAGTATTAATCAGCATATTAAATGCCATATTCAAATCTGTAAATTCAGGCAATTTCGAATATTCGTCATTAATTTTCTGCAAACGATTATTTACAGAATCAAGCTGTGCCTTTGCATTATTGTACTCAGATTCAGCATTATTGGTATCAGCAGTAAGTTTTTCAATTTGTTTCTGACGAAATTTTCTTCTTCTTTCTGCTCCGATGAAACACGCATTATCCTTTCCCGAAACGTGTCCGGCAAGTATGCCGTTTCTGTAAAAACCGTCTGTTCCGAGCGTTGTTTTTTCTTCAAAGAGAGCTATGATATTTTTAACCTCTGATTTTAATTCATCTGGAGCATTAATAGTAAAGAATTTATTTTCGGAGAAAGTTTTGTTTACATCAGTAATGATATAGCTGTCTGAATAACTACTAAGAAGATGTATTGTGTCATTGCGCTGTGATTCAGAAATAACAAGTGCGTCAAGAAGTCCCATATCTGCAAGTTCGGCTTCAATAACAGCACATTCCTGCTGACTGAGTTCTTCTCTGAAATCTATACATTCATAGAAAGAACGATAGTTTATTCCCTTTTCTGTAAGAATACTTCTGTAAAGTTCCCGTTCCTTAGTACGCTCCGGAACAGGGTCAGATGTATTTTTCAACTCTGTAAGCTGTCGTGAGAGTTCTTCGAATTTTTGCTTTGTCAGCAATTCCTGATGTTTAGCCTTAGCTAAAAGTTCCTGTAATCCGGCATAAAGCCTGTCTCTTTGTTTCTGTAATAAATTACTTATGTTACGGGCAGCTCCCTGACCTTCATACTCACTTACAGCAACTTCTATTTGCTCAAGTATGTCCTCATCAATTATAAATTCAGTATTTCTATGAGACGCAGTATAGAAAGCTTCAATTATTTTATCTTTTTCTTCATTAAATTCGTTTTCCACTAAAACATACTCATCATTTTTTTGTTTAGTGTTTTCTTTGTTTTCGTAAAGAGTTCGGGCTGCTGCTTCACGTTTTTCACGTTTGCTTNCAAGTNNAGTANGTTTAACTGATATTTTTTTTAAACGTCCTGACAGAGCAGCCTGTTCCTGTCTGCATTGAGCAGACCTTTCATGAAATTCACTGTTCATTTTGATTTCACGGATATAGTTCTCATGCAGAGGAAAGGAGTATTCCGCATAATCGCTTAATTCACGCAAAAGTTTACCTTTTTCATTCTCCAAAGATTCAATTTTATCTGTTACTTCAATNTTTTCTGAATATCTTCTTTNTATTTTATTATTTTTGNCNTCTATACNTTTTTGTTTTTCTTNCTGTTTTTTTCTGGCATATTGCAACTTGTTGGAGGCATTTGTTCTTTTTTGTAGCTGTTGTTCAATATCTGTAATATTGAGACTTTCATTTTCACGTATAAGGTCATCAATTTTAAGCTGAGACTGTTCTTTTATATGTATAGCATTTTCTTTATTTTCTTCAGCATTTTTTATATCTTTTTCTTTAGTTTCAAGATTAATCTGAGCTTTGTTTACATGATTGGATTTATCAAGATACGAACTGGCTTTCTTCCACAGCATATATCTATTATACTTATCGTATTCAACAGCCAACTGATGAACTTCTGCAAGAGCTTTCTCAGCATCTTCAATTTTGTTATGAGTATCTTCTATTTTATTCATTGCGTCAGCCATAGGTCTCAAATCATCGTCAGATAACGTCTGAAGCGATTCATTAAGTATGTTATATAGCTGTGCCGGCTTGAGGTTATCTTTTGAAAGTTTTGAAGAACGGGTTTTTATAAGAATATTCGTAAGCTGTTCAAAAACATTAATATTTTCTTTCTTTATTCCGAAAATGTGTTCAGCTACCATTTCTTTGTATTCTGACGGTTTTTCAACAAATATATTTCTTGTACCAAGTTCTTTTTTCAGTCTGGAAATATCATGGGGAATAAAAGCAGAGCCTGCTTCTCTGTAAAGATAGAAATCAATACCAACTCTTCTTCCGTCCATGAGACAAAAGCCCCATGTTTTCATTGTGCCACCCTTTTTAGCATTCATACCAATACCGATTGTTCTGAATTTTTTGCATTCAGGCTTAATAAATTCAAGATACAGATATGCAGTACTTTCTTCTTTTCCATTTTCAGGGTCACCAAGAAGATACCAGCTCATTTTTCTGTCTTTGCTTCCAAAAGGGTCAAGTCTCGAAGGTTGTCTGTCACCGTCAAGAATATAGGGTATAAAACTTTGTGTAGTAATTGATTTACCTGAACCATTTGTACCCCTTAATAAAATTTTACCATCTTTAAGAGGAAATACATCTGTATCATATAGCCAGAAATTTACGAAACCAAGACGGTTCATCTGCCATCGTTCCATTATAAGCTCTCCTTTTCCTTGAAATCTTCCGGATACTTACCGGATGTTTTAAAAGCTCCGTCACATATATAATAACCGTCATTATATTCTTCTATCATCATCCAACATATCATATATTCAGAAATAACTTTAATAAGCTTTTCGTCAGGCATTTCACGAAATTCTTTACTTAATCCACGTTTAAATTCATTTCTGCAATTTAATATAAATTCTCCGAAGTTTTCTTTTTCAATAAAAAAACGAGAATTATTTGGTATAAGCGAAGTATTAAGAATATGTGATTTAATTTTACTGCATAAAAGTGCCGTAAAACCGGAAATCATTTTCTCTGAGGGGTGAATATTGCCGAAACTGTTTTCTTCATTCAGCATATAGAATGCTGAACCATTATGAATATCAAGTCTTCCTTCAATGTATTTATCCATACGGTTTGCTATAGTATTCCTCTGATTTTTTACATATAAACTATCCATATCATCTTTTGAATTCCAGTACATAGCAGGCTGCAATAATAAACGTCTATATACTCTGCTTGTTCGCAGATACCCCTTTTCTTTGTCAGAATATAACAATTCATTATTTTCAAAATCCTTATAACTCTCAAATGAAGAAAAATCCATATCATGATGTATAGAAAAATATCCTGATAATCCGGTATTTTCATATAGGATTTCTTTTTCCCGATTGTTTTCAACTTGTTCAAGTGAACCTTCCGAGATTTTTAAAAGTCCTATGTTCTGTGCAAATTTAAGCATACGGATAAGAGATTTTCTGTCAGTAAAACGGGTAAAATCCATATTTACTGTACCAGATATTATTTTTTCAATATTCTCAATCAATTCAGTGAGAAGAAATTGTTCACCCTCATATTTATCATCAAGATAGAACAGTAATGCACACAAAAGACAGTAATCATTTTTGCTTTCAAATTCCTGAATTCCCATAAACGAGTGTGCCTCAGCAGGAATTTTTTCAAGTTTTATGAGTTTATTATTTATAATGAGCTTCCAGCCGGTAAAATCGCTTATAAAACGTTTCATTAAATTATCAACAGCATATTTTATTCTGACATAATCAGATTTTCTTTCATCACGTACTATCCAGAAATTTTCCAGCAGTTCGATAAACTCATTCATTTGATTTCACCTCAAACTCAAAAATATAGACAGGCATTATAAGCTCCCCGTCTTCACAGTGAAGTACAGTCGTTCCGTTTTCACGTATCAAAGTAAACTTTCTGCCAAATTCTGTAGTTCCGGTATGTTTCCTGTTCTGACTGGCAAATGCTATCCATTTAAGCAGTGTAATACGGAATTGTACAGGAACTATCGTATTTGAGAGGTCGCTTACATTAATACGATTGTCTTTTATGTACCCCTCTATCATACCCTGTTCCCGTTTTATTTCTGCAATTCTTTCATTTCTCTTGGCATCTTTTTTCCATAATTTATTTTCAAAACCCTCGGTCTTGACTTTAGGTTTATAAATTCTTGTACGTGGTCTTATTTCAAATTCCTGCGGATTTAAATTATATGCTTCTTCATATATGCTGTCAGTATCACGTGAGGAATTATATTTATAATGTAACACGTTCATTGAGCCGAAAACATAAGAAGACAGGCAATGTGCCTCATTGATATCAGAACAATCTGCAAACATCTGCATAAATTTACTGTAATCCCGTTTTTTGCTTATACCGGAATTTTGCAGTTGCATCAGCATAACAGCATTATTCAGAATTTTTCTTATAATATCATTTGTATACTCCATAGCCATATTGCATACAGATTCCCGACCGTTTTCAGAAACAAACCATTTATATAGAGAGTCCCATTGTCCGTTAATCCTTTCCTCAATATTTTCCTTATCTACAGGTTCCGAAGTGGTTCGAGGAAGAACTGATTCACTGAGTATAACTCGGTCTATTAAGTCAGTTTTAATTGAGGCATCTATTCTTAAAAGACTATTTTCAAT
>WFLZ01000088.1 GCA_009177225.1 Clostridia bacterium
GTTCAAACTGGTCATACATTTCTTTATGATTTATATACTCCATATGTCTAATTATTATTAAAAACAGGCTGAGACCACCGCAGAAAATCATATACAACCTGAAAATGCCGCTTTTAAAAAGCCGTGAGAAGTTTGCGGAAATAAGTTTACTCATGATTATTTTCTCCAATCAGGTTAATGAAATAGCTTTCAAGTGATTCGTCATGTTCAGAAACTGTAATAAGTTCGCAGTTTTCGGCACGGAGTGCTGATACAAGATTTGTGACATTTATCTGTGCGAAAATATCCGCTGTTCTGTCGTCGATAACGCTGTATTCAATGTTAAGCCTGTCCATGACCCTTGAAAATGCGTTTATGTCTGAAACGGTAACACGAATACACTTTCTGCATACCTGTTCCAGTTCTTCCGCACTGATTTCCTTGACCATGTGACCGCCGTCGATAAAACCGTAATGCGTGGCGAGCCTTGAAAGTTCGTCAAGAATGTGACTTGAAATAAGTACGGTAATCTGTCTTTCACGGTTGAGTTTAAGAATCAGTTCACGGATTTCAACTATACCCTGTGGGTCAAGACCGTTAACGGGTTCGTCAAGTACAAGAAAATCAGGCTCACCGGCGAGTGCTGTGGCTATACCAAGTCGCTGACGCATACCGAGTGAAAAATTCTTTGCTTTTTTCTTTCCGGTGTTTTCGAGACCGACAAGTTTCAGCAAGTCCTTTATTCCGTCGAATGATGGCATACCTAAAATACGGAACTGTTCCTTTAAGTTTTCCTCAGCGGTCATGTTGAGGTAAATGGACGGCGTTTCAACCACTGCCCCCATGCGACGACGTGATTTTAGGATATTCGGATTTTCGTTTGTAATTCCGTAAATCTCAAAATTTCCACTTGTTGCCCCTTGTAATCCGCATATAAGACGGATAAGTGTTGTCTTGCCCGCACCGTTCCTGCCTACAAAGCCGTAAATAGAACCTTTCGGGACGTGCATTGAAAGATTGTTCAACGCTTTGAAGTTTTTGTAATGCTTGCAAAGTGAATTTGTTGTCAGAACATATTCCATTCTGAAAATACCTCCTTTTTTGAATATGTCCATATTATAATGCACAAGTGTTAAGAAAACAGTAAAGAAAAGAGTAAAGATTCGGTTAAGATTTTTCTGCCATTTTAAAACCGATTCCCCATACTGCCTCTATGTAGTCGGTGTCGGAAAATTCACGGAATTTCCGTCGGATATTGCTTATATGGACTTTCAGGGAACTTTCTACACAGTCGGGAGTTTCAAGACTTATTCTGTCGAGAATTACGGACTTTGTGAGAACCTGCTCCGGATTCTGCATTAGTAATTTTAATATCGCAAATTCTGTCTTTGTAAGTCGAACAGGGTTATTTTTGACTTTTACTTCATGTGTTTCTGTATTTAAAATAATATCAGAAAATTCCAGTGTTTTAGAGTTTGCTACGGAAACTTTCCTTAACTGTACGGCAATGCGTGCGAGAAGTTCAGCGGTATCAAATGGTTTTGTTATGTAGTCTGACGCACCATCAAGAAGCAGTTTTACTTTGCTGTGAATATCAGCCTTTGCACTCATTACTATAACAGGAATATCCCGTATTTTCGGCAGAACTTTTTCACCCGAAAGTCCGGGAAGCATAAGGTCAAGAAGTATAAGGTCGGGTTTGTTTTCCGACAGCATATAAAGTGCTTCTGTACCGGAATACGCACTTATAGTTATATAATTATTTTTTTCAAGAAGTTCCGAAAGCATACCATTTATATATATATCGTCGTCAATTATTGCTATAGTTTTCAATAGAGTTCATCTCCTTCGGGTAATATTATACCATAAGTCCGGTATATATTCAATAATCATAATCTTAATAAAAACTTAAATAAACTCTTTACATAAATAAAAATATTTTTTTATTTATTCTTTTAATAATAACTAAGACTTCTTTTTTGGGGATTGTTTACAGTTTTTTTATGATTTTTTTGTTATAACGTTGGTCTTTTGCCTAATAAGCTAGA
>WFLZ01000008.1 GCA_009177225.1 Clostridia bacterium
GCAGAAAACCGGACGTTATGTACAATTTTTAAGACTTTTCTGCTGTCTGCAAATCCTCGATGTGACAGCCGAAGAATTTCGCCAGTTTCCAGTATGTAACTTTAGACACAACGCCTCTGTTGATAGCATGGTACATAATTTCATCTGTTATGCCTGACGCTCTGCTCAGCTGCCGGACTGTTTCGATTTTTTTCTCTCTCATCAGTCTGTAGAGTTCGTCGTTATTCAGACTTATTTTCATTGTCTGCACCTCCTTTAAAAGAAATTGTTGACCGCTGTTTTCTCTGTACTCATTCTGCAATAAGCTGCCATATACTTGCAGTTAGCACAATTGCCCTTCTCACGGTTCTTTCTGATTGCCTCGTCCCTTTCCGTTCGGAACTGCTCCTCAGTCTTTCGGAACGAACAACAGGGATTTTTACCGTCGCACTTTTCGCCGACAAGGATTTTGCAGGTACTCAGTCTTTTGTCGGTAGAAAACACGCAGATTTCGTCTTGTTCTTTCACTTTATCACTCCTTTTTAGTCTTTCCCATCAGCGGTGGGTGACCATTCTCAACGGACAGCGGATTGTAATTCACTGTTTCAGTACTGTAAGTCTATAAAGTCAGCAATTATATTGTCAAAGTTTAACACATCATTATTGCCTGTAGCTTTTGCTTCCCTGTATTTGTTCACAGCGTAGCCGGCGTTACGTCTGCGATTTTCGCATTTTCCACAGATATTGTCAAGTGCCTGAAGTGCAAGTTCACAAATCATAATCATATCTTCATGCCTGTGCATTGTCCGCATAGTACTTGATGAACCTGTGTCCTGATAATTGCGTTCTGCCTCATCGTACCTGTCCTGTGATTCCTTGAGTTTTTTTAATATAATCTTTCGCTTTCGTTCCTTAATCTCAGATTCATACTTGATTTCATCATCTTCTGTCCAACTCATTTTCTTCACCTCCGTCCATTTTTGCACCGCAGTTAGGGCAGTAAACGGGTCGTTTCCAGTTATGGCGATAAGTAAAATAAAGAAAATCTTTATCAAATTCTGTGTTGCATACGGAACATCTGCAATATGTAAAACATTCTCTTATCCATTTTCCGTGTCTCACAGGTTTGGCATCAACAGTTGGAAAATCATCTTCACTATCAAACATTTTTGCCACAGCGGTCATGATAGCAAATGCCCTATCATCCAGTTTTGAAAAGTGTGCTATTGTTTCTTTGATTATCTTTCTTTTAGCCGCATCTGCATCAATCAGTCTCATTTTCTTCACCTCCATACTTATTTTTTATCCTGACTCTGCGTTTGTGCGAACTTGTCACCACCGTTTTCGGTCGCATTAGGACAGGGGAACGGATTCCCCTGTATTTATATTAAACTTCCATATCCATAAACTGTGCCATTGCCACAAGTCCGGCGTAGGTGTAATTTTCGTTGTCATAGGCGTTTGAAAAAAGATTTATTGCACCTCTGAGAGCCTGTGGAGTACGTGCAATTCTAAGCAGGAAATCAATTTCAGCATTCATGTTTTCGGATTCGAGAATCGGGAAAAGCTTACATATATCGTCACGCTGAATTTCAGTGTTTCTGTAGATTTTACGCTGTTTTGTGCGGTTTGCAATCTGGGCAAACTCTGCTTTTTTACCGCCCATTCTTGTAATCGTTTCAACGTTTCCGATGAAGCATATTCCGAGCGTCTGACCTTTGTCGTTGAAGTAGTCCGAGAAGCTTCTGAGTACTTCAATTGTCTTGACCGTCAAGTGCTGTGCCTCGTCAAATATCAGAATCGCTCCGTCCGAGAGTTTGTTGGCAATTGAGAACCAGAGTTCGTTGACGGACTTTTCCTGACCTGCACCGATGCGGTCGGCGATTGTTTTAAGCAGACTTTTTACGTTGGTTAAGCAGGGGTTAATGGTTATCA
>WFLZ01000065.1 GCA_009177225.1 Clostridia bacterium
CAATTCTGCAATCTTGCCCTTCTGCCTCAGATGACCGTTGACACCGTTTTTCTCAACTGGAACACCAAACATCTTGGCAGCAGATGCGCAGTAAATATCTTCTCCGTTAGCAAATGCATTTATTCTTCATTTTTCATCTGCAAGTCAGGCAATTACTCTCGCCTCAATAGCGGAGAAGTCGGCTACGATGAATTTCTTGCCCTCTGTAGGAATAAATGCGGTGCGTATAAGCTGTGACAATATGTCAGGCACATCTTTATTTCCTTCCTTTACAGCATTGAACTCTCCACTCTTTATAAGTCCTTTCAGCTCTGCAAGGTTATCCAGGTGATTTTGAGGCAAATTCTGCAGCTGTATAAGACGTCCTGCAAATCTTCCGGTTCTGTTAGCTCCGTAGAAACTGAACACCAAGTACGCTGCAAAGGCTGTAGAGCTTGATAACAACGTAAAGAATGAGCTTTATCCGAAGCTGAAAGAATTAACAGGTCTTGATAATCCTAACTCGCCCACACAGATGAAAGATTGGCTCATGAGTAAAGGTATCGAGTGTGAATCCCTTGATAAGAAGTCGGTGCAGAAAATACAGGAAACAGTTACAAATGATATTAAGGAGGTTCTCAGGCTGTATCAGCAGCTTTCCAGATCTTCTGTAAGCAAGTACCATACAATGCTTAACGCTGCCTGCGAGGACGGCAGAGCAAGAGCGATGTCCACAAGAATACCCCTGTCGTTTATGCGCTGATCTATATAGAATTCCTCCCAGATGAAGTCAGGAACGGGTATCTCAGAAAGATAACGCTGTATTTTAAGCTCGACCTCTACATCACGTCTGTTATAGTTCTTGAACTTCTTCCAGTCCTTTGGAGCATCGGATTTATCGTGGAATAGCAGATTTCCGCTTTTATCCTCATGGAGCGTGCAGAAATACTTTATAAGGTCTTTGCCCTCGGACATTTTCTTCTCCTTCAATCGTAACAGCTTTCCCATATCTTCAAGGGAGGACATCATGCCGAGGTATCTGCTGTGTATCATGTCGCACTGCCATGATTCAGGATCGATATAGCTGCCTGCAGTGTCTTCAAAATCCAGTAAGTCAGGATAGTTTCTGCGGAGATATACTGAAAGGCAGACACGTTCAAAATTTACGTTAAACGCCTTCTTGATGACTGATTTGTCTGTCAGGGCTTTCAGTACCTCGTCAGGCAGTTTCTCACCATTTGCAATATCACAGGTATCTGTCGGACCGTTGTCAATCGAATAAGAAATGAGAAGTAAATCAAAAAATTCGGATTCTGCGTATCTGTAAACGCCACATTTTTTTATATTTTCATCAGAAGCTGTCTCAATATCAATTGTTATCTGTTTCATAATAAAAACTCCTTATCATATATTTATTTCGGAGCAGCCGCAGTACAGCTGCTCCATTTGCCTTAATCAACGTGAGTTCGACAGAAAAAATCAGTCAAGCAGGCATAA
>WFLZ01000335.1 GCA_009177225.1 Clostridia bacterium
CACGTTCACGGAGAATCAGACCGTCAATGTCATCAAACAGATTCAGATTCATAGTAAGTCCTCCTTTGATTTTTTTACGGAGAACACCGTGCAGATGTTCTCCGCACACTATATTATATTCATATTCAGTAAAACAGGTTCAGAAAAAAAGAGGGCAGGTTTTTACCTGCCCGAAAGTTTTATATTATGTGAACGCTGAGAATCCCAGAAGGCTTACAACGGTCATGATTACTCCTGCGAGAAGTACACCGCACAGTACGGCAATAACACTCTTTTTGAAGTCGAGTTTGAGGAAACTTGCGGCAAGAGTGCCTGTCCATGCACCAGTGCCGGGGAGAGGGATTCCCACAAACAGAAGCAGTGCAAGAAACATACCTTTTCCGGCTTTTTCCTGAAGTTTTTCACCGCCCCTGCTACCTTTTTCAAGACACCATGTAAAGAATTTACCGATAACTTTTTTATCCTTGCCCCATTCAAGAATTTTTCTTGCAAAGAGAAATATAAATGGTACAGGTATCATGTTTCCTATCATACAGAGAGGAAGTGCCTTATACCATGGGATTCCGAAACCGATACCAAACGGTACACCGCCACGCAGTTCGACAATGGGAACCATTGAAATAAGAAAAGTAAGAATGTATTTTTTCATAATAAAAATCTCTCTTTCTTAGATAATATAGATTCATTATCGCATATTATTTCAGTTTAGTCAAGCGTTGAAGCAGAAAACGGTAAAAATCCCATGAAAATGGTAATTTTCACGGGATTTTTTGTTGAATAATGTTAATTATGCAATACTGATTGTTTCTTTGTTAAGGATAGTCATAAATTCTTCTCCCGTGATTGTTTCACGTTCAAGCAAGAAAGAAGCAAGTTCGTGAAGTTTTTCGGAGTTCTGTGAAAGAATTTCAATAGCTTTCTGATGTGCCTTTTTAATAATGCTGTTGACTTCCTCGTCAATCTTTGAAGCGGTTTCAGCAGAGCAGGCAAGGGAAGTATCACCGCCGAGGTACTGATTATTTACGGTTTCAAGTGCGACCATATCGAATTTTGAACTCATGCCATAGCAAGTTACCATAGCACGAGCAAGTTTTGTGGCTTTTTCGATATCATTTGATGCACCACTTGTACAGGTATTGAAAATAAGTTCTTCTGCCGAACGTCCACCGGTAAGGATTGCGATTCTTGCAAGTGCTTCTTCTTTTGAAAGCAGGAATTTTTCACCCTCGTCCACCTGCATAGTGTAGCCCAACGCTCCGGAAGTTCGGGGAATAATAGTGATTTTATGTACCGGAGCAGAATCTTTCTGCATTGCGGCAACAAGTGCGTGACCGATTTCGTGGTAGGCGATTATTTCCTTTTCTTTCTGCGATATTACGGCGTTTTTGCGTTCGTAACCTGCTATTACCACTTCTACGCTTTCTTCAAGGTCGGACTGTGAAACTGTATTCCGTCCGTTTTTTACTGCACGTAAAGCACCTTCATTTATAATGTTGGCAAGTTCTGCACCGGATGCACCTGCCGTGGCTCTTGCAATAGCGTTATAATCAATGTTGTTTTCAGTCTTTACCTTGAGGGCGTGGACTTTCAGAATAGCTTCTCTGCCCTGTAAGTCGGGAAGTTCTGCGGGAATGCGTCTGTCAAAGCGTCCGGGACGGAGAAGTGCAGGGTCAAGGGATTCAGGGCGGTTTGTTGCGGCAAGTATAACGACACCTTTTTTACCGTCAAATCCGTCCATTTCGGTAAGCAACTGATTAAGGGTCTGTTCACGTTCGTCGTTTCCGCTGATATTTCCGTCACGCTTTTTACCGATAGTGTCTATCTCGTCGATAAAGACTATACACGGAGCTTTTTCATTTGCCTGTCTGAAAAGGTCACGGACTTTTGCCGCACCCATTCCGACAAACATCTCAACAAATTCAGAGCCGGAAATTGAGAAGAAAGGTACGTCTGCCTCTCCTGCGACAGCCTGTGCAAGAAGTGTCTTTCCTGTTCCGGGAGGTCCTACGAGTAACGCACCTTTAGGAAGATTTGCACCGATTTCAGCGTATTTCTTAGGGTTGTGGAGAAAGTCAACTATTTCCACAAGTGCTTCTTTAGCTTCGTCCTGACCTGCAACGTCCGAAAAAGTCTTGCCGGTCTGTGCCTTGACATAGATTTTAGCGTTGCTCTTTCCGAACGACATGGCATTACCGCCCATACGTTTGCTCATACCTTTCATGAGTACATTCCACAGTATTACCATAAATACAATTGGAAGAATCCACGAAACCAGAAATTCAAGCAGAGGATTTATTTCTTCAATACTGCCTGTAAAATCTATGTCACTGTTTTTGTAAAGACGTGAAACAAGGTCGGGGTCATCAAGTTTTACGGTTGAATAGACCTGAACCGAACCGGTTTCATTTTCCGTTTCAAATTTTATTATAGTATCTTCAATCTGAACCTTTTTTACATTTCCCTCGTCAATCTGATTAAGGAAAAAACTGTAATTTGTCTCTTTAATCTGTGCCTCTTTGACCATCGGGATAACCATAGCATTGAAAATCAACAGGATTATCATGCAGATACTGCCGAAAATCAGAATCTGTTTCGTTCCGTTTTTATGTTCTTTCACTTTCAAAATTCATCTCCTTGATTTCTTTGTGAGTAGATTATAACATAAAATGCCGAAAAAAACAACACACAAATTGTGACAGAAGTGAAAAATACGTGAAAAAATTATATTAATTTTATTCCTGTGAATATTCTGGAAAATTTTTCCAATTATAAATGACGAGGTGAATGATTCATGAAGAAAAACATAATTCTTTTCGGCGGACTTATACTTGCCGTCATAATTTCAAACATAGGCTCCTTTATAAGTGACGGACAGGCTCTTGACGAACTCAGGGGGAGCGTTCTGCGTCTGCACATTCTTGCGGAATCGGACAGCGAATATGACCAGAATCTTAAATTGAAAGTCCGTGACAGACTTCTTGAAAGCGATATTTTCAGTGGTGCGGACAGTCTTAAACACGCTGAAAAACTTGCGGAGGAAAAAATTCCTGAAATTATTGAAATCGCAGAGCAGACTTTAAGGGAAAACGGCTGTGATGTTCCTGTTACAGCGGAACTCACTGACATGGATTTTGATGAGAGAGTTTATGGAAATATTACCATGCCAGCAGGAAATTACAGGGCTTTACGTATAAAAATAGGTACTGCACAGGGACATAACTGGTGGTGTGTCATGTACCCTCCGCTATGTATTCCTGCAGCTTGTGAGGTTGAGGAAAATTGCGA
>WFLZ01000317.1 GCA_009177225.1 Clostridia bacterium
AGAGCATTCCAGACATCGCAGTGTAAACAATTTCCTTGTCAATCTTATTTCTGCTCTGGCAGCTTACTCTTTTCTGCCTAAAAAGCCCTCTGTCTTTTCTGATTCTAATATGCAGGAGGGATTTTTATGCCTGCTTGACTGATTTTTTCTGTCGAACTCACGTTGTTTTAGAAAAACGGATTTTAACCGTCAGAAAGACCATGCAGCGCAGTCAGTCTCCGACCGCAACTAGTAAAACTAAGCTCATTATTACTGATCCAAAAAGCGAATCCTCTCGCAGACAAATTCCTATCCCGGACTGCATGATGGACTTTTTGCTGAAATTCAAAGGAAAAGATGACGAATATGTCCTTACAGGCACAAATAAGCCTATTGAGCCGAGAGCAATGCAGTATCGATTCAGAACAATTTTGAAAAATGCAAAATTACCGTCAGTGCATTTTCACGCACTACGCCACATTTTTGCTTCAAATTGTATTAAACTTGGATTCGATGTCAAGGCACTCAGTGAACTTCTGGGGCATAGTTCCGTAGAAATAACGCTGAATCGGTACGTTCACAGCTCCTTTGAACAGAAAAGAGAGTATATGAAGCGTGTACAGATGGCTTTTTGATTGAGATATTGCAACTTGAAAATTGAATAAAAAGGCTGTATCCTTCGCAAAATATCAGCTTTTGCGAAATGGCAAAAGGTAATTGTGCAATGACTTTGCATTAGTTTTGAAAATGTATATATCTTTAGATTATTATTATGCACTGTATCCTAAAAATTATAGTTAGAAATAAAAATTAGTTGGAGAGAAAAATAGACAGCAAAACAGATGAAAATTTGAAATACAAAGCTAAAGAAAATGTGAAATGTCAGCTAATTAACAGCTGTATGTATCGAGAATTGATAAGTGAAATTATAATGTATTTATAATTTCACAAATAAGCATTTGTGCGATAATCAAAAAACACGTTCGGTAACAAAATGGACGTTTCTTAATATTGGAGGCTTATTATATGGCTCAGGATATTACCTTTGGTGACGTTCAAAAAAAGATAGATACCGCTCTGGACAAACATGAATATTATACAACAAAAAACCAAATTAGATACTTTTTGCACAATTTTCTTACTTATTATCTTGTTTTGAACGGTATTA
>WFLZ01000270.1 GCA_009177225.1 Clostridia bacterium
CATCAGATTGTCTACAGCGTGACCGGAAAGACTTCCGTGAAAGAACTGACAAAACGTGAAGCAAAACTGGTTGAAGCCGAAATCATAAGGCACACCGGTGATAATGTTTCCGGCGATAGAATCAAGAATCAGGAAGCAGTTCCGGACATGATGTCACCTGCCCAGCAATCTTTGGCGTGGCGGCTGATGTACCAAATCAGGAGGTACGACCTAAAAGTTTCCAGTAAGTCAGTTGGTGCAAGGCTCGCCGGAGTAGTCCGGAAGAACCTTCAAATCTCCGCATCAGACACCGAACCTCTGAAATGGGTCAATGCAGAGAATGGAAACAAACTAATCGAAACACTCAAACGTTATGTTGCCAGTGCAGAAAAAAAGTACAGGCGACAGCAGTCACAGAAGTAACAGAAATATGGTATAGTTGATTTGAAACAGTCAGCTGTACCGTATTTTTTAAGGAGGGATTGTCTTGGATATTGAAAAAATCATCAGCCTTGAGCAGCTTTCCGGCGACCAGAGGGAACTTGCTGAAATCGTCGGGCTTGAAGCTTACAGAAAGCTTGTGACGAGTTATGGTGGAAGTCATGTGTATATATGCAAGTCTGAAACAGTTCTCCGTGAACTCAGAAACAGTGAAATATGCAATAAATTTAATGGTTACAACTATCATGAGCTTGCAAAGGAATACAATTTATCCGACAAAACTGTTCGTGAAATAGTGTCAGGCATCAAGGATATACCTATTGACGGACAGATGAATTTTTTCTGAAAATCCGTCCACATACGTGAAAAGACATTTCCGGAATAAAGTGCTATACTGATATTGAAAAAATATCGGTACAGCACTTTTTTTAGGCGGTGAAATCATGGAAATGAACTACATAATTGAAATTTTACTTACAGCAGGAATCGGCGTTATTACATTCTTTCTGAAGCGTACAATCGACGAGTTAGACACGTGTAAAAGAAATATCGCAAAAATCAAAGAGGATTACATTACAAAGGAAGATTTTTTTCGTGAACAGA
>WFLZ01000292.1 GCA_009177225.1 Clostridia bacterium
CCTTTGTGAAATTTTGTCAGTGGCGGAACGGTCAGAGCGAGAACTTAATGGCAGATGACGATATGGATTTCAGTCGTGTGGTGGAGGAAACAGAAAAAATCGAAGCCTGCAACAGGCAGTTGCAGACACTTGAAAATCTCCTTACTGATATTACTATCTGTAATAGCGAACAGCACCACAAAGTATTCGTTCTTAGCTGGGTCAATGAGGCTACCGGTGAGAATATGAGTTTTGACTTCTGGGTGGACAGCCCGTCGTCTGATACTGCCAAATCATTGTCACAGCTGGCTTATACCGAACGTTCACGAATCAGACCAGAGTTGCAGGAAATCATTGACGGACTGCCAAGGAACAGCAGACGTACTCCCCCGAATCTAATTGAAAAAATTCCGTCGGACGTGGTGAAAAAACATAATTTGACGTAGTGAAAAAACGTCAGATAAAAAAGCCGTTTTGGAGAGGGGAGGAACAGCATGAAGTATGAGGATTTTGAACCCCAAAAGCGTTGTAAGCTGTGCGGTACAGTGATTGCCGACATGGTGAACGGAGACTACTTCCGTAACATATCGGTCAAATACTGCAAGGAGTGTGCAAGGATTACAACGCTTGAAAATAAACGTGAAAAGGCTAAGCAAATCAGAGAGCTTACCAAAACAAAACGTGAACGTCTTGAAGCTGAAAACGACTTGCTTATAGAACAGAATAATTTACTCAAAGTAGAAAATGAACTGCTCAGAAAGGCAGTTACAGAACTTAGAGAAAGACGTTACTGATAATCAAAGGAGAGAAAATCATGACTTACAAAGAAATGACCAGGAAGTATGAGGAACGTGGTCTGACTGACTATCAGCTTCGCACTCTTTACGACCTGAAAGAGATTCACGGTGTGGACGTTGCAGAACTGTCAGGCTACTGCGGAATGTCTGAAAACAACAGGAAAATGTTTGATGTGACTGTTCTGCGTTTCTATAATGCACATGGGCTTAACAGCAGACTGGAACTCAAGCCGAAATCTGTCAACTATGTTCAGGAAGTGATTTATTACAAGAGCATCAGCGAGGAAGAGACGGAAGACATAGGCTTAGAGATTTATCTTGTTGACAGCCGTATGTGTATAACCAAAAAGCATCTTCACAGATACGTTTTTAAAAAGGGCGTTTCCTTTAAGGAATGCGAAAAAAGTACAAAGCATTATCTGCGTTTTGAACTCAAAGGCGAGTGGTATCACATTACCCAAAACGGTCAATGGTACTGAAAGGAGGAAAAAATGCTTACAAAAATAAATCCTGACGGCACATGGAGTTGTCAGGGAGTGGATTTCAAAGAACTCAATGGAAATATGTACGGGGCTTTATGCAAGCTCCGTGATTACGAGAAGTCAGGCTTTGAACCGGATGACCTTGACAGAGTGAAAGAAAACATTCACATCGGGTCATCAATCAACGGTCATATCGTTTTCGGCATATGGAACGACTACTGCATTGCAGAAAATCCTGACGTTCCTTACCGTTATGCTGTCTGGAAGATAGGCGGCTTAGGAGTACGGGCAGGGAATTATTTTGATAACAGAGCCGCTGCAGAAAAAAAGTTTTTTGAACGTGCGTACGGTGCAGTATCAAACAAAACTGAATACTGGAAGAGGTGAAACAGATGCAGGAACAGATTTTAGAGGCATTCAACGAGGTCTGTAACGCTGATTATAAGGCGTTTGAAGAAATACGGCGTGATTATCCTGTAACCGAAATACTGGACGTATGGCTCAGATATGAGGGAATTATCGGCTACACAGGAGACATCATTGACCTGCTTGGTGAATGCGGAGTTTATATTGAAGAATGAGAATCGGACTTCACGACAGCGAAGCGGAACATCTCCGGAAAAAGACGTTTCCGAATTATGTTTTAATGAAAATATCGACATGGCACAAGTCACAGGGCGACACGGTTGAATGGTGGTATCCTATGGGACAGTTCGACCGTGTGTATTCAAGCAAGATTTTTGATTTCACACCGGAAAATCCGTATCTTCCGCTGAACACCATAAAGGGCGGTACGGGCTACGATATTCACTCTGTTCTGCCTGATGAGATAGAATCAATGTTCCCAGACTACTCAATATATCCTGATTGTGACTATGCCATAGGCTACATAACAAGAGGCTGTCCGAATAAGTGCCGTTGGTGTGTAGTTCCCGAAAAAGAGGGCAACATTAAGCCTTACAGAACGTGGCAGGAGCTTGTCAGACCAGACAGCAATAAGCTTGTTCTTATGGATAATAATATTCTTGCCTGTGAATACGGCATAAATCAGCTTGAAAGTCTGATTGACAGAGGTTATGCCATTGACTTGAATCAGGGTATGGACGCACGTCTTGTCACTGACAGGATAGCAGAAATCCTTTCACAGCTGAAATGGATTAAATATATCCGTTTCAGCTGTGACACAACTGCACAAATATCAGCCGTTGAGAACGCTCTCAGACTGCTTGAAATGCACGGTATAAAGCCTTACAGGGTATTCATATATCTGCTTGTAACTGCTGATATTGACAACGCTGTACGTCGTGTGGAGTGCCTGAAAAAATTCAATGGCATAACGATTTACGCACAGGCAGAACGCAATGAACGTATGGGCATTATCCCTGATAAACTACAGCTTGAATTTGCGCGAAGATACATATATAGTCAATCCACTTTACAAACGAACACAAAAGTGATATAATAAAAATATGAGTAAAAGTAAAGATTTAAGAGAAACAGCAGTAGCATATCAAAAAGAAGGACATACATATGAAGA
>WFLZ01000309.1 GCA_009177225.1 Clostridia bacterium
ACAGCACCAAAAAGAACTGCTGTCAGTTTATTACCGACGGCGAAGAACTAGGGAACAGATAGTTATCCCGTCGCTCACAGCAGTGTAGCAGTTCTTTTTGGTGTTATCAAGGGCAATGCATAAATGCATTGTCAGAAGCATGACTTCTGATGGCTTGGCACTTACCTCTGGCTCAGAATCTAAGAACAGACAGCGGCTTCGCCATTTTGCAGATTTAGGATTGTCTGTTGCCCGAGAAAGATGAGCAGCTGCCATTTACCGGGCATGTTGTCAGCACCTTTAAGCATATCCACTTCATTCAGCACTCTGTAGTTATTGTGCTTATGGGGACGCAGAAAGTTATAGCAGGCAACCCACAGGGCTAAGTCGTAGTTGGCGCCATCGATGTTATCAAATCCGTTGGTAGGTCTGTAGGAAGCTTTGTATGTACGGTTTAAGCGTTCGATCATCTGCTTGTATGGACGGAATTCCATGGATACTTCATCATCGTTGGTAAGTCCGATCACCTGAGTGATGCTAAACTTAAACTTGTCACCAAATTCCCGAAAGAATTGCTGGGCAGCCAGGGGATAGGCACTGTATCCGTCTGCAATAAACTTAAACTTTTCGGGAAGTCCTTTGAAGTGTTTCAGGGTCATCCTCATGGCAAGGATACAGGGGCCGACACCACGGTTATCAGATACCTGATAACCAAGGACAGAGCGGGACGCAGCATCCATGATGAACCAGATATAGGCTTTTACGCCACGGATTTTGATGTAGGTTTCATCGGCAGTCTGGACATTACCCGGCTTGTAATCGTAGTTATCGACGAATGGTTTGATACAGACAGCGGCGGTTTTACAGTAGTTGGCTATCTGCTGATGGGAAATGGAGATGTTATACAGATCTACCAATGCCTGTCTGGTTTTCCTCAGGGACAGCCCGAGATTGATATGAAGGGTAAGACATAAGGACATGACATGGGAATCAAACTTGCTGAATTTAAGGGAAGAAGCATTCTTTGGAAGGGTGTTTAAATCCATCTTAAAAAAATCTATCTGGAATTCCCGGTAGATATAGTGGAGTTTATATTTGTTTTTGCCGTAGTCTTCTTTTAAGTCCTTTTTGTCTACTTTCTTAAGGTTGTGAAGGTAGTAAGGGCACTTGTCATTGACACATTTATGTATGATGAAGTGCTTACGATCCTTTTTAGGAACAAGGATGTGGGAGCAGTGGGGACAGCGCAGTTTAGTGGTTTTGGAAAAGCGGTTATCCTTAGTGGGAGAAAAATGTGTCTGGCAGATTTTACACCGGATCTGGGACTTTTTCTTTCCGTCATTCCATGAAAGATAGAGAACAGGGGCATTGCAGGCCGGACAGGTGCAGTCTTGCGGGATATCACATTCAACACGCCGGAATGTAGGCCTGATTTCTTTAGCATAGCGCTGCCTGTAGTAGGATAAAAGGTCTTTCCAGTCCCAGTCCTGTTTGAAGTTATCAATTCTTGGGAGTTCATCAATCTTGAACTTCTGGTATTTAGGAGAATGAGAATCGTCAAAAACCCACTGCTTGAGAGGGATATATTTACAGATGAAATGAATAAGGAAACTGTTTTGCTGATAAAGATGTTGAATTAGTTGAAGTAAATAAAGTATAATGTCCATGAGCAATGAATCATCCTTTCGGTTGTGTTGGTTTGGCGATTGACATTATACCAAAAAAGGGAGGTCATTGCTCTTTTTATTTGCAATCTCCCGAAAATAAAGGTTTTTATCAAAAAAATAGGTAGTAGATTTGACACTACC
>WFLZ01000239.1 GCA_009177225.1 Clostridia bacterium
GGTACGTTTTAAAACGTAGAATAAAAGCATTTCTGCGTTATCACTTATCTTTAAACGATTCCATTCACTATGCTTTTCTATGTCCTTGTAGTTTCGTTTATAAGTAGAATAACTATAACAATCTGAATTTCGATATTAAGCTGTTTTTATGAATGGAAAAGTAAAATCTATGAGACAAAAACGCATGGTTGTTTCTTTTAGTCCTGTTAAATATCTTGATTATGTTCTTTCTTTGTAATAGGTTACAAAACAGTTACAACAATTCCGATTTAGATGAGGATAAACTTTCATGCGTATGGTCTGAAAAGTTTAATACTTTATCTTGACAACAGCTCAAAATTTTGGTATAATTTATTTATCAGTTAAGAACTTGTTCTGAATTTATAACTGGGAGTGTGATTACATGAAACTGAAATCAAAATATATGCGGGTTGCTGCCGGCATCATGTGTGCTGCTCTTGCAGTAAATGCTGTTCCGATGGTTCATCAAATCAGCGATGTTTCCGGAGCAGACATAATTATGGGCGATGTCAATTCCGACGGCAGAATCGACAGCTATGACCTTGTGGCACTGAGAAAGCTTTCAACCAGTTCTGAAACGGTGTATACGTCTGCTCATGCTGCCGGAGATGTGAACGGAAACGGAAGCATTGACAAGGAAGATTTGCAGATTCTTTCGGACTATATTTTAGGCAAGAATGTGGAATTTGCAGCTACATACGAGCCTCCGACTGAGCCCCCGACAGAACCTCCAGCTGAAACAATGAGATATTATGCGGCAGATGCTGTATACCAAAATGCCTGGACGGAAACGTCAAACGAAGGCTTTGAAGGCGAATCCTACGTTAATTTCAACAATGAAATAGGCAGCTTTATTGAATGGACAATCGAAGCTCCGGCTGACGGAAACTATAATATAGATTTCCGCTATGCAAACGGTACAAATGTAAACCGCCCTGTCAAACTTATTGTGAACGGCGACAGGGAATACGGTCAGTATGTTGATTTCGAGGGTACAGGCGCATGGACTTCATGGAATGACCAGAACGCTACTGCCACTCTCAGAAAGGGTACGAATACTATCAAGGCATACGCCACGACACTCAACGGTGGACCTAATATAGATTATATCGAAATTTCGTCAACTGACAAAACAGCACCTCATGAAAAGGCGGTTCGTGGTAAACATATGGAGAATCTCAACCGCGGTGTTGTTTCTGCACACGCTAAAAATGGTAATCTAGTAAGCTGGAGAATTCTTGCTACGGATAACGAGGAGACTATTTTCCACCTCTGGAAGAACGGCGAAACCAAACTTGGCGAATTCACTATGGAACAGGCTTCCAACTATTTCGACAATGGCGGAACGGCTACAGACTGGTATACTGTTGATGTGTATGTAAACGGAGAATGTACGGAACTTGCTCAGGCATCAAAGAATTTCACCAATACGAACAGCGGACAAAGCGGTGCATATTTTGACATCAAGCTGAAACAGCCGGCAGATATGACTATGCCCGATGGCACAACCTGCTCATATGCTCCTAATGACTGTTCTGTAGGCGATGTTGACGGCGACGGAGAATACGAATTATTCGTTAAGTGGGACCCGTCAAACTCACAGGATAACTCAAAGAACGGATATACCGGAAATGTATATATCGACTGCTATAAGCTTGACGGCACACAACTGTGGAGAGTTGATTTGGGACGGAATATACGTGCAGGTGCGCACTATAATCAGTTCACGGTTTACGATTTTGACGGAGACGGAAAGGCAGAACTCATATGCAAGACTTCTGACGGAACTGTTGACGGTATGGGAAATGTTGTCGGCGATGGTTCAAAGGATTACCGTTCAGATGCAGGAAGAATTCTTTCAGGTCCTGAATATCTCACTCTCTTTGACGGCGCAACTGGAAAGGCTCTTGATACTATCGACTACAAGCCGGGCAGAGGCGATTACACCGCATGGGGAGATAATTACGGAAATCGTGTTGACAGGTTTACTGCCTGCGTTGCCTATCTTGACGGTGTGAATGCCTATGCCTGCTTCGGTCGAGGATATTATACCCGTTCGGCTGTTACTGCCTACTCAGTATCAAACGGCAAACTTAAAGAATACTGGGCATTCGATACGGGACATAATGAGAGTGTAAAGGGATACGGCGACGGAAATCATCATATTATGGGTGCTGATGTTGACGGCGACGGAAAACAGGAAGTTGTACTCGGTTCAGCAGTTATTGACGATAACGGCGAACTTCTCTATACAAGCGAATTAGGTCACGGCGATGCTATTCATATCGGCGATTTTGACCCGACTAATCCGGGCGTTGAGATATTCCAGTGCCATGAGGAAGCATCGTCAAATTTCGGAATATCGCTTCGTGATGGAAAAACCGGAAAGATTCTGTTCAAGGAAGATGCCAGCGGAGATACCGGAAGATGTCTTGCTGACAACCTCATTGCCGGAAACGGTGGAGCTGAAATGGTAGGTTCGCATAACGGAATAGTGTATTCTGCTACGGGTGAGCATCAGCAGGTGCTTACATGGGCTGAAATTACCAAATGGGGACAGAATTCAGTAGTGTATTGGACTGATACTCTGGAAAGAGCAGTTCTCGACCGTACAATGGCTGATCAGTACGGCAAAGGTCGTGTATTTACTGGCGATGATGCAGGATATAATAATGCTTCAAAGTCTAATGCCTGCCTAACCTGCGACCTTATGGGCGATTGGCGTGAAGAGATGCTTTTCCGTGTAGGTTCTGACACAATAAGAGTGTTTACGACAACTTATACCAATGAATACAATCTCTATTGTCTTATGCAGAATCCGCAGTACAGGGTACAGGTTGCGGCGCAGAACAACGGATATAATCAGCCGCCGCATACGGACTACTATATTGATTCCGTGGAATACACACGACCGGAAGAACAGGACATCTGGGTTAATAGTAAGTAATAAGTGATTGTTTATCAGAACTTGTCTGCATAGAAAAATCCGTATATAATTTCTATGTGGACGGGTTATGAATTTATTTCCGCAGCTTCTGCACTTTCTAAACAGACCATACGCACAAGTAAATTGTTTGTCTGGAATAGACAGCATTATCTTTATAATAAAAAATAAAAGGCGGAGCAGTTATGCTCCGCCAATATTTTAAGAACTTGTTCTCATAGACGTTTAAGAAGCAAATGTATATGAGAAATATAAATAATATTTTCTTGTGAAAGAACAGAATATTCAAAATCTTTTGAAAGTCTTCTGTAACCACCGAACCA
>WFLZ01000291.1 GCA_009177225.1 Clostridia bacterium
AAAAATTGCTATTTGTTCCATAGAAAAAACCGCCTTTCTGTTTTTTTGAGTCTGTAGTTATTCTCATTATAACAGATTTCGGCGGTTTTTTCTATCTTTTTTCATCGAACTCACGTTAAAGTATGGTAAAGATAATCCTTAGCAATATCATCATTGCAGATTCTCTTGAATGCAGGGAAGTGGTGAAGAAGTTTTTTATTTGTGATATCAGAAAAGGGTATGACAGCAGTATTAACTGCATTGTCTCCTGTGCGATATTCAACAACAAGGTTTTCTTTTTTTTCAGAATCAATAGTAGATACAAGAATAAACTCTCCATTGATTTTAATTGAACCTACAGGTTTTTTCCTGCCTTTTGATTCAATGCAGATTACGTTGCCATAACCATCAGTCGTAAAGTGTCTTGGAATAGATGCTCTTTCAGATTTCATGGCGGCGATAGTAGCAGTTAACTGGCAGATGGTGTTATTGTTTGCCTGCTGCATATCGTATGCCTGCTGTTTAAGCTGATTATAACTTGCCTGAAGACTGTTATAATCAGTCTGAAGGTTATTATTAGTTATCAGCAGCCAGTCACGTTGAGCTTTGATGTCGTCGACGCGTTCAAACGGAGAGCCTGAACCATAGGGATTATTATACATAATAAAATCTCCTTTTTCAACAATATATTTGATTGCTTATGATTCAGATAAAGCTGGTACCGCACTTTAATCTGTATGACCCTGGGCTTGATATTAATTTACCACAGATTTAAGCAAATATCAAGGCTTTATAACTAAATAGTGAAAAAATAAAAATAAGTTTCTTTATCTGGAGCTTTAACATTATTAAACTATGAAATTTAGTATAAAATTGCTTGAATATGGTAGACAAAACTAACGATATGCGTTATAATATAAACTATGAAGTACAAAAGGAGTTGATAACAGTGGAAGAAATAATCAAAGCTAAGGACGTTGTTGAAACAGCAGTAATCGTTTTGCTTAAAGGTATAAAGTGTAGAGTCGCTGTGAGGAATGATGAAGGTAAGCTGGAGTTGAAGAATCGCTCTGTAATAACACAGTTTCTGAATCCTAATAACGAAAGAAAGAAGATGACGAAAAAAATAGCAGATACATTAAGCGATACATTTGAATATTATATTGAAAATTCAGAAGACAATGAAGATATATGTGCAAAAACTATTATATTTATATATGCTGTAAGTAATATTGACCTTACATACTTGCATTTTATAGCAAAATCGGATGTTGAAAATGTTCAGAATACACTGACAGGAATAGTTGATGAAATTTTCCATGCTTTTGTTGGCAAAGCAAGTATTAAAGCTTCTAAACTTGAAAATCTTGTTTATACTAAAAAATTCGGTGAGTACTGGAATATTAATTATAATATAAAGAAACTTTCACTTGATGATTACTATAATTTCATTGATAACAGCTGGTTTTATGATATAGGAAAGATACAGATTGATGAAGATTGGGAAAAAAACAACGAACGAATAAGCGATATGTTCAGTAGGTATGGGAATTGTCTGAATTTTCAGAAGAAAATCAGTTTTGAAGATTTTGAAAGTCAGATAATGAAAATAGGAAAAAAAGCTGAATATAATACAAAAAGTTCGGTGCAGTATATTTTGGATTTGATTAATACAGACAGCGTAGAAGTATTCAATGAAAAACATGGAGTAGCTTATAATCCAATTACTGAATCGCCAATAAAGAGTACAAAATGGAAAGAAGATTATTTATCCACAAAATTCGGATTGTTTGGTTTTACTAAACATATAAGGGATTTAATATGTTGCTTGAGAGCTACTAATTCCTATATAGAAGTAAATTCAAAAATTACTTGTTTACTGAATCAGATAAATGATGCCATAAATAAGAAAAATATTTCTGAAGAAAATATGTTATTTTTTGAAAGTGATAAGTTTAAAGAGATAAAACATGAGCTTGAAGACGGTGTAAGTTTCATACAGATGCAGGCAATGATTAATAAGGAACTTGGTACGTTTGGCATTTGTCATTACAGAATGAATGCAGTAAGAAATTTTGAAATAAATGAAGTGCGGGAATTTGTTTCTGTTATGGTGGAATATCTGTTTTATGGAGTAAGCAGCAAGATTGGAGTAGTTAATAATAAGGGTGAGATTACAGCAATTCCATTATAGACAAATCAATAAAGATATGATATAATAGGTAGTAGAGGTGATAAAAATGATACCAGTAGAGGTAAGAAAAATAATAGTAGAAAGCAGAATAAAAGGAATATCAGCAGAAGAAATCAGCAAAGTGACAGGAGTAAGTATCTCAGCAATAAACAGCATAGTAAGAAATTACAAGAAAAGAGGAACACTTGAAGGAAACTATCCCGGAAGGCAGCCGACAATTACAAAAGAACAGAGAAAG
>WFLZ01000017.1 GCA_009177225.1 Clostridia bacterium
ACAGCTTTCTGATAACCATTAACCCCTGCTTAACCAACGTAAAAAGTCTGCTTAAAACAATCGCCGACCGCATCGGTGCAGGTCAGGAAAAGTCCGTCAACGAACTCTGGTTCTCAATTGCAAACAAGCTTTCGGACGGGGCAATCCTTATATTCGACGAAGCACAGCATCTAACGGTCAAGACAATTGAAGTACTCAGAAGCTTCTCGGACTACTTCAACGACAAAGGTCAGACGCTCGGCATCTGCTTCATCGGAAATGTTGAAACGATTACAAGAATGGGCGGTAAAAAAGCAGAGTTCGCACAGATTGCGAATCGTACAAAGCAGCGTAAAATCTACAGAAATACCGAAATTCAGCGTGATGACATTTGTAAGCTTTTCCCGATTTTAGAAAACGAAAACATGAACGCTGAAATTGACTACCTGCTCAGAATAGCAAGAACTCCGCAAGCTCTCAGAGGTGCAATAAATTTGTTTTCCAACGCCTACGATAACGAGAACTACACCTATGCCGGACTTGTGGCAATGGCACGGTTTATGGATATGGAAGTTTAAAATAAAAACAGGGGAATCCGTTCCCCTGTCCTAATTCGACCGTAAAAAACGGCGGTGACAAGTCCGCACAAACGCAGAGTCAGGGCAAAATTTCACAGAAAATCGTTGGAGGTGATAAAAATTTCCAATAATAAACTGGCAAAGTATGGGCATTGGGAAAAACTTGAATGTCGGAATGTACTGGAAAAACTCCTGTTTTCATCTGCATTGAAGTGTTCAGAGTGCAAAAAATGGAAATTTGAAAATGTGTTAATCACGCAAGCGTTTTACTACTGTCCGAATTGTGGGGCTGAAATGGATAGAAAAAGAGGTGAAAATTGTGGAAGATGAAATCTGCATATTTGCTACCGACAAAAGACTGAGTACCTGCAAAATCCTTGTCGGTGAAAAGTGTGACGGTAAGAATCCCTGTTGTTCGTTCCGGAAGACTGAGGAGCAGTTCCGCACTGAAAGGGACGAGGCAATCAGAAAGAACCGTCAGAAAGGCAATTGTGCTAACTGCAAGTATATGGGAGCTTATTGCAGGACGAGTGCGGAGGAAACGACGGTCAACAATTTCTTTTAAAGGAGGCGCAGACAATGAAAATAAGCCTGAATAACGACGAACTCTACAGACTGATGAGAGAGAAAAAAATCGAAACAATCCGGCAGCTGAGCAGAGCATCAGGTATAACAGATGAAATTCTGTACCACGCTATCAACAGAGGCGTTGTGTCCAAAGTTACATACTGGAAACTGGCGAAATTCTTCGGCTGTCACATTGAGGATTTGCAGACAGCAGAAAATGTGTGAAAATTGTACATAACGTCCGATTTTCTGCATTGAAAAATGCTTATGAACGTGGTATAATAAATGTACAGTAATATATTTCTTTCCTTTCTGTTTAATCTTATTTTTTCAAAACGGCAGATTAT
>WFLZ01000029.1 GCA_009177225.1 Clostridia bacterium
AGTTATATTGATTTTTATTAAAAGCAGGAGCAGGAATAAAACCTGCTCCTTAATTTTTAGTGTGTAGTTATAAATTAATTATTTAATTTTATCTTGACTTCTACATCTGAATATGCTATAAATAATGTGAGTATTTAGATATATTTGAAATTTTAAGTAGAGGTACAGAATGTTTAATATTTGGAACAGAAAATAAGGAGGATTATTCTATGATTTATAAAGAAATACTTACCCGTGAGGGAGTTATGGAGATTCTAAAAATCGGCAGGAGTACGTTCTATAAATTACTACAGAACGGCGATTTAAAAGGTTTCAAGGAGGGTAACAGATACAAAGTTCCTGCTGAATCAATTGAGGAGTATGTTGATAAGAGAATGAAAGTTTGAGTATGAAAAATACCCATAAGCCTTGAGTTTACGGGTATTTGAATTTTAAATGATTCTGAACGTAAGTAGTTTATCAAGATTCACTTGTTCAATATCGCATTTGACATTACTTTTTAGTGAAACTGAAATATGATAAAACAAGAGACAATCAATAATATAATTTATTATCATTGCTGAACGTTTTTTATATCCGAGCTTATTAAGTAAAGTACGCAGTTTCATTTTGGTATATCCGTTTTTATTTATATATTGGATTTTTAGACGAATTTCTTTGAAAATTATATTATTCACATTCAATGCTGAGGAAAAATTATTCTGGATATTATTTTTCAGACCCAAATCATTAATATCCTGATTTATTGCAATTGTTTCCAGTTCAAACTGTTCTTGATTGCTGAGATAATTAAGCATATCCATAACAGCAAGCATAAACTTTTTTTGTACATGACGATATTTGGTTTCAATGAAAGCATTATCATATTTAAATATTTTCTCAAGAAATTCAACTGAAGTCACAATATCCATATTATAAAAGCGGATAATTAATGCAAGTTCATAAGGAGTGTAGAGGAATTTTTCCATTAATTGTCACCTTTTTTACCATTACAATATTTACACAGAATTTGTAAATTCTCAGGAACTGTTTTTCCGCCTTTATTAAGCGGAATAATATGGTCAACCTGCATTGGAATACGATTCAGGAAAACATTTCCACAGTATGCACAGACATATTTACCGTCAGTAGTTACCGCAGATTCAAATGCCTTTGTTCTAAGTTCTTTTTCATAGTCAGGGTTTATTTTCCCTATCTCGGACAGACTCATGTTTTCAAATTTTCTTTTGCCATAGACTACATTGTCATCATCTTCAAATACATATGGGGCTGTAAGTCTGAGAATTTCTCTGTCTATTTGGTCATAGAGATATTTCTGTCTTCCGAAGAATAGCCTCAGCAAATTATCATCTCCGCTATTCCATAATTCTTGTATGTATTCCGCTTTTGCAATTGAGTCAAGTCTCTGTTCAACGATTTTCTTTGCAATAATACAAGGGTCAATCTTTTTTGTATCTATATAGTCAAAAGTATAAAATTCAGGGATTTCCCTATGCTGAGCGTAATACCTTAAAATGCTGATTATATCATTTTTATCATATGAAGGAATCATTTCCCCAAGAAAAAACATAGTCCTGCACTGCTCCGCCATTTCATCAAGAAGTTTCTGTGACTGATATTCTTCATCTTCGCCATATTCTTCAAATATTGTTGGCAAATTATCCATAAGCTGTTTATATGCATTCTGAGTGCTGTCATATACCATAACCTGATAATGAATATCAGGTCCGTCCTCTTCCTCAAGATATGTAAAGACATACATTCCAATTGGTATACGCTTGGTGAAAGGAATTTTTTCAAGGGCTTTTGTATCAGCCGAATTATTTAGCATCTTTGCAAATTCCTCTAACTTTGAAATAGCAATAAGCCTTATATCACGCTTTTCATAATCTGACTGAGCTTCTGCAAAATCGTTGTTTCCTTCAAATATAGATTCTGGATTAGACCATGCGATTTTATCAAGTCCATTATCAACAAAAGAAACTATATAAGCATTCTTTGTACCGCCCGCTTTTTCACCACGCAATGCTCTGCCTACCATTTGTGTCATCAAAATCCTGGATACTGTAGGTCTTGTAAGAAAAACTGTCTGGGTTTTAGGAAGGTCAACTCCCTCAGTGAGAATATTTACATTTACAATTACATCAAGTTTTCCATTACGATACTGCTCAATAACACGCTGATTTTCCTCTGTTGAACGGGAAATACCAGTAACAGCGTCTCTTAGGCTGGATACTACATAATCTGCTCGGATTCCATATTCTCTGA
>WFLZ01000036.1 GCA_009177225.1 Clostridia bacterium
GCCTCCTTGTGAATATCACAATTGCAGTCCATAAGACATTCCGAGCGGATTTCTTCGGTAAAAAGATTACGTCTTATCAGTTCAGACACCGCATTTTCCCTACAGCATGAACACATTGACCTCTCATAAACAAACATAACAGCTTCTTCAGGCATTTGCTGTATGTTGTCATTAATACCCATAACTATTCTGTGCCAGCCTGATTCGTCGTCACGGTCTACTTCAATGCTGTTCAGTTTATCAATAATAAATTCCTTGTCACTGTCACGGTAATTGTTCAGTAGAATACGCATTGCATTCGGTGAAAAACTTTTTTCAAGAAGTTTCACTGCAAAATTATGTACACAGTCTGCCTTTATGTCATAAAGAAGTACTTCAACAGCGCTTTCCCTGAGTGTCCTGTTATCTGAAAAGGCGTATTCCATAAGAATTTCGGGGTCAAGCGGAAACGGATTTTTTGAAATCGTGAACGCTTTAAGTAATTCAGCTTTTTTGTCGGGATTACTTTCCGAAATGACCGCCTGAGCGACTTTCATTTTTTCGGAACTTTCCACACGTCTTAAAGCAATCACGTCCTTACGCTGTACAGACTGATTTTTCGCAAGTTCTATAAACTCGTCTGCTGACATATTTTTTCTTTTAATTATACGTTCATCTTCTTTATGGAACATCACACGCCGGAAACGTTTGATTCCTGCGTTGTTTTTACTGATAATATCAAGTTTTTCCGCAAGATATTTTTCGTCGTACTTTTCACAGGTGCAGTGCCAGAACCATAAAAATTCTCCTTTGAGCCTATCGTCAGACGCTCTCCGGCGACGTATGAAAAAATTCCCCATATCCTCGAAAATCTTCATTGCACGGTCAATAGTGCTTTTCTGCATTAATATTATAGAAATATATTCATAACACTGTGATACTTTATTTGCACGGCTACTCCACCTTAAACTTATTAAAAGCCTGTAAAGCTGTTTATACTTTTCCTCAATAGCTTTCTGTGCGGATTTGTCACCGTAATCGTCTGCGAAATAATCAATAAAGTCAGCCAGATGATTTATTAAATGCCAGTCGTCGCAGACTTCCGGTGAAAGAAATTTTTCAATTGCAGGTTTCAGAAAATAATTATAGTCCTCGTACTGTAAAGCAAGGTTATACATAAAAAGTCCTCTCGAACCCTCACACTGTAAGTCAAAAGATATATCATTGAGACAACCATACAGAACTATTTCTCTGAAATTTTCAAGTTTGTCAGGAGTTGCAGAAAAGCACCGTCCATGACCACAGAGCATATATTGTCTGAAATCTTCTTTATTCATTTTCTGCCTCCGTTAGCAAATTATACCGTCCTCTAATCTAATGTCCGTTTAAAGCAAGAGAATCTAACAATTCAAAATTGAAGGACAGGAGAGAAGAAAGCTGATCAAAACAACTGACATGAAGATTGTTAATAAATCATTCAATAGCATAGAAAAAATCTTGAAAACTATGGTAGTATTTGTTAGAAAGAACATTTTTACGAAGAAATTTCCAAAGTCTTTCAATTAGATTCAGATTTGGTGAATAAGGCGGCAAAAAGATCAAATTAATATTCAATAGTTCCGCTTTTTGCTTCACTTTTTTGCATCTCTGATAAGCAGCATTATCCAGAATCACATAAATAGATTCATTAGGAAATTTCTTTCGCAGTTTCTTCAAGCCCTCACATACGCTGTCGGAATTCAAGTAAGAATCATTCATTACATTTATGGTTTCATATGTTACTGCATTCATAAATCCAAGAAGATTTGCTCGTTTTCTTCCATATGCAGATGGAACACATTTTCTTTCTTTACACCAGCAGTACCCGCCCTGATA
>WFLZ01000060.1 GCA_009177225.1 Clostridia bacterium
TCTTCATATGTATGTCCTTCTTTTTGATATGCTACTGCTGTTTCTCTTAAATCTTTACTTTTACTCATATTTTTATTATATCACTTTTGTGTTCGTTTGTAAAGTGGATTGACTATATATTGCAATACCACTTAACATTCTGTTTCTCATACCGTCTTTCGTTCCATCTCAAAATACGAAGTACATTCTGCTTGGAAATAAACAATGAAAGGACACTGGAAATAGCGATTGAAATACGCTGTTTCGTATTCATGTGACTTGCGGGAACTTGATAATACACTTTGCGTTGCCAGACAGGGGAAAAAACTTTGCGGATAATCCATTGACTCTTTCTTGCAATCGGTTTGTCACTCAACTTTACTAACGGAAATACCGTAACAAGTGGATCTCCGTTTTCATCATAAATTCCACCGCTCAGAGTTGCATATTCCTTATCAACAGATGTGTGCCGCCAGATGAAAGGCTCCTTAATATACTTCGATGCAACTTTCAAAAACTTATGGAAATCCGGCAGCTTCATTGCAATATCAACGTCATCGTCCCAAGGAATAAAGCCTTTGTGACGAATTGCACCGAGCGTTGTTCCAGCAATCATAAAATATGAAATTCCATTCTTCTGACAAATATTGTCAACGATATGCAGTGCTTTTACTGCACGCAGTTGATGTGCTCTCAAATCAGAGATATCCACAATCCAGCCTCCTTTACGAGTTATAAATGTTCTTTCTACCAAGTACACTTTTTACAGTCATCATTATGATCTTTGCATCTAACTGAAAAGAAACATTTTCTGCATAATACACGTCGTTCTTGTATCATTCCTCCAATGTTGCACTGTTACGCTTTAATGCCTGATTATATCCGGTAATGCCAGGGCGAACCTTGAACTTCTTTTTGATAAACGTCGTATATGTTTTCTCATTTCCCATAGGACTCGGTCTCGGTCCAACTAGACTCATATCTCCCATCAGCACATTCAGAAACTGCGGAAGCTCATCAAGACTGGTTTGCCGTAGGATTTTTCCAATCTTCGTTTGCCTGTCGTCTTTCACTGAATTATAGGTCGTACCATCAGGGTTTCGAATGTCCGCTGCATTCATTTTCATGCTACGGAACTTCAGCATACGAAATTTTTTCATGTTCTTTCCATATCGCTCATCGCAGAAAAAACATCACCGTCATCTTCAAGCTTGATCAGTAAAGCAATAGGAATTCCTATCATTAATACAAAAGGCATAGCTACAAGTGAAACAACTATATCAAGACCGCGTTTCAAAAAATATGAATAAAACGGATCGTACTTAAATTGATCGCTTTGTAATTCTTTCCTTCGTTCTTTCATGATATCACCTTTACACACCATTTTTATATATAGCAGCAATGTCATGCATTGCTGTCTTGAAATCATATCGATGCACATATCCGGCCAACACCAAAGCGGATGAATCCATGTACGAATCTTTTATGCCCTCATCTGTATCAGACTTATACTCAAGGTTGCCGACGTTTCCAAAAGCCTCATTTGCTGCTTCAGCAATTTCTAAATTTGTATAACAGCCACCTGAACCTAAATTCAAAATCACATTATCCACTGGACAGTCAAGTGCCCCCATGCTAACATATGCGTACACTTAACAAAAGAGAAAAAATATGATATAATAGAGTCATGGGAAAAGACCAGATGAGCCTCATATATGAAATGATGCCGACAGGCTGGAAAGAAGCCGCCAAAGAAACA
>WFLZ01000105.1 GCA_009177225.1 Clostridia bacterium
ATTACGATATGTTTACGAGTTTTGAAAATCCCCTGCTCCTGCAAGTAAGGCAGAATTAGACCAGCCATTGCAGGCTCAACTATTTTTACAGCTTTTTCCGTGCCGTCTTTTCTGACAATCACGCTCATATTGAATTGACCATTGATGCATTTGTCCGTAAAATCGACACTGATAGTTGAAGTCTTGTCGCCCTCCGGCGAAAGAAATAACGAAGTTGTATAGTTGATAATGTCCCACCACCATACATACTTTTTATTATTGACAGTTATAGTTCTTGTTTTTCGTTTCATTATATCCACCATTCAGGCGTGATATCGCCTAATTTTATAATATTTCGGATTTTGTCAGTAAAAATCTTTATAGCCCAATTCATTCAGAATATTGTCACCGTCTTTAATATTAATCTCGCCAACGTCGTACTTACTACACAGATTATTAAAAACGTATTCAATAATTTGTCGGGCAAAAAACGGACGACAAAGATTCAGAATAATTTTTTCTTCTCTGTAAAAACAAGGTGTACCTTCGTCCAAATAAGCGTTTATATCCATATTGGGACTATACCGTGTAAAATACACTCTGACTTTTAATTTGTTATTATCTTTGGGTGCAAACAGATAATACGAATAAGGGTAATTTGAAAAATCCGTGTCATCGTAGTTATACGACCACAGATACTTTTCTCCATCAATGTCCATAACTCTAAGCTTGACTCTGTTTTTCATACATCAAAGCACTCTCCCTATATCCACCATTCAGGCGTAATGTCACCTAATTTTACAATCTTTCGGGTTTCGTAGTCAAGCATGATTTCTATATCCTTGTAACTGTCCGGCATAAGCTGTACCATAAGTTCACGACACGCTCCGCAGGGTGCTCCGTTTTTACCGTCCGGCATAATTGCAAGTACCTTGTCTATCTCATTTTCACCGTTCGTAATCATATTGAATATTGCATTGCGTTCAGCACATATTCCGAGCGTCGAACACGTATCTATACACACTCCTGTATATATTCTGCCTGATGCTGAAAGTATAGCCGCCGACACTTCTCCTCCCGACACATAAACGGATATTCTGCGTTCATTCTGTACGGACTTTGCCGATAAATAAAGTTTTTCCCATATCTGATTCATCGTAACAAAACTCCTTCCATATTTAATTATATTGTATAAGGTATATTATTCTTTTCACACCATTCAATTGCAGAATCAATCTTATATTTTTCTATATATTTTACCCACCTATATCCGAAACCATAATCATAATCAAACATTGTCTGAAAAAGTCCTTCAATTTCACTTTGATTCATTCTTTCAACTTTTTTTGTGATTTTCTTATTATTTTCCAACAACAGAAATTCCCTTATTTTTGAATTTTCAACAACATAAAACATAGGTATAATGTTATAACTATAATGCAATGTATACTCGTCGTCAAGCAAATTATCATCATAGCCAAACTCAGATTTCATTTGTTCCCTGCTATAAACCTGTAATTCTTTCAGGTCAAAATAGAAATCACATTCTTCATTGTTTTTATAAATATAACTATATGATATAATATCATTAATACTTACAGTTTTATTCAAAATTTCCTCCGAATCAAATGTAGTATGACTGTTACTGCTCCTGTTCTCCGAAAATACGGATAGCTTTCATCATGATAGCACATTCAAGACGCTTTTTCTCAAGCTGGCATGAAAGTTTGTGAGCGGTTCTTATGTCGCCCATATACTGATAGTTGTTAGCATTGCAACCGCCACTACAATAGAACTTTGCCCAGCATTTTTTACACTCAGGTTTTGTATAAACGTGAGCCTTTGCAAAGTCCTGTTTCATTTCCTGATTAAAAGTACCCTCGTCGATATTGCCCATCTTGTACTCGTCAATTCCTACAAACTGGTGACAC
This sequence comes from Clostridia bacterium, assembly GCA_009177225.1. Taxonomy (GTDB): domain Bacteria; phylum Bacillota; class Clostridia; order Oscillospirales; family Ruminococcaceae; genus Ruminococcus. The sequence goes on from WFLZ01000105.1 coordinate 1,911, forward strand.
GGGAAAATATCTCCGTCCGGAGTAATGGCAACGTAGTCATTTCCACAACCACAGCCACGCAGTCTCTTGATAGCGCAAGGACCTTGGTCGAGGTCTATCATGAAGTGGAAGAAATTGAACTTTTTGCCGTTCTTTTCGTTTTCGATAATTCTCTTTGCAAGTCTCTCGTACTCGTTGAAAACGTCAAGCAAGTCTTTTTCAGTGAGAGCGTACTCGTCAGAATCTCCCACAACAGGCTCAATTGAAATCTGGTCAAAACCTGCGTCATAAAGAGCAAAAACGTCATCAGCAAAGTCAAGATTATGGTTTGTAAACGTACCTCTTACATAGTACTCTTTGTCACCTCTGCCGTCAACAAGCTTTTTGAAAGCAGGCAGAATCTTGTCATAACAGCCTGTTCCGTCAACACGCACACGCATAAAGTCGTTGACTTCCTTTCTGCCGTCAATGGAAAGAACGACGTTAGACATCTCCTTGTTGATAAAGTCAATTTTGTTGTCATCAAGCAGAAGTCCGTTTGTGGTGATAGTAAAGCGGAATTTCTTGTTGAACTCTGCTTCACGGCTTCTTGCATACTCAACAATCTGCTTTACAACGTCGAAATTCATAAGCGGTTCACCGCCGAAGAAATCAAGTTCGAGGTTAGGACGGTTTCCGGAATTTTCAAGCAGGAAGTCGATAGCGTGCTTGCCTGTTTCAAAGGACATAAGTTTTCTGCCCTTGCCGAAGTCTCCCGTTGAAGCAAAGCAGTATTTACAACGCAAATTGCAGTCGTGTGCGATATTAAGGCACATTGCCTTTACAGGTGATGCTACTGTATATTCAGCATATTTTTCATAGTCGTCGTCGGAAAAAAGAATCTTGTCGTTGTAGAGTTCGACAATTTCATTGTAACAGGTCTTGACATCTTCAACGTCATAAACCTTTGAAAGCTTTTCAAGTGCCTTTTCGGGACATTCCTCTGAAAATGGCGGTTCAACGTTGTCGAGAAGGTCATAGGTGAGTTCGTCAACGATGTGAACGCCACCGCTGTTCACGTCCAGAACAATATTAAATCCATTCAACTTGTACTTATGTATCATTTTAAATTTTCCTTTCAGACTTTATTTTTCTTGTTTATTATCTCTAACTTTTCTTTTAGTTCTTTTTTCAGCTTTATGTTTTTCCTGATTATGAAAACAAGTACTATAATCGGCACTATCAATTGTAAAACAAAATTTATATGGGAAAGTATCTCATAAGAATTTCTATAGCCAAATATGCCCCACATAAAAGATTTAACACAAAACGCAATTATCTGCCACACAAAATACAAACCTATTATTTTACCTATTGTA
>WFLZ01000236.1 GCA_009177225.1 Clostridia bacterium
CTTAAAGCCTTTATCTGCGATATTTTCCTGTATGCCCGTAATGCTTTCTGTGAAGTACTGTTCTGACATATGAAAGGTAATCAACAGCAAAACTGTCCTCTGCATAAAGCGAAAACAAAGCACTGTTATAGTCTGGTATATACATTTTTATCCTCCTTTCAAATACAATTTAAGCATAATTAAAACGCCCATTATAGAGCGTTTTTATTTTTAATATTCATCGTCGTGCGGATAAATATCTGGAAGTTCCACTCCCATTTCCAAAGCTTTTTTTATATCTTCTACATATTCATCATATTCATCTTCGCCGTATTCAGCGTTTTCGTAAAAATCAGGGTCACATTTCCAAATATTAAAATATTCTGAATATAATTTATTGAGTTCTTTTGTCATCTTACCATAATACATAAAATTATCCTCCAAATCTACTTATAAGATTAACTATCATGTCCATTTGTTTTGAAGTATCAGGCAAAACTTCATTGACTAATTTTAGAACATCCGGATTGTTGTCATAATAAAACCTTCCATACTGTGCAAATGTTTCTCGTGGCAATGCAAGTTCCTTTTCCCAGTATCCGTCTTTACTATGACCATATCCAAGCTTTACATCACCATTAGTCATGCCATTGATAATATCAGAAAAACCTCTGTATTCTACTTTCATTTTACCTTTTCTCTCAAACGCTTCAGGATAATTTAAGTATAACATATCTTCAATAGAAAGTCCAGTTTTTTCAGCTTTATTTTTTAAATTTTCATAATCATTATTTATGCATTTATCAAGCAGACCACTGTCAACTATACGATTATAATGGTCAGCCTTATGAAAAAGTTCATGAGCAATCGTAGATTTTGTAGCATTTTTGGCAATATATATTTTATTTTTATCATTATCGAAATAACTGTTTTTTCCCGGAGATTTATCAAAAGTCACATTTTTATAAGCGTTTTCTAAAATAGAGGAAACTTTTTTATTTTCTATATTTGGTAAACTTTCAGCGAAATCATTTACAACATTCATATATTTTTTGACTGTCAATATGTTCTTTATTTTTCCCGAAAAATCACTGTCTGACTCGTTATTTGAATATGAAACTTTGCCGTAATTCTGCTCCCTGAAATAATCACGATTCTGTCCAGTCTGCTGAATAAAATCACGCATTTTCGCCTGTTTATCCCTGACAAGAGAATTTGCATAATTAAGCGAATCCTGCATGACCTGTTTCAGTTCAGGGTCGTCAGCTTCTTCAACAGCAGTTCTGAAAGCAGCCTGTTCACGCTTGGCGGCACGAATTTCACGCTCATATCTTCGCTGAATCTGTGATATTTCGTACTGACTGTACATTTTACCGTTGTACTCAATATTCTTTTCGTCAAGTTCTTCAAGCTGTCGGGAAGTATATGCCGGTTCACTGATTCCCTCAAAGAATGGAAACCAGTCATGACGGCAGTTCCAGCCGCCGAAGCCGTCACCAGTGCCGTAACCGATATCGGATTTTGACAAATAACCTTTCCGTCCGGACAGCGACACAATTTTTCCCTGCCATGATGCGTGCGACGGTCTTGCACCGGAATGTGCCGTAA
>WFLZ01000282.1 GCA_009177225.1 Clostridia bacterium
TATAGCCGTCAAGCGTTAAAAAGCGACCGAACTCCTTTGAGTCGAATATATCAATTCTCTGAAACTCGCTTTTACCACTGTAAAGCTGTCTGTCAACCTTTATTGAAAATTTAACATTCGGAGTATGTCGCTCTGTAAACCACAATTCCATAAAAATCCCTCCAGTAGATTATTTTTTCTTTTTCATAATGTCACAGCACAGAAAATCTCCGTTACTGGTGTCAAATATCTCATACTCACATTCTCTGTATCCTCTTTTAAGATAAACAGGTTTTGCCGGAAACGATGAATACAAAAATATCTCATCATGCTTTTCAAAAATCATTTTTTCTGCAAAGTCAAGCAGAAATCCGCCATAACCTTTCTGCTGATATTCAGGCAGTATATACAGTCTGTTTATTTCGTTATCATTTATTGTTACTGTACCTATAATATTTTCATTGTCTTTCAGCAGATAAACACAGCCGTTGTCAATGTCCTTTCTGATAATGTCTTTTCTGTGATGTTCAAGGAAAAAATCAACTGCACCCTTAGGGTAGTATTTCGGATAGACCTCATTTATAGTTTTCTGCACTACGTCGGTTACTGTCTGTAAATCTTCTGTTGTTGCGGTGCGAACGTTCCACAGACCACTTACCAAAAAATCAAAATCTACTGCAATAATATTGTACACAAAATCATACGTAAACACCTGATAGTGTTTATATATTGACTTGTCGAAATCTTCCCTGACCGGAAAATTTTCAAGCCATTTACTGTTCTCAACAAAATTGAAACAGCTATAGTCAAGGTGTGCTGAATGGTCAATATTTTCGTAGGTGTCAAGTTCACACACAAAATAAGTTACTACTCTATGAAATGTAAGTTTATAGGGTATGAATTTTTCGGTTTTTATTTTTTCCGCAAGCCAGCAGTTTATTTCACCTTTAAAAGTCAAATTATCCATATCGTCCTGAGTTACCCTATCAATATATATGCAGTCACGACCGTTCAGCTCACCGGTTTGCTGGTGCTTTAGTGAAACTATTTTTTCATTCATAATTTTCCTCTTTATTAATTATAATTTTACCCTCTGTATCTGTAATGTTTCGAACTTTTCAAAATACGCACGGTAAGCAAATCTGTATCAACCAGACTATAATAAACATTGTCCATATATGAAAGATGTCCCATAGCTCCGGGATTGATTTCATAGATTATGTAAATATATCTGCCGTCTGAAGTTTTTTCGATGACTTCTCTGCTGTCTTCACGTATCAGAAAAACCGCTCCCGTAAGCAGATACACAAATATAAGAAATGATATCAACAACTGATTAAAAAGTTTCCATTGTTTTTTCCAGAGAAACAATATATTTATCACAAAAGTTACTGCAAAAATAATATATGCAATAATCCCCTTGATTTCGATAATACTCCCGTCTGCAACCACTATTGAAACAATGTCCAACAATACAAGCAAAATAAAATTCAATTTCTTCATATCATTTAGTCCTTTTATACAATAACATTCAGATATTCAATATTAATATCCTCCGTACCTGTCATAGAACAGCCTTTATCTTTGGCATATTTTATATACTCAATAATTTCGTCCGTTATGAGTTCACCGGGGGCAAGTATCGGTATTCCGGGCGGATAGCACATTACAAATTCACTGCACACACATCCGGCTGACTTTTCA
>WFLZ01000254.1 GCA_009177225.1 Clostridia bacterium
AGTCATACGAATGTGCGGAAAACCACCCTCCTGTCCGGTTGTTCTTTCGGTTTCATCGTCTGTAACTTCAAGTGTACCCTCAATATTTACAGGAGAAAGTCTGTTAATTTCCTCCATAAGATAAGCAAGTTCTCCTGCCGACGCCTTAATTTTCATTTTCAAAACTCCTTTCAAGTATAAAAATAAGGCTTAAAGCCTTTATCTACGATATTTTCTTGTCTGTCCGTAGTGCTTTCTGCTAAGCACCGCTCTGACGTATTCAGAATAATCAACAGCAAAACTTTCCTTAGCACAAAGTTCAAGCAAAGCACTGTTATAGTTTGGTATATACATTTTTATCCTCCTTTCAAATACAATTTAAGCATAATTAAAACGCCCCTTAAAGAGCGTTTTAATTTTATTCAGTTATTCCGAGTTCTTTCAGTTTATCCTTTATCGGCTGTGGTATATTTTCTTCTTCTAATGCATTGTCTACAAGATTAGAGCGTATAAACCTTTGAATGTTATATCCACATTCTATTCTATGCGACGGAATATTGAGACGATTGATATTCAGCAAAATATACTTCGCACCCATATTACGACAAAGATTAAATGGTTTATCCATTTCAATAACAAATCGTTCTTTTGCTCTGTCGGTCATTACTACTTTCATAAATAAACCTCAGCTTTCTACTTTCTGTGTTTTTATGCCTAATTCTTCAAGATTTTTCTTCAAATTTTCATCAATACTATCCTGATAATATACTGTTTCAATATCATTCAATGTTAAATCTCCATGATATTGAAGTTCAATATAATCTACCATCGCTTCATGGCAAAACTCTATATGATTTTTAATTGAACCATTGTTGAATTTTGCAGATGCTTCAATGGTTTTGTCAATGAAATTATCCTGCGGAACTGCACAAACAGACGGTTCAGAAACTTTTCCAGCAAATAATGAGCTATCGTCTACACCATTCAAAGAATCACCAACTGTATATGTAGTTCTATCAAAAATACTTTCTTTTTTAAATTGCACTAATATATTTCCATATCCATCAGCTTCACCATCTGCAAAAGTTATTGATTTATCTTTTCCTGCAAGAAAACCATATTTTTCAAATGCAGTATCAGGAACTTGTGAAGAATCAACACCAAATAAAGTGCAAGTTGCTTTTTTTCGGTATTCAGGATTATATGCACCACCCGATGTTCCGGTTTCCATCTGTGTTTTGAAACGCTTATCTCCTGAATCAGCAATAATTTTAAGCGTGTTTTCTTCAAGTCTCATACAGAAATCGCCCTCATCAATCAAAGTTTTAAGTGCCTTTTCTACTGCTTCCTTATTTTCAGGCTTCATTATTTCTGTATTTCTGATTTTCTCCATATATGCTGCTTTAGCTTTTTCATATCCTGACAGTGTTTTTGGTACTTCTATTGTACCATCATTTTTAGCAGAAGTCAAGTTATTTTTTGCAAACTCTATATTATTTCGAGTATTTTCTTTCGGATAATTCTGCTCTCTAAAATAATCACTATTTTGTCCAGTCTGCTTAATAAAATCACGCATCTTTGCCTGTTTATCCCTGACAAGAGAATTTGCATAATTAAGCGAATCCTGCATGACCTGTTTCAGTTCAGGGTCGTCAGCTTCTTCAACAGCAGTTCTGAAAGCGACCTGTTCACGCTTGGCGGCACGGATTTCTCTTTCATAACGCCGCTGAATTTGCGAAATTTCGTACTGATTATAAAGTTTTCCGTTGTACTCAATGTTTCTTTCATCGAGTTTTTCAAGGTCTTTGGCAGAATAATTCGGCTTTGAATAGCCTTCAAAGAACGGAT
>WFLZ01000042.1 GCA_009177225.1 Clostridia bacterium
AAATTGCACTTGAAGGCGGAATCACTGTTTCTGATATTCTCGACAGCACACCTGCTTTCAACACAAGCGTATCAAGAAACCTCAAGGAGCGTACATGTGCCGGTACTTGTGAGGGCAGCGATGGTCATGGTATTATCGTAAATGACGGTATAGCAATTATGTATACTTTTGATGTACCTGCTGGAACACCTGACGGACTTTATGCAATCAGTATAACAAAGGCTCAGCTTTCTGGTGAAAAGAACGACGTGTTCTATGACACTGTAGGTGTAAAGACTGGTTACATTCAGGTTGGCGATTCTATTGATCCACCTCAGTCCTCAACAACTACAACAAGTGCTACAACTACAACAAGTGCTACAACTACAACAAGTGCTACAACTACTACAAGCGGACAGGGTTCAACTTCAACTTCAACAAGCTCTCAGAATCCGAGTGGTAGTGGTACAGTTCACTACGGTGATACAAACTGCGACGGTCAGGTAAAAATCAACGACGTTGTTATCCTCAACAGATACCTCAACGATGCTAAGTCAATTGATGTTTCAGACCAGGGCAAGCGCAACGCTGACTGCTACAACCCGAAGAATGGTGAAGAACTTACAGCTGAAGACTCCAAGGCTATCATTCAGAGCATTGTACACCTTGTAGAACTTCCTGTTAACAAGTAATCAGCAAAATTTAATAATAATGGGGCAATTGCCCGGAAAGGAAATGCACAGATGAAGAAACTGCTTTCCGCAGTTACATCTCTTGTCATGGCGGCAACGTTTGTGTCAAGTGCATTTACTTCGTCTCTTGTAGTTAGTGCTGCCGGCAGTGTTCCTGCCGTGCAGCCTAATGTTAGTATGGACGGGGTAAAAGATGTTACTGCAAATAAGAATGCGTCTAATGCAGACTTCGTTTTTGATTTTAATAATCCTGAGTCTACAGACGGTTACTGGCATGCCGAGGCAGGAAAATCAGTTGACGTTGATATGTATGTCACAGCAAATCAAAGCAAGAAGGTTTCAAGCTTCTCCTTTGAAATTGAACTTGAAGGCGGAATCACTGTTTCTGATATTCTCGACAGCACACCTGCTTTTAATACAAGTGTATCAAGAAACCTCAAGGAGCGTACATGTGCTGGTACTTGTGAGGGTAGCGACGGTCATGGTATTATTGCAAAGAACGGTACAGCAATTATGTATACTTTTGATGTACCTGCCGGAACACCTGACGGACTTTATGCAATCAATATAACAAAGGCTCAGCTTTCTGGTGAAAAGAATGATGTATTTTATGAAAATGTAGAAGTACAGAAGGGTTATATTCAGGTTGGTGAAGGCGGTACTACAGCTACTGCTGCTTCTACAAATACCACAAATACCACAACTACTACAAAGCAACCTGATGACGTAAAAGGCGACTTTGTATTTGACTTTGACAATCCGGATTCTGATGACGGTTATTGGCATGCCGAGGCAGGAAAATCAGTTGACGTTGATATGCACGTAACAGCAGCTCAGGATAAGAAGGTTTCAAGCTTCTCATTTGAAATTGCACTTGAAGGCGGAATCACTGTTTCTGATATTCTCGACAGCACACCTGCTTTCAACACAAGCGTATCAAGAAACCTCAAGGAGCGTACATGTGCCG
>WFLZ01000179.1 GCA_009177225.1 Clostridia bacterium
CAGACTTCCCTATGCGTGGAAATCTGCCTAAAAGAGAACCTGCTACCCTTGAAAAGTGGGAAAATGAAAGACTTTACTATAAGATGATTGAAAAGAATCAGGGTAAGCCTTCATATATTCTTCACGACGGTCCTCCGTATGCAAACGGTGAGATTCATCTCGGTACGGCTCTCAATAAAACCCTCAAAGACTTTATAGTAAAATATAAGAATATGAGCGGTTTCTGCGCTCCTTACGTTCCCGGCTGGGACACTCACGGTCTGCCGATTGAACTCAAAGCAATGAAAGCAATCGGTGTTGAAAACGGTGCAATTCCACCCGTTGAACTCAGAAAGCACTGTCATGACTTTGCTATGACGCACGTCAACAACCAGATGAAGCAGTTCAAGCGTCTCGGTACTCTCGGCGATTATGACGACCCGTATCTTACTCTTAAACCCGAGTTTGAAGCACGTCAGATTGAAGTTTTCGGAGAAATGGCAAAGAGAGGTTATATGTATAAGGGGCTTAAACCGGTTTACTGGTGTCCCGACTGTAACACCGCTCTTGCAGAGGCTGAAATTGAGTATTCAAATGACCCCTGTCACTCTATCTATGTAAAGTTCAATGTTACTGACGATAAGGGTATTTTTACCGGAATGGGTCTTGACCTCTCAAAAGTTTACTTCGTTATCTGGACTACTACTACATGGACTATTCCGGGCAACCTTGCTATCTGTCTTGGACCTGAATATAACTATACTCTTGTAAAGGTCGGCGACGAGTACTATGTAATGGCAGAAGAACTCGTCAGAACAACTATGGAAACAGCAGGTATTACAGAGTATACAACAGACGGAATTTTCACAGGTGCGGAACTTGAGGGCATTAAGACAAAACACCCTCTTTATGACAGACTTTCACCTGTTATTGTCGGCGACCATGTAACTCTTGAAAGCGGTACAGGCTGCGTTCATACTGCTCCCGGCTATGGTGTCGAGGACTTTGAAGTGTGCAAGAAGTACGACGATATCGGAATTATCGTATGCGTTGACTCAAAGGGCAGACAGACCGCCGAAGCAGGTGAGTTTGAGGGCATGGACACCGATACAGCTAACAAGGCTATTGCAAAGAAGCTTGAAGAACTTAACGCACTCCTTGCTATTCAGAAAATTGTCCACCAGTATCCGCACTGCTGGAGATGTAACAGTCCTATTATCTACCGTGCAACTGAACAGTGGTTCTGTTCGGTTAATGGTTTCAAGGACGAGGCTATAAAAGCTATTGAGTCTGTTCAGTGGATTCCCGAATGGGGCGAGGACAGAATTAAAGGCATGGTTCGTGACCGTAGTGACTGGTGCATTTCACGTCAGAGAACATGGGGCGTACCGATTCCGATTATCTACTGTAAGGACTGTGGTAAGCCGATTGTCAATGACGATACTATAAAGGCAATTGCTGATTTGTTCCGTGCAGAAGGGTCTGACGCATGGTGGACCAAGGACGTTAAGGAATTTATTCCCGAAAGCATAAAGTGTGATTGCGGCTGTGGAGAGTTCACAAAGGAATACGACATTATGGACGTATGGTTTGACAGTGGTGTTTCCCACTCTGCCGTAATGGAACAGAATAAAAATCTTTCATGGCCTGCTGACCTCTATCTTGAAGGTGCTGACCAGTACAGAGGCTGGTTCCAGTCATCACTTCTTACATCTGTGGTTTACAAGGGTTCTGCTCCTTATAAGGCTGTATGTACTCACGGCTGGGTAGTTGACGGACAGGGCAAGACCATGCACAAGTCACTCGGAAACGGTATTGACCCCAGTGAAATCACTGACCAGTATGGTGCTGATATTCTTCGTCTGTGGGTTGCATCTTCCGACTATCATTCTGATATAAGAATTTCAAAGCCGATTCTCAGTCAGCTTTCAGACGCTTACAAGAAAATCAGAAATACAGCAAGATTCATTCTCGGAAATCTCGGCAACGGTAAGGGCTTCAATCCTGATACTGACTGTGTTTCTAATGATAAGCTTACAGAACTTGACAAGTGGGCAATGATGCGTCTTGATGCACTTATTGACAAGGTAAACGAGGGTTACAACGCTTTTGATTTCCATATTGCTTTCCACGCAATTCATAATTTCTGCGTAATTGATATGTCCAACTTCTATCTTGACATCATCAAGGACAGGCTTTACTGTGAAAAGGAAGATTCCGAACTCCGTCGTTCCGCACAGACTGCTATGTATAAGATTCTTAGTGCTGTTGCAAGACTTGCCGCACCGATTATTTCCTTTACTGCCGAAGAAATATGGGGATTCATGCCTCATTCTGCAAACGACGATACACAAAGTGTATTCCTCAATCAGATGCCTGAAAAGAGTGGAATTGAATCATCTGTTTATTTTAAAAACAAGTGGAGCTTTATTGAGATAGTTCGAGAAACAGTAAACAAGGCTCTTGAAAATGCAAGAAATGCCAAGATTATAGGAAAATCACTTGAAGCAAAAGTAATCATTCATTGCCATGAGAATCAGGTTGATATTTTTGAAAAAGATAAACAGGACCTTACAACGGCTCTCATTGTTTCAGAAGTAGTATTTGTCGGTGACAGAGATGCTAAAGATGTAGAGACAAATGGTATTACTGTAAGCAATATTGAAGTTGTCAAGGCAGAGGGCGAAAAGTGTGAACGTTGCTGGTGTTATTCAAAATACGTTGGTACAAACCACGAACACCCGACACTCTGCCAAAGATGTGTTACTGCTGTTGAAGTATAATTTTTGTACTATATTGCCTGCTGTCTCAATGGCAGCAGGCACATTTATTGAAAGGATAAATTTTTATAGTGGCTGTTTTTCTTGTTGTTATGATTTGCTTACTGGTTGTTGCTGACCAGATTGTTAAAAACTGGTCTGTTGAGGTACTTCAGCCAGTTAGAAGCATGGACTTCATTCATTTCGGTGACTTTAAAATTATTGACCTCACTTATCTTGAAAACGACGGTGCGATTTTCGGCAGTATGTCGGGACAACGTTGGTTTCTTGTGGGATTTACCTCACTTGTGATTATTGCCGGAATTATTGCAATGTTCTTATTGATAAAGCGTTCAAAACTGCTTGACGTTGCAATGGGTCTTTTCGTTGCGGGTGGTATAGGAAATCTGATTGACCGTATACGTTTCGGGTACGTTGTTGATATGTTTGAAATAAAGCTTTTCAGGTTTGCGATTTTCAATGTAGCGGATATATGCGTTACGGTGGCGTTTGTTCTGCTGTTGATTTATGGTATATTCATTGACCCTAAAATTGAAAAGGCTAAACAGGAGGCAGAAAAAAATGCCTGAAATTATAAATCTTTCTGTCGGTGAGGGGAGTGCCGGCGGAAGAATTGACAAATATATTTCCGATAATATCGACGGACTGACACGCTCCGCCGTGCAGGGACTTCTTGAAAAGGGAAATATTCTTGTCAACGGAAAAAATACAAGTAAAAATTATAAAATAAAGTCAGATGACTGTATTTCGGTTGAAATTCCTGAACCGCAGGTTATGGACGCTGTTCCGGAAAATATTCCGCTTGATATAGTTTATGAGGACAATGACCTGCTTGTTGTGAATAAGCCGAAGGGCATGGTTGTACACCCTGCCCACGCAAATTATAACAGTACGCTTGTAAATGCTCTGCTTTATCACTGTGGTGAAAGTCTTTCCGGCATAAACGGCGTAATCCGTCCGGGAATCGTCCACAGAATTGACAAGAATACAAGTGGATTGCTTATTGTTGCGAAAAATGATAAATCGCATCTGCATCTTGCACAGCAGATTAAGGAACACAGTTTCACCCGTGAGTATGAAGCGGTTGCAACGGGCTATTTCAAGGATATTTCCGGAACTATTGACGCTCCTATAGGACGGCATAAGACAGACCGTAAAAAAATGTGTGTGACTACGGAAAGTTCACGGAATGCCATTACCCATTATTCTGTAATAAAGCAGTACGGCGGTTTTGCGTATGTCAGACTTAGACTTGAAACAGGCAGAACACACCAGATTCGTGTGCATCTTTCGTATATCGGTCACGCTGTTCTCGGTGACGACGTTTACGGAAAGCCTTACAGAGACCTCGACGGACAGTGTCTGCACGCCCGTAAAATAGGCTTTATTCACCCGACTACCAGTGAATACATGGAGTTTACAAGTGAACTTCCCGATTATTTCAGAAAAGTATTGAACAAAATTGAAAAGACTTGAAAATGAGGTGGAAATTTTGTTTGAAGATATATCAAAAATTATTATTATGAGCGATATGGACGGCACATTGCTTAATTCCGATAAAAAGATAACCGACAAAGACCGTATGGCAATAGAAAAATTCATA
>WFLZ01000010.1 GCA_009177225.1 Clostridia bacterium
AAGACAGTAACTTTACAATGATAAGCAGCAAGCTCCTGCGGAACAAAGAGATCAGAAACAAGCTCCTCGGCTTTCTTCTCAAGGTGCTTTCTCTGCCGAATTACTGGAATTTTTCTATGTCTGGGCTTGTGGCTATCTGCAAGGAGGGCAGGACGGCTGTTCATAATGCTGTCGGCAAGCTCATTGATATGGGCTACCTTGTGCGTACAAAACTCCTGCCGAATGAGAGCATGAACAACTGCTTTGAATATGTATATAGCTTCTTTGATGAGCCAATCAGCAAAGAAGAAGCTGACGAGATCGAAGCTGAGACAAGGAGAAAAGCTATCACTATCCGTGAGGGCGGTCGTGCAAAAAAAGCCGCTTCATCATCGGTCGAAAAACAAGGGGCAGAAAACCTGTATCTTGATTCTCAACCGCCTGAAACTCTGCCCTCTGAAAATCACGGTCAATATAATACAAAAGATACAATACAAAAAAATTCATTACTGAGTAATAAATCCTCTATCATTCCTTCTGCGCCGACAAGTGAAACTTTCAACAAAAATTCTGTTGAAAGTTCAGGAAGAAGAATGACGGACAGATACAATCAGGAAGAAATTGATGAATATACCGAAGTCGTTAGAGAGAATATCGGCTATTTGGATCTCGGAGAGTGGCTCTGTGCTGACGGCAGGGACGGTTTCAAAGAAGCTGATGATATTGTCGGCTTTATCGTTGACGAAATCTGCTCCTCTCTGCCCTATGGAACGATACGACAGCAGAGCTTCCCCAGGGAGACTATACGCTCAATGATGCTGAGAGCAGATATAAACACGGTGGAGAGCGCTCTGATGAAAATGGCTGATGTCGATGGTATCAAGGATTTCAGAAAGTATTTCATCAGCACCCTCTACAATGAGATCTTAACATACAATTTCAACGAAGGCTGTGAAAGCCGATGGGCAAGTCATGCTGTAGCGCGTGATTTCGGCTATAAGGAGGTGAAAGCTATGGCTGTAAAGAAGAATACGGCGGTTACTCCTGCGTTTACAGGCAGAAATGTTCCTCTGTCAGAGATTTCTCAGGCAAGCGGTATAGGAATTGCAACAATCAAGCGTGGTCTGCGTGACGGAGAATTTGACTTCGGTTATGCGATCAAGTGTGAGAACAGCAATCAGTATCGCTATTACTGCCCTGACAGGCTTGTGTATCTCAAGCTCGGCTATTTCAATCCTGAGCCTAATAAGCCTGAAAATTCAGAATGACTTTACCCATAAGCAAATTACCACAACAAGCTCAATAAGCTTTTTGGAAAGGAAGGTGAAAATCATGGCTAAGTCAATTATCACACAGAATGGTACGATCATCAATTACAGTAAGCTGCTTGCGGTCTATGTCGATGAAGATCTCGACGATAATGAGAATGTTCTCGGATTTGAGCTTGTCGGAGTGACAGGAACGGAGAAAAATTCGGAGGGTATCGTTCTCGGCAGTTTCGCAGACGAGCAGTCTGCTGAAAACGCTAAGGATGACCTTATCCGCTGGCTGCAAAGCGAAGCATTTTCCACTTTCAAGATGCCGACAGCGAACGAAAGCGGTGATCAGTAATGGCTTCGGATTTTGAAAGCGGTACACGGAAAACCATAGATATTTC
>WFLZ01000061.1 GCA_009177225.1 Clostridia bacterium
AAGACAGTAACTTTACAATGATAAGCAGCAAGCTCCTGCGGAACAAAGAGATCAGAAACAAGCTCCTCGGCTTTCTTCTCAAGGTGCTTTCTCTGCCGAATTACTGGAATTTTTCTATGTCGGGGCTTGTGGCTATCTGCAAAGAGGGCAGGACGGCTGTTCATAATGCTGTCGGCAAGCTCATTGATATGGGCTACCTTGTCCGTACAAAGCTCCTGCCGAACGAGAGCATGAACAACTGCTTTGAATATGTATACAGCTTCTTTGATAAGTCAATCAGCAAAGAAGAAGCTGACGAGATTGAAGCTGAGACAAGGAGAAAAGCTATCACGATCCGTGAGGGAGGTCGTGCTAAAAAAAACGATTCATCATCGGTCGAAAAACAAGGGGTAGAAAACCTGTATCTTGATTCTCAACCGCCTGAAACTCTGCCCTCTGAAAATCACGGTCAATATAATATAAAAGATACAATACAGAAAAATTCATTACCGAGTGATAAATCCTCTATCATTCCTTCTGCGCCGACAAGCGAAACTTTCAACAAAAATTTTGTTGAAAATTCAGGAATAAGAATGACGGACAGATACAATCAGGAAGAAATTGATAAATATATCGAAGTCGTTAGAGATAATATCGGCTATTTGGATCTCGGAGAGTGGCTCTGTGCTGACGGCGGTGACGGGTTCAAAGAAGCAGACGAGATCGTAGGCATTATCGTGTCTGAAATATGCTCGGCTTTACCATATGGACGAATTAAGGGACAGCAGTTCCCCAGAGCAGTCATAAAGTCTGTGCTGCTGAAAGCGGATATTGTTACGGTCGAAAATGCACTTACGCAAATCGCCCAGGTTTACAATGTAAAGGACTTCAAGCGTTACTTCATCAGCACTTTGTACGATGAGGTCACTCAGCGGAATTTCAAAAAACTGCGAAAATCGTTGGGCGAATTATGCGGTGAATAGAGATTTCGGCTATGCCTACGCATAAGCCGTGAAAGGAGGTGAAAGCTATGGCTACAAAGAAGAATATGGCGGTAACTCCTACGTTTACAGGCAGAAATGTTCCCTTGTCGGAAATTTCTCAGGCAAGCGGTATCGGAGAAGGCACGCTCAGGCGAGGTCTGCGTGACGGCTTTTTCGACTTCGGTTATGCGATCAGGAGCGAAAAGGGCGAGCAGTATCGCTTCTACTGCCCTGACAGACTTGTGTATCTCAAGCTCGGATATTTCAATCCTGAGCCTGACAAGCAGGACAACGAGCCGGAGAAGTCCGCAGCCGATTGAAAGTCCGTAACAGATCTGTTTTACGGCTTTCATAGCGAATTTGAAGCAATCGTCATAGATATGCTCGGTGACAGGATAGATAGAAAAACGCTTGACATCGTGTTTTCTTCTTTTGACGAGCTTCAAGAGGACTATCACAACAAGCTCAATGAGCTTTTGGGAAAGAAAGGTGAAAATCATGGCTAAGTCAATTATCACACAGAATGGTACGATCATCAATTACAGTAAGCTGCTTGCGGTCTATGTCGATGAAGATCTCGACGATAATGAGAATATTCTCGGATTTGAGCTTGTCGGAGTGACTGGAACAGAGAAAAATTCGCAGGGTATCGTTCTCGGCAGTTTCGCAGACGAGCAGTCTGCTGAAAACGCTAAGGCTGATCTTATCCGCTGGCTGCAAAGCGAAGCATTTTCCACTTTCAAGATGCCGACAGCGAACGAAAGCGGTGATCAGTAATGGCTTCGGATTTTGAAAGCGGTACACGGAAAACCATAGATATTTC
>WFLZ01000222.1 GCA_009177225.1 Clostridia bacterium
CCATGATTCCGGCGATAAATTTATAGTACTTTTTCACACAAAAAACCTCCTCATTTTATGATATTTATAATTATATCACAAAATATGGAATTTGTCAAGTGTGAATTAACGAAAAACGCTGCACTCCCGAAAGAGTACAGCTTTTTAGATTTGTCAAGACTTGTGTGGCATTTTTGCAATAATTTTTCCTGCGAAGTCATTGAAGTTCTGCGTCTGGAGAATGACTCTGCCCGGACCTGTAAGTCTTGTAAGGAAAAGACCCTCACCGCCGAAAAAGATATTTCCGAGACCCTTAACGGTTTCGACTTCATAGCGTACAGTTGAATCAAATGCAACGACGTTTCCGGTATCGACTTTCAGAACCTCGCCGGGAGCAAGATTACGCTCAACCATATCACCGTCAACTTCAAGAAAAACAGTTCCCTTGCCGAAAATACGCTGTAAAATAAAGCCTTCACCACCGAAAAGACCGGTTGTAAATCTTTTTGTAAAGGCAACCTGTAAGTCAACCGCCTGTTCCGCACAGAGAAAAGCACCTTTCTGACAGATAATATCAGTAAATGATACATCAACGGGAACAACTGTTCCGGGAACTGTAGAGCCGAATGCGACTTTTGCACCGTCTCTGTCTGCTGTATAGTTAGCCATGAAAATTGATTCACCGGTGAACATTCTGCCGAGACTGCGTGCAAGACCGCCCCTTGCATTTGTGGACATAGTTATGCCCTCTGTCTGCCAAATCATACCGCCGGACTGTGTGAACATTGATTCGCCTGCCATTAGTTCGCACTCAACCGCAGGGACTGTCTGTCCTATAATTGTATATCTCATAATAAACCGCCTTTCATTTTAAAAAGAAACTGCACCCGAAAGTGCAGTTTCAATGTAATTATAAGTAATAAAATTACTTGATTTCGATTGTAGCACCAGCAGCTTCGAATTTTTCCTTGATTTCGTTAGCTTCTGCTTCGGAAACGCCTTCCTTGATAGCCTTAGGAGCAGACTCAACAACAGTCTTAGCTTCCTTAAGACCAAGACCAAGAACTTCCTTAGCAACCTTGATAACTGCCATCTTAGCATCACCGAATGATGTAAGAACAACGTCGAATTCTGTCTTAGCAGCAGCAGCGTTTCCGCCGTCAGTAGTAGGAGCAGCAGTAACCATTGCTGTTACGCCGAATTCCTCCTGAATTGCGTCAACGAGTTCTGCAAGTTCAAGAACAGAAAGAGTTTTGATATCTTCAACAAATTTAGTAATCTTCTCTGAAGCCATGATAATAATCTCCTTTTATAATAATTTAATTTTAATACCGCATGATGCGGTTTTCAGACTGCGGAAACGATATCCGCATAAAATTCACAGAAAATCAAGCGGCTTTTATGCTGCTTCTTCTTCTGACTTCTTTTCCTTGAGAGCATCGAGAACAGCAGCGAGTTTCTGCATAGGACCCTGAAGTGAGCCGACGAGCTGAGCAAGGAGTACGTCCTTTGAAGGAATCTTTGAGAGAGCAGTAACGCCTGCCTGGTCATAAATTTCGCCTTCAACGTAACCAGCCTTAAGATTGAATCTTTCTTCACCAGCCTTATCAGCGAACTTTCCGAGGATTCTTGCGGGTGCAGTCTGGTCGTCATTAGAGAGAGCGATAGCAGTTGTACCGTTAAGAGCTTCTTCAAAACCTTCGATACCGCAGTTTTTGAAAGCACGGAGAAGAAGTGTATTCTTTTCAACGAAATAGTTTACGTTAGCCTCACGGAGTTCCTTTCTGAGCTTTGTATCTTCTTCAACAGTGATACCCTTATAGTCAACGAGAACGCCTGAAACAGAGTTTTTGATGAGGTCTGTAAGCTTTTCAACCTTAGCCTTTTTAGCTTCGAGTACAGAATTGCTTGGCATTTTTGTATTCACCTCCAAATAAAATATATAAATCGTATTCAGCGGATATAAAAACGTCCCTGACCGACAGCGGACAAGGACAATGATAATTTTCATATAAAATCATTAGCATTTCCTCGGCGGGACTTATGGCTTTAAACCTGCCTGCTGTCTTAAGAATACGATATTTGCTGTAAAAATCACAGCTTGTATATTATATCACAGATTTTCAGATTTGTCAAGGGTTTTCAAGGATTTTTTTCAATAAGTTTTTTACGCATAAGACAGAGGTCAAAAACATCCAATACGCCGTCGTTGTTCAAATCAGCGTTTTTCAGGTCTGAAACTTCCATACCTGAACCGCCTAAAATATATTTCTGGAAAGTCACTATATCTGATATGTTAAAATCGCCGTCGCCGTTCATATCGCCTGTTGCTGTGTTCTTTTCGGGTGCTGTTCCGAGTGATACAAATTTGCGGTCATATTTTTCGGCATATTCTTGTGCGGTTGAGTTTTCATAGCCGTATATTGTGCCGTTGAAATAGTCGTCCCAATTGTTAGTTAAAGCATTATAATTTTGTCCATTTGAAATTGTGCCCATATTATCATAAATTTCACACTCAGGATTCAAAATAGTTATTTCTGTTAAATTTTCACACTCACAAAAGGCAGCACCACCAATGCTTGTCACACTGTCAGGTATTGTTACTGATTTTAAACTTTTACAGAAACTAAATGTAAGAGGTTCAATACTTGTAACACTGTCAGGAATTGTTACTGATTCTAAATTTTCACAAAATTTAAACGCCTCATCTTCAATGCTTGTCACACTGTCAGGTATTGTTACTGATTTTAAACTTTTACAGTAAAAAAATGCAGAACGTCCAATACTTGTCACACTATCAGGTATTGTTACTGATGTTAAATTACTACAACCAGAATACATAAAATTATCGTTACCAGTAAATGCATAACCTCCAATTCTTGTCACACTATCAGGAATAACTACATCGCCTGAACAAGTACTACCATCAATTAAAATATTATTAACAACAACAAATGGGTTTTCTTTCTGTTTTTCCTCAAGCCATGGTGTATCAGAAAATGCCTGACCTCCAATGTTTGTTACACTGTCAGGTATTGTTACTGATTTTAAACTTTTACAGTAATTAAATGCATTATCTCCAATGCTTGTTACACTGTTAGGTATTGTTACTGATGTTAAACTTTCACAGTCAAAAAATGCATCATCTCCAATACTTGTTACACTGTTAGGTATTGTTACTGATGTTAAACTTTTACAGGACCTAAATGTACCAAAACCAATACTTGTCACACTGTCAGATATTGTTACTGATGTTAAATTACTACAATCCTCAAATACACGAACATCAATACTTGTCACACTATCAGGTATTGTTACTGATTTTAAACTTTCACATTTATAAAATACCATATATCCAATGCTTGTTACACTGTTAGGTATTATTACTGATGTTAAACTTTCGCATTCATAAAATGCCATATTTCCAATACTTGTTACACTATCAGGTATTGTTACTGATGTTAAATTACTACAACCATAAAATGCATTATACCTGATACTTGTAACAGGCACGCCGTCTATTTCCGGCGGAATAACAACCTCCGTTGCAGATTCGTCACAGCCTGTAATTTCAATAGTTCCGTCCTCTAAAAAATCATATGTTAAATTTTCATATACATTTTTGTCACTTTCAGCACTTGCCGTCAATGATACCGCCGGAGCGATGTTCTCCGGAATAGCTGCCAC
>WFLZ01000126.1 GCA_009177225.1 Clostridia bacterium
AAAAGGAGCCCACTTCCTTAGCCATGGAATTTCAAGGTATGGATCGAGACGGATTATCTTCTTTACCATCTATAATTCATTGTATAGATAGACATAATGAATACCGCTATCCGCATAATTCTTATAATTATCAGACCGCTCGATTTTAACTTTCATTTATACGATTTTGTAAATATATTCCCCATTGTTAGATTCATAATAAGGAGCTAATCGGATCGCGGACGTTACAATCTGACTGATTTTTCTATAATTTCTATAATCGTAGCCAACACCACTGTAAAATGTCTGAAATGCCAATCTCGGAAATTGTATAATTAACTCCAAATCATCTGAATTATATTTGAATTTTTGTTCGGGAATCTCAACCGAAATATCGTCAGTCAACATAATAAACGTTTCATAACTCTTGATGTCATCAAATTTAATGAATTGCTCTGTTGACGCGTTTTTTCTCTTACCTTCCGCTCGGAGCAAACTTTGACTATAATAATCAGATAATTCATTATGGGGAAATACTTTGACGTATAAGCCCTCAACCGTAAGGGTTTTTGTTTCAGACAAAACAGTAAGCGGGAATAAGGATACAAAGGATAAAACAAATGCTAAACAATATTTAAAAATCCTGAATTCAGATAGTTGGGAAACACATTCTCCCTTATTGCTCAATTCCTGGGGTATCATGCTTATATAATGTTTTTATTATTCGTTTCTGCGGGTTATTTTCTTTTATATTGCTTGAAAGGAGCCCATTTTTTTAGCCATGGTATATTAATGTATGGGTCGTAACTGATTATTCTCTTCACGATCCATAGTTCATCGTCTTTGTTCAAGCTAAAATTGGCCGATTTGATAACATCATCCGCATCCGAATTCTCTACCTCTACTCTCATAAAAACAATTCGGTATATATATTTCCCGCTTTTTGATTCATAGAGGGTCGCAATGTTTATTGAGGATTGCGCAATAACTTCATTTTCCGCATAATGGTCGGTAGTGAAGCCGGCACTTTCGCACAGGTTTTTATCATGTTGGCGCGGAATTTTTATGGTCGCTTCATTTGCCTTTCTGAGACGGAATCTACTTTCAGGAATCTCGATTAACAGACTGTCATTAAGCGGGATGAATGTTTCATAGCTTGAAAAGTCAATATATATCTTAGCCCTTTTGCCTTCTGCCAGCCGCAATTTTTGATTATAAAAATCAGATAACTCATCATAGGGGAATACCTCGACATATAGGCCATCTACAATACGGTTTTTTGTTTCAGACAAAACAGTAATCGGAGATATAAGCACAAAGAAAAAAACAAGTGCAAAACAGCATTTTAACGGCCAAATGTCACAAAGCCGGGAAATATATCCTCCCTTCATATTCAACTTGTGGAGTATCATGTTTTAAGAATATTTTTTGTAATAATTTGGCACTAATGGTTGAAATTTATTACTACGTATTAGTTTTTTGATTCACAATTCAGCGAACTGAAAACCTAACTGCCTCATCGCTTCAAAGTAATAAGGATCATTTTAGTATAAGCCTATCGCCTGATTCACTGTCCCGGCTATAAGCACCGTTAAGAGGAATTATAGTGGAGTCTCTTTCTACGATATAAAACCGAGGTAGGTAAGCACCATTGATTGGAATGTAGGTGGAGTCATTTACGATTTTATATATTATTGTTGTCTCCCCTTTATCGGTGTCCCAAGTTAACTGCTCGATTGGAAATCCCTGCTTATCTACATTTAAAGTATCAACAAAAAGCCATCCTAAGGAGAAAAAATCTCTTTTATTGTCTTTCGTCAAGTTGAATTTCCTACAATCAAAAGGGTTTCCGTGTGCCGACTTCATAGCTTTTACGCTCAAGTCAACACCGTTTTCAAGCAATTGTGGGAACATGACATAATCTTTATTGCTCACCATCTCATCCAATAGTTGCGCATAGTGTTCATCACTTAAATCATACACGGAAAAATCCATACCTTTATTGTATGGGGCAAGCCATGCATGAACTATTATTCGATTGTGAGGCAGATGCGAATTATCGGTGATATCCGGGAGTTCCCGCAATATTGCATACATTTCAGTGGGATCCTTTGGATTGTGTGGAAATTTATAGAGATTTACTGAATAATCATAGTTCCTAACATGAAAATCGAAATATCTTCCATCTTCAAAAATAACTTGCTCGACTTTTGGTGAGTCTGTCGTATTATCAATTACGAAGTATATAGATACCCCTCCGACATCAGCACTGGGGTACACCTCGATGAAGTCGTCTAACTTATCTTTACCGCCAAAAAAAATTTTAGTTGTGGAATCACGTCTTACAGTACGAAAATAAAGGTTTAGCGACGCTATGTCATTTTCATGTACCGGGGTATATGTGAAATAGCTATATGTCATTGCGCCTGCAAAGAACAACACTAAGGCGATTATTGGCGCCGCAAGTAGGCCAATTACAGTGAAAAACAAAATTTTTTGAATCTTCATAGCGCTAAAATCCAATATAATATATCCTCAATCAAAACTATGAGGTCGATGCGGTTTACAGGTTCGGCGTCGCAGTATGAAAAGACTAATCATTATCGCGTGGAGGCTTTTCCGCAAATATAACCAATCCCCGCGACAACCGCAACCCCCGCAGTCAAATATCCCGCATATCCCCCCACCATTCCGGATTAGAATTCCTCGGACGGTAGGGCTGCCTCCATTGAAGTGCACCCCAAAAGTTGGACAAAAAACTTTTGGGGTGCAGTTTCATTATGAAATACACGGCAGTAGAGAAATACGAACTTATTAAACGCGTCTTATCAGGAGAACCTCTTAAGAGAGTGGCAAGGGAGCAAAGACTAGGTCATCAATACCTTGA
>WFLZ01000071.1 GCA_009177225.1 Clostridia bacterium
TAAACTTAATGACATTGAAAAAGCTTTCAATTCTGATTTATCAAAACGGAGAATTTTTATTGAACACATTAACCGTTATATAAAACGTTTCCGTATTCTTTCTTCCCGTTACAGAAACAGATGCCGAAGATTTACTTTACGTGTTTCTCTTATCTGTGCAATTTATAATTTTCAACATACTCTTTGAGGTTTTAGAACAGGTCTATTGTATTCTTGATATTGAAAGACCGTTTTCAGATTTGGAGTAAATCCTACACGGTTCTGCATCATACCGTGCTTACGTGTAAGTACGGCAAAAATCAGATACGGTTTCAGAGGTTTCATATTATCATCGTGATTGATATAATTCAGCATGGCATTCAGATTATCCTGATATATCGTGCCTTCCTCAATAAAATCATGCTGTAATGTCAACTGATACAGTATTTCGGATTCCTCATTGAAATCGCCATGCAAATCATTGAATTTTCTCAGGTTTTCTTTAATATAGCTTACCTTTTCACGATATTTCAGCTGTATTTCAAGAAATTCCGACAGTTCCCGTATTTTTTCATTCTGACGGAAATAATTGCGTATATTCTGTTCTTCTGTGCGTTCATAGGAGTTTGGTTCATTCAGCAGTCCGTCGTCTGTTATCATACAGATATAGATGTAATGTAAATCCTGATTTTCAGGCATTTCCTCTGCCAAATTCATTAAATCACAGTACATCATGACAGCATTTTCACTGCCAATCTGATATTTTTTAAGCATACCTGCAAAATCCGCTTTGAAGCGTTCTGTTTTCTGTTTTGCCTCATCAAACGTACAGTTATGCTCTTCAAGAATTTTACTCAGTGGTACATAATGGTCCGCCTGCTTGTTAATATATTTAAAAATTTCGCAATCCACATCATATTCCATTCAATTTCCTCCTTATTTCATTTCTGATACGTTTTCCGTCACTGCCGTTTAACATACTTAATTCATCGAGATGACAAATCATCAACTGTTTCCATAAATCATCGTCCGCCTCTCTGCATAGTTCAAGACATAAAATCATAATCTGAAATTCCTGATTCACTTCATCATCTTCACGCATCTGTATCGTTCTTTTCGGAATTAGTTTGTACATTGTTATCCCCTCCTAGTGTGCTGTATCGTTGAAAATTAATCTAATACAGGATAAAGTGAAGCAAGCTTGATTCGAGAATTTTTATTAGTAAACTGCCAGTTGACAATAGAGGCTGATTTATTACGCTCTAA
>WFLZ01000130.1 GCA_009177225.1 Clostridia bacterium
AAGGCAACACCGCACAGTTGCCAAAGCTAAGAAAAAGTGATATAATAGAAATATGAACAGACAGATGACACTGGCAGAAATAAATGATGAATTTGGTGCAGCCAGAACCAACAAAAGAGAATTTCTAGAAAAGATGGATAGAATCATACCGTGGGAAAAATTCATATCACTCATACAGCCGAGCTATTACAAAGGAGAGCGCGGCAATAAGCCATACCCACTGGAATTGATGCTCAGAATATTCATTCTTCAAAATCTTTATGATCTTGCGGATATGAAGGTTATGAATGAAATACTTGACAGCAGAGCATTTACTGCATTCTGTTGTATCAGTTCTCCGGATGAAGTGCCGGATGGTGATACGATCGGTCGTTTCAGGAACTTGTTGCTTGAGAAAGACCTACAGAAAGAAATATTTGATGAAGTTCTGAAACAGATAACAGAATGGGGACTGATTTTGAAAAAGGGAACAATCGTCGATTCAACATTTATTGAGGCACCTTCGTCTACAAAGAATAAGAAAAAAGAACGTGATCCTGAAGCACATTCGTCGAAAAAAGGCAATACATGGCACTTTGGATATAAGGCACATATAGGCGTAGACCGTGAATCCGGTCTGGTTCATCATGTCAAAACGACTGCTGCAAATGAACATGACGTGACTGCTGTAAGTGATTTGATGTATGGAGAAGAAGATACTCTGCATGGCGATAGTGGATATATTGGAGCACAAAAACGTCCGGAAGCAATCACCAGAAACAAGAAGGGAAAGAAAATCAAATACGTCATTTGTCGGAAGCCATCGTCTATTAAAAAGCTGTCCAAAAGCGGTCAATATGCAGCCAGAAAAAGAGAACACCAAAAATCATCTGTCCGTTGTAAAGTGGAACACGTTTTCGCAGTTGTGAAGAAATTGTTTGGCTATCGGAAAACCCGATACCGAGGTCTGCGAAAACAGACTGCCAAAAATTATATCATGTTCGCATTGGCGAATCTGTATTTGGCTGATAGAATTTCTCTGTCAGTCTGATTAAGTGCGCCCTGTGAACATAAAATTGAACATTCCTCTATGCACTCAACTTTCGGCTGGGTGCTTTTTCATATTCTGTTAGTTTGATATGGATATATGCGGTGGT
>WFLZ01000181.1 GCA_009177225.1 Clostridia bacterium
AGCGTTTTCACCTGTAAGACGACGTTTTTTAGCCTTGCCGTCGTCTGATTCTGCTGTGTACCAGTTAGCCGTGTAGCTGACAGTAGCACCGTTTTTGGTGCGTCCTATCATGTTCTTTTCGGTTTCAAGCTCCTCATCAGACGGAATTTCTCCTGTCCATTCGGTTATGTAGAAGTCCATAGAACCGAGTGGGATTTTGTTTAATTCTTTTGTCTGTGTGTGTGACATAGATTAATCCTCCATTTTCTGAATAGTTTCAAAAGAAAATACTGTCATGAACATATTTTCTTCCTTTAGATACGTGTCGCCATCTTTTTCAATCTCGACGGAACGGAAAAGATTTTCAATTTTCCGCTCCAAATCAGGATTTTTCTTTTCTGAATATAGTTCTATCTGGATAGTGACACGGCGATAAAGATTGTAGTTGTCTGCACCCTGAATCTCCGTTCCAGCCTCCAGATACGCTATAAACGGCAGTTTCTGAGGTTTGCTGAATTGCAGGTATGCAACAGGAGTGCCAAGTGTGCAGAGCTTTTCATAAATTTCTGAAAGTTCCATTACAAGCCCTCCAGAAGTGCGTCAACTTTTTCTTCGGCGTGGTTTTCAGCGGTTTCAACGTGAACTTTCGGCGGTATTTCACCATAAACACGTCCTGTGCCGTCTTTCAGTAGATGACCCAATTCAAGAAGATGTACAAGCTGATATTGTTTATTGTGGACAGTCAACTGAATTTTTCCTCTTGTTTGCGTTGCCGAAAGTGTCCAACCTCTTTTATACTTGCCTTTTGTCAGTTTCTTGTTGTTTCCTTTGTAGACTGGCGACAGACTTTTTACCTCTGAAACTGCTTCTTTGCCGATTTTTTCAAGACCGTCTGTAACTTCCTGCCTGATTTCGTCTGTATACTGTTTGCAAAAACTGGTTAGAACCTGTGAAAAATTTTCAGGGGTTATACTGTCTGCCATTGCGTTCCTCCGTTCTGAAAACCAGTTGCCGATGCTGTTCCTTATAGTCGTCTATGTGCTTGATGTCATAAGTCCTGCCGTTGTATACTATCCTGATTTCAGATGACAGAAAACCGACTATTTTTCGGGAATACCTGATTTTAAAAATCATATCGTTTTGAGAGTTGACCTGTGCAGCGTTATAGTACTCCCGCCCGCCAGTGCCGTTTACAGAAGCCCAAGCCGTGAAAAAGTCCTCCCATTCAGTAGTCTGATTACCGATTTTGTCACTTGTATTTCGCAGAACCTGAAAAATAATTTTCTTTGTATAAGCCACAAAATCACCTCACAGATAATTGACGGCATACAGACTTAAAATGGTTTTAACGCACGGATTGACCTGTCTGTTAATGTTCAGTGTGTAGTCACGTTGCGTGTACATATCAGATACCAGCACCATGAAAGCAGTAGCGAGGTCATCGTGCTGATTTATTTCGGTTTCAGAAAGTCCCGTGTAGCCTGTGATGAACGTTTTCGCCGCAGACATAAGGACTTTTTCTATAATTTCGTCGCTGTCGTTGTCACTGATACCGCAGTAATCCTTGACGATTTCCGTTGTTATTTCACTGATTTTCATGATGTTGCTGGGTGTACCAGTACAGCAAGTTTCTGTTCATCGGTAATCTTGCTGTCAAACTCAAACCATGCGTTTATGCCGACTGCGTGCTGAGTAGCATATTTTTCCCTGAGAACGTCAATAGCGATATTTTCACGGAAATTAACAGAAAGTCCCTTGTAGTCGCCGTAAAGTATTGATTTTGCACTTGCGGCAACTTTCGGCATATTATCCGATAAATAAACGGGTTTTCCGAGCAGTCTGTAGGGGAAGCTCTGCGTAACATCAGGTTCAAGGAGCGGTCTGCCGTTTGTGTCGGTAAGGAGCTTGACAGCGGTGAATGTATCGGGATTCATAGTCCAGCACGCACCGGTCTGAAAACTCTGCTTTATTGCAGACTGAAGCTTGACAAGGTCTTCAAGACTTATTGCTGTCTTTGCCTTTGCGGTGACAGTATTTGATGTACTCAAAGCTCCTTCTGCCTTGTCGGTTGTGCCATGCAGAAGCTCCTTTTCAAGACATATGGCAATCTGTTCAGCCATGTGACGAGTGATAAATCCCATAATGTCAATGGCAGAGTTGTTGATTACACTCTTGCCGACGAGGGTCAACGCACCCATGAGGTATCCGGACAGGTCAACAGTAACAAACTTTCCGGCATCTGCTGTAAGTTCAGTAAATTCCTCAGCATAGCCGACTGTAATATCGTGACCGCTTGCCTTTGTGTACTTAGGAATTTTCAATGTTCCTTTTACATGGTACATCTCTGCACCTGACAGAATAGGACATATTTCCGTAACCGTCTTGATGATTCTGTTAGCGATAGTCTGCGGAATTACAGCTCCGTTGTTGGCAGTTGTGAAATTCTGTTCGCCTGCACGCATTTCTGTAACTTTACCTCTTATGTAGTCGGTGAATGCACGTTCTTCTGCCTCTGTGGTGCTTGTCTTGTCTCCGGACGGACTGACAATATCAGTGATATTTCTTGCTTTGTCAGCCTTTGCGATTGTGTCGTCAATGGCTCTGATTTCGTTTTCCAGCCTGTCAAATTCCGCTGTTTCTTCTTCTGTGAAGGCTCTTTCTTCAGCCGATGCGCTGTCAAGAAGCGACTGCATTTCAGCTTTTAAAGCTGCTCTTTTTTCGATAAGTTTCTTCATTTGATTTTCTCCAATCTTTCAATAAATTCAGAATAGTCCGGTTTTTCGGAGTATTCCGGCATAACGTCAATTGCACGGCTTTCAATGTCGGTCAGGTTGTCCGCCCTGTACTCAATGGAAGTCGCTGAATAACACGGGATTTTGTCCTTTACAAGTGTAACATGGTCAAGCATGAAGTCTTTGACGTGGCGAATCGGCAGACCGTCCACACGCTGTTCAAGTTCGTCAACAACATTGTACATTCCGAAACTCCAGCCTTTTATTTTGCCTTTGCGTGCCATGTCTATAACACTTTCGTCTGTTATCAGAACGTCCGCACGAAGTCCTATAGCGTCCTCTGAGAGTTTCAGCGTGCCATCATTTGTGTGAGCGTAAGCCGTCGGGCAGTGGTCAACGGTCATCGCAATATCACCGGACTTCTTTATAGCACTGTCAAAAGCACGTTCTTCAATCATCTCAATGACTTTTCCGTGTGGCGTGACAACGGGTCTTGAAAGCTTTCCCGTGACATTCACATAGCCTGTTATATGAAGTCCGTCGGCTCTTTTTTCGATTTTCATTGTATCACCTCTTTCTGTTTCAGGGTATAAAAAAAGCACCATGAAAGGTGTTGTTTTTTGATATTCGGGCATAAGAAAACCGCTCTCGGTGAGGGCGGTTTAATCATCTGAAAGCCAACATTCAGCAGATTCTATTCTATTTTGTATGTCTTTTGCATCACAATTCTTTTTTTCGCCTATCTGCTTTACTGCATCAAGTATTTTTTGAGATTTTGTATTCTGTATGATTTCATCAAGGACATCAAGAGTATAGAGAAATTCTTCTGCATTAAGTTCTTTCCAGAAAGCTATAGTTTCATCAACACTTTTTGAAAGTTCTTCCGCAAGGGGTATCCAGTAATTTTCTTCAATCATCGGATATTCAAAAAATTTCTTGTCATATTCAATTTTGTCATTAATAAGCCACTTACACTTATTTTTGTCCAGCATTGAAATCACCTATCTTTCTTTGTGAGTTATCTGGGAATATTGTACCGTCTTTTCCGTCAAGAGAGCCATTTTTATCAGTGTAAATTCCAACTGTTACGCCTCTATGCTCCCCAAAAATAGTATACGAAGTAATGTTGCCATTGCCGTCTTTATTTTCAAATACAACCTGTTTTTTCTTCAGAACATCAACACCGGCTTGACGTATATCTTCCCTTGTCCAACTTTCTGGAAAACACGATTGACCTTTATCTTTTTTTTTCATACTATTTTTATGTGAAGGAACATTCCCGACCCTTACGCCATTTTCGTATGTATGTACTATGTTATATTCTATCCCTCTGCGTTCAAGTTCTTCAATATTTTCTTGTCCGTGACCGCCTTTGATGAATTTGCCTCCGCCTTTTTCAGGCTTTTTAGGATTTTTGTATGCTGTAAATTCACCAATACTGGAATGATTAATAACATTATCACTTATAATTATATCACTTTTTTCAGAATTGTCAAGACTTTTCGCCGAATTTCCGGAAGATGCCGAAGATAATCTACCACCGCCACCTCCGGAACAGAAACGTCCTTTTTCGTCGTGATTGTGATTATATCGGAGTTCGATTTCTGCACGTTCCTCACCATGAGAATCAAGCTTAGTGGTTTGACCAGTGTTAGGCGTAAAGACCTCCATAGTTTTCGGATTGAGAAGAACGTCACCAAGACCCATAGTCACGAAATTAAAGCCGAGTGGTTCATAATCTTCTTCCCGACGGATTTCGTCAACCTGTAAAATGTGATTTTTAATGGCTATCTGATAAGCTTCATAGCGTTCCCTTAGACTGCCTCGTGTAAGTTCTTTTGTGTCGAATGCAAAATAAAAGCTCTGATACTTTTCTTCTTCGAGGAGCAGAAAAGCGTCAAGAGCGGTTTCAATCTGGTTAAGAATAGCCGTTATAGCTGAAATAAATTTCTTGTTGTCGTCGTCGCTTGCACCGCCGTCAATGACAGTGTGTGGAAAGCCGAAAATCTTACATATTTCGACGCTGTTGACTTTTTTGTTCTCGTTTATCTGGAGTTCAACAGCGGTTGAAGATACCGGCTGAAAGTCAAGACCGTCATTCAGAACTGGGATTTTTTCGTTGTCATTATCGTACAACGCACGGCAACCGGTTTTTACAGTTTCAAGAGCTTCGGCGGAAAGTTTGTTTTTGGCTTTCAGGAAACCACCCTTGTTACCGCCTGTCTTGTTCATTTTGTTTTCGAGTTTCAGCGAATTATAGGCAACTGAGAGAATTTTCGGGTTATCGTCCTGAATTGGAATATTGCTGTAGCCGTTTTTTGTCTTTCTGAAAAGTCTGATAAACTGAAAGTCATAAAATTTTCTGCCGTTCACCATGATGTCGAACGCCTTGAAAATCGGGTCATTATTGGTCATTATGCTGATGTTCCTGCTGTCAACGTAATGCAGACTTTTTGTCTTTATTCCGTCGGAATTTACATAAATCCACGCACCATTTCCCAAGAAATAATCTTCTGTGACTGACTTCCACATATCAACAGTACTCAAAGTGTCGCCGGTTTCACCGTTAAGGAGTGAAAGACGATTATCGTCCGTAATTTCGGTAATTCTGCCGTTTTCCTTTTTGTAGAGTTTCACGGGAAGACGTGAAATTGTCTCAGCAATTTTGTTGATGCAAGCCGAAACCGTCGGTATCTCCATAGCCTGTGAACGTGTGACCGTCTGTTCTGAAAAAATCGTACTCAAAGCTGAAACGTCCATAAGTCCGACAGGTTCGGCACGGGTTTCTTGTTTATGCTTAAATAATTTAAAAATATTATCACCTCTCAGATAAGAATACAGCCAAAATCTTCGGTTATACAGTCAAGTTCGTTGACCTGCAAAAGAAAAACCGCATTGATAAGTGAAACGACCATATCCACTTTACCTGCGGATTTCTTTTTGTTAACATATTGATTCAGATTTGTATCATAAGTACACCGTGCATTCTGAAAATTTATCTCCAGCATAAGGTTTTCCGAGTACCTGAATTTCTGGCTTAAAATGCGTTCTTTAAGCAGTTTAGTCGGACGGTGCAGGACGCTTGAATGCTGTCTGATTTCAACGCATTCTATCGGATTTTCGGAATTTTCGAGCTTCTGAACCGTTGAAATTGCATTGTTTCGGTCAAATCCGAGCTGAACTATTCGGATACCGAATTTTTCCTCTAAACTCATAATAAAATCTTCCACAAAAAGATAGTCTATGACTTCGTCACCACATTCAAAACAAACTCCGGAGTCAATAAGCTTCTGATAGTCGACCTTTTCGGTTTCGGACTTTTCTTTTTTGCGGTCTTTCGGGATAAATCCCCACACTTTAGCATAAATAATGCCGTCTGCATATGTCACCATTGCAACGGCGGTATTGTCGGTAGTCTGTGAAAGGTCAAGTCCCAGATAGACATCACGACCATACCAAAATTCAGCGTCATATGGTGATTTGCACTGTCTAAGCTCGGTGATATCGATATATCCCTCAGTTCCAAGACCTTTGTACTGAATATTAAGGTGTTTACAGAGAAAATTTTCACGCTTATTCTTGTACAATACAGCCTTCTGTCGCTTGTTGCACAAGTCATCAAAGATATATGGGTGAGCGTAAGCAACAGGATTAGCCTGATATATAGCCAAATCTTCCGTTTTCCATGCGTCACCGGACTTGTACTGGTCGTCCGGTTCGTAAAGAAGCGCAAAAATCCGCTGATTTTCAAACAGACCGTCCAGTGACTTCTTAGCTATGTCAATTTCCTCAAGCATAGCGTTGTTGTCATTGGGATATTGAGTTGAAATGATAATGCCAAGTTTTTCGTGAAGCGTAATCTGTGAAGAACGCATAGCCTCAATGGGATAGTTGTCCATACCTCCGCACTCATCGGCAAGAAACATATTGGCAAGCTTGCCGTCCATTTTGTCGTTTGAATAAGCAAGAGGCGTGTATTCGCTTTCTGTAAGCTTACAGCGAATTTCTTTCCGTAGGGTCTTAAAAATTTTTTCGTCAGCTAGGCACGGACTTGATTTAATGATTTTCTTTATTGCAAGCTGTAACTCAGAAGAAAGTTTCAAATCGGGTGCAACACTGAAAAAACGGCTGAATTTCGGTTCTGTAAGCAGTCCGATAATAAAAATAACCGCCGAAGTGAACGTTTTGAAGTTCTTTCGGGCGATTTCTAAAATTGCGGTCTGATAGTAGCGGAGACCGTCGGAACGCCTTACCGTACAGAATACCGCATAAATAAAGAAAAGTGCGTAATCTTCCAGACCGTCAAGCATTGTCACCGACAAATCAGGATGTACCATGAGTTTCAGGAGTTTGGTGATTTTTTTCCAGCGTTTTTCATTGATATATATTTCAGGGTCTTTGCCGTTAGCTATGTCAAGCCATGCCTTTGCCTGTTTCTTGATATACTTACCGACAAAATCGTTGCTGTCCTCTGCACACCATAAAGTGTACTTATAAGCCTTGCTGTTTTCAATCATCATTCAGAAGCGACAAGAGCGGATTTTCATCTTTGCCCTGTAAACTTAGATTGGCAATTTTGGCTCTTGACTGTGGAGATAAACACAGTTCATTGCAATACCGGTGAAAAGCCTTTGTGTATCGGTCTTTGGTAGCCATAAGTGCTGTATCTTCCAGAATCTCCGGATTAGCATTTATACGGCTCTCTATGGCACGCATACGGTCTATGCATATACTACACTCCGACAGCACGTAAACGTCCATAACGGCTAAAATATCGCTGTTTTCGAGGGACTTGACAATAAATCTGAAAATTTTCTTCTGTTCAGTGCTGAGATATTCCGGCGGTCTGGGTCTGCCGATGCCTTTGAGTTTCTTTTCAACGGATAATTTTGTTTCTTTTTCAGCTTTGGTAAGATGTTTTGTCGTTACATTTGCGGACATTGCCGGACGTGCCATTGTCTCATCTCCTTTCAAATTTTTCATTTAGGGAATATTTCACTCAGATATGGGGGCAGTTAGGTGTATGTTGAAAACTTTCAGAACCGTTCACGAGGTAGGGGGGACTATATCAAGAAGC
>WFLZ01000336.1 GCA_009177225.1 Clostridia bacterium
AATTGCTTTCTGCTGATATCACTTGGATATTCTTTTCTCATCGTTTTCCCGCTTTCATGGTTTTATTTATTCCATTATACCACTTTTTTCTCTCTTTGAAAAGATACTGAACAGGCTCTTAGAAGCAAAATTCTTGCAAATAAATATTATGATTCTTTCAAAACCTTTTTTTAGAAAGTGCGTAGTTTTCTCAATTTAGTGCATATCAATTTCTCTGATGCCCTTACTTCCTTACTTTCATTTAACTTTCAGTGCCTTGATTCAAATTACTGCAAAATTTGAAATAGAGGTTAGTATAATCGCTTATACATCTTATTGAAGTATTCAGCGTTACCGAGTTTGTCAAACTTGCAAAAAAGCAGTTCATTGTATGTGAATTGACAAGCAAAACGTCCAAAACGGAAAAAAGCCGAATAAAGCCGGTAAAAAACTTGAAAAGCATAGAAATCTGTGGTATATAGCTGAATATCTGGTGGGATAAAGTGGGAGGATCTAAAGTTGGATTTTTTGTTGAATAAACTTCTTAACAGGAGTTTTAAAAAAATATACCAGGAAAAGCTGAAAGCATATGTAGCTGAACATCTTGATGATACACAGGAAGAAGTAGCACTTATATTCGGATGCTGTAATTAGGCAATCAATCAGGCATACAGAAGACTTGGAATCACACGAAAAAACGTTATGTTATAAGGAGCAGAGTCGTGAAAAAGTAGAGGAATATCAAAAAAGATAAAAGATATTCCAGAAGAAAAAATAGCATATGTTGATGAAACAGGCATAGATTCGTGCCTGTATCGTGAATATGGATATTCTCCGAGAGGACAGAAAATTTATGATAAAATATCAGGAAGAAAGTTTCAGAGAACAAGTATAGTTGCTGCTAAACTTGATAATAAAATAATTGCACCAATGCAATACAGCGGAATAATGAACTCAGCATTTTTCGAATTCTGGTTTGAAAAGTGCCTGTTGCCATACCCTGAAAAAGATGTGACTATTGTTATGGACAATGCATCTTTTCATCGGAAAAAGTATCTTTATGAAATCTGTAAAAAATATGGGGTTAATCTTATTTTTCTTCCACCATATTCTCCTGAACTCAATCCAATTGAAAAATACTGTTTTGTATTACAGCAATTCCACTTAAGATAAAGAGTATCCAGAAGCAGAAAACCAACCTGAAATATCAGAAATAGAAACCGCCGAAAAAGCATCCGGAATTACAGAATGAAGCAATTCAACGGTAT
>WFLZ01000203.1 GCA_009177225.1 Clostridia bacterium
TGAAAAATACTGGTACGTTTTAAAACGTAGAATAAAAGCATTTCTGCGTTATCACTTATCTTTAAACGATTCCATTCACTATGCTTTTCTATGTCCTTGTAGTTTCGTTTATAAGTAGAACAACTATAACAAGTCCTTCGTACTTCCACAGACGATAGCCCTCCATCATCCATGCGAGAATATCGGGCAGTTCCTCACGAAGTTTCTCACCGAGATTCTTGTCCACCTTGTCATCGGGAATTGTAACAGTAAATGGTATAATATGGATTCTTCTCCATATACCAAGGTCTGTACCACGAATAGTAGGCTTGTGATTTGTTGCCATCCACAGCTTGAACTCCGGACGATACTCAAATTCGTCACCGTACAGCTTTCGAGCCGTAACCATATCATCGCCGGTAAGCTGTTTGATAAGCCCCTCATTGAGCCTCATACCCTCATTGGGTTCAACGGAAGTTACAAGTCTTGCACCTTTAAGACGTGCAATATCGGTGTTTGCAGACGAATTTGCAGACTTCATCATGATACTTTCAGGCTGAATATTGGTCGCATACTCACCAAGGATAAGGCGGACAATTTCAAGAAAAGTGGATTTGCCATTGCGGCCTGTTCCGTAGAGAAAGAACACACACTGCTCTGTGGTCAGACCTGATAAGCTGTAACCGAGGGCTTTCTGAACGTAGCGTATAAGTTCCTTATCGCTGTTAAAAATATCATCAAGAAAACGAAACCACAGAACAGGTCTTTTAGGATTAACCGGCATTGAAGTTCCGAGCATTCGTGTCATATACATCTTTGCACTGTGCGGAGTAGCCGTACAGGTATCGAGGTCAACAATACCGTTCTGCGTATTCACAAGGTTTTTATGTGTATCGAGTTCAGCAGGAGAAATCGGCACAATATGCTCAAACTCCTTTATCATCGCACGTTTTGCTGCATTTGAACGTGTACGCTTCATATGTTTCTGATAATCCTGCAGCATTGAACCTCCGTCATATTCAGCCCATACTTTAAGTTCTGCTTTCATACGTTCAAGGATAACATCTGCTGCCGTAAAGACTGATCCACGGTCATCATAGAGCCACACACCGCCCTTGTAGTATATCCAGCGTTTATCCGTGTAGTTGTATCTGAAAACATTGCCGCAGTAGTCGTTCATTCGCTCTGCATTACCCGTATCATCAAGAGTATGCATTGGTAATTTCTGTTGAAGAGTGCCGTCGCCAATTGAGATAAAATAGTCGTCATGAGGAGCAGATTTATAGAAATTCGTACAGTTTGATACAGCTTTTTCAATGGTAATCGCACCATATGTAGAGCCGTTCTGCCGTCTGTCCCACTTGTCACGCATCAGTCCGGAACTGCGGTAAATGCTGTCCATAAGCGATGTATCACCGTTGCACCAGAACGCAAGCATACTACAGAATGCCATATCAGCTTCCGACTGGGACGGATAGTCCGAAAAATCGCCGGAATACAGCTTTGCAAATTTATCGCCGTTCTGGGAATTAAGCATTTTTTCGATAAGTTCATGCTCCGAAAGTGAGGGAGTTACACCATATGCGTACACTTAAGCGTATTTAGCAAATTGAAAAAGTGAGAGAAGTCTTTTGCGTTTAGAATTGGCACAGAAAGCAGGTAAATCAGCTAAAGTTTTACAGCTAAAGTCATAAGACAAGGAAACAGCAATGATATAGGAAACTAAATACAGCATGGTTTTAA
>WFLZ01000135.1 GCA_009177225.1 Clostridia bacterium
GCAGCTGAAAATTATAAACTTAATGACATTGAAAAAGCTTTCAATTCTGATTTATCAAAACGGAGAATTTTTATTGAACACATTAACCGTTATATAAAACGTTTCCGTATTCTTTCTTCCTGTTACAGAAACAGACGCCGAAGATTTACTTTACGTGTTTCTCTTATCTGTGCAATTTATAATTTTCAACATACTCTTTGAGGTTTTAGAACAGGTCTAATGTAAAATATATAAAAGTCAGGCAGGAGTTTATAAAATACTATGGAATATACAAAGGAAGTTTTTGCGTCGTACAACAGAAAATATATACGTATCTATCAGGCATACAACCCGTCCATAGCAAACGAAGCAGTAAAATTACAGAATTTCGGGAATAACTTTAACGTCAAACGTATGACGTGGATTAAATCGTCATTTCTTTGGCTGATGTACCGTTCCAACTGGGGTACTAAAAAGAATCAGGAGTGCATACTTGCTATTGACGTACATCGTGATTTTTTCGACAGAATGCTTGAAAAAGCTATACTCACTTCACCGGATTCAATCATGTTCGACGGTAACGAGTGGGAAAAGCGTTTTAAAAATACTGATGTCTATTGCCAATGGGATTCAGACAGGTCTTTAGGCGGAAATCCTTTGAATCGTGCGGCTATACAGATAGGCATAAAAGGTGAGGCAATAAGTGATTTTCTTGACAACGGCATTTATAAAATTGAAGATTTGACACCGACCGTCCGCAAGTGGAACGAACGCCGTAAAAAAAGAAAACTCAGTATTTTTGAATTGCCGGCAGAAAAAATATATCCCGTAAGTGACAGCAAAATCCGGAGCAGGCTTGACATGAAAGGAGTATTATAATGAATAATTCTATGTATGAAATTTATAAATTATATTCGAAAATGGAAGATGAAGAGATGTATCCGCCTGCAACTGCCAAACAGATTGAAAAATGGGAACGTTTGCACAATGCCGTACTTCCCGAAGAATACAAGGAATTTTTATTGTTGTCGGACGGTATGAGGTCATATATTTTTGGCGGTGAACTGTTTTCTCTTAATGAAATTATACCATGTCCTCAGGAAGAAATTGAAGAATATTTAGATGAACAAAAGGACTTTTTCATAATAGGCAACTATATCGGTGACGATTCTGATTTATTGTGCGACAGGGAAGGTAATTTCTATGAATGTGACCACTGTTGCGGACTTGAGGAAAGCGACCTGCTTAGTTTTCTTGAAGACTGGTATGATAACAAATAAAAAGACTGACTTTTTGTCAGTCTTTCGTTGTTTTCAGAATACTGCTTTTTTTATCATCTCAGATTCACTGACGGAAATACAATACAGAAAGTCATTGTCATTCATCACTGTGCAAGGATT
Organism: Clostridia bacterium; assembly: GCA_009177225.1. Taxonomy (GTDB): domain Bacteria; phylum Bacillota; class Clostridia; order Oscillospirales; family Ruminococcaceae; genus Ruminococcus. The sequence continues at coordinate 1,380 of WFLZ01000135.1, forward strand.
TTTTCTTTTTGTATTCAATACACAGCAGTACAAAAAATACCATTCCGATTATTGCCATTCCGGATAAAAGCATACAGCTTACATTGAAATTTTCCTGACCCGTTCCGTCAATTCTTAACCACTCTTTTTCAGGAATAAGATATGTATGAATACCTATTATATCAATCACTGTATGTGCTATAGATGCCGGATAAATTGAACCCGTTTTTTTGGTTATCCACGTAAGAAATGAACCAGTAAAGATACACA
>WFLZ01000173.1 GCA_009177225.1 Clostridia bacterium
AAGCCCGTCCCACAAAATATGGGACGAGCATATATAAACCCGTGGTACCACCCATTTTCAGAAAAACAAAATTTTTCTGCACTCTCTGCGTTATGGCGTGAACGCTGACACTTCCGCTTAATCCGTCAGGACGGTTTTCGCAGAAATACTCCTATGCTGAAATTCATCAGTAAAAACGCTGTCCGCACTTTCAGCCGGTGGAGCGGTACTCTCTGAGTGCATTTATTTACTGACTACTTACACATATTCAACGTATGTATTCTATATTATATCACCTGATTTTTAAAATGTCAAGACAAAAATTATAAAAATTATCTTGTATTTCATCATTAATTATGGTAAAATTATAATATATCACAAAAAGGAGTTTTTTTATTATGAAAAAAGCCGACTATTTATATAAAACTTTTTCACTTATTGCTGTTCCCGTACTTTTTGCCGGAACGGTCTGTCTGCCTGCAAAAGCTGACGAAGCACTCATGAAAGACAGCGGAATTTCCTACACCGAATCGGTCGTAACAATAAACAATCCCGCCTGTGGCTATACAACTACCATATGGCCGAACTGTAAGCCAAATAATACTCCCACTTACAACCCGACCGGAAATCTTGTACTGTTCTTTATTGATATAGGAGCATTTTCTTCAGGTGTGAACGGTACAACGGACGACGACGGCAATTATACCGACGGCGTTGACTATGACCTTGATGAAGCTTTTTTCAGTGCTTGGCGTACTACTTTTGAAAACTGCCGTAAAAATGGCTGTATGATTGCTCTGCGTTTCCGTTATGACGCTAACGGCAAGGACAATCCTGAACCGGCTACCTTTGAACAGGTATTACATCACATTCAGCAGGTAAAAGACAGTGGTCTTTTAGAAGAATACAAGGATATTATAGCTTATGTGGAAAGCGGTTTTGTCGGCAAATGGGGTGAACAGCACGGCGGTAAATATACTTCTGTCGAATACAAGGCACAGCTTCTTGACGCAATGCTTGACTGTGTTCCTGCTCCGATTCCTGTAACAGTTCGCACGCCCGATATTTTCGCAAAGTGGGCAGGTATTGAGAGAAAAGACCTTGCGGAATATCAGGCTACGGGGGAAGAATTGCGTGTGGGTCTCTATGATGACGGCTATATGGGCAGTGATTCGGATTTGGGAACTTACTCAAACCGTGCGGTTGAAACAGAGTGGCTTTCAAAACAGACTCTTACTTCATATTTCGGCGGTGAGTTTTCCGGTAATCTCGACTGGGCAAAAAAGTATGATACCTATCTTCCCGAAAATGCAATACCCGAAATGTACAAAACCCATCTCAGTTACATAAACGGAAATATATTCCAGTTATATAAAGATTATACTTTCAGTGAAAATTACGATGTTGACGGTGTGGACAACTCTGCGTACTACGGTCAGACAGCCTTTCAGTTTATCCGTGACCATATAGGTTACAGATTCGTTCTGCGTAAATCTGAACTTTCAGACACAGTACAGCAGGGAGGTGAACTTAAATTACACTTCAATGTCGAAAATACCGGTTTTGCGAGTATCATTCCCGAAACGAAAACCGAAATCATTCTTGAACAGAACGGGAACTTTATCAGAACTACAGTTGACATAAACCCGAATGAATGGTATTCATGTACAACCGCCGAAGAATTTCTAAACCTTAAACTGCCCGACAGTCTCCCCGAAGGTGACTGGAATGCCTATCTTAAAATCTCATTCGGCAAAAATACGGTTGACCAGATAAGTTTACGTTCTGTACAGTTTGCAAACGAAGGTGTTTGGAATCCCTCAATCTGTGCCGACTATCTCGGTACTTTCACCGTTGCTGAAAATACTTCTCACGGTTCGGACAACGGTTTTTATCAGTCAGGAACTCAGTCCGGTGAAAATTCCGGCAGAATGTACAGTATAAACGGTCATACTACCGCAGACGGCGTGATTACTTCCCCTTATGAGTGGACAGAAAATATGCTTATTGCTGAAAATGGTGACAACAAGTTATACATGAACGCTGATGACAAGTATCTTTATATTATGGCTGATATCCCGAATAATGCACAAAAACCTGTATGGAACATAAGAGTTGAAAACGCTGACACCGACACGTCATACTGGTATTACAGACAGTCGGCAGGCTGGATTTACTACAATCAGGGAAATCACGACGGTATAACCCTCAAAACAAACGGAAATATCGCAGAATTTAAAATTGCTTTCGGTGACGTTATGGGTGTGAATGCCGGAACAAAACTCAATTCTGTGCGTATATTCGTTCAGGACGAGGCGGACAACTGGATAAATTCCGGAGAAGTAAAGAGTGGTGAATGTACTGTGCCGATGAATTTCCCCGTTTATTCCGCTCCATACGACATAAGACTTTCAAAGGGCGAAAATTATACATTACGTCCGGAATTGTTCCTTGAAAACGCACAGTTTCAGTGGTATCTTGACGACAAGGCTATTGACGGGGCAAACGGTTCTGAATATCAGATTTCAGACGCAGATGCTGAAAGTGTTGGATTTTATTCCGTTGAAATAACTTCCGGTAACGGACTTTCCAAAAAAATTCCTGTCGTTAATCTCATTGAAGTACTTGATTCCGCTGTAAAGGGCGATTTGAACTCTGACGGGCAGGTGACAACAGCCGACCTCGTTATACTTGAAAAATATATACTCGGTTCTCAGAAACTTGAAAAAGTACAGTTCATAAATGCTGACATAAATGACGACAATTCTGTTGATTCATTTGACCTTGTTCTGCTAAGAAAAATTCTCATAAACAAATAATTACGCTTTACAAATTCTTTATTTTGGTGTATAATTAGAAATACGGAAAAATTTTCCGAAATAATTTATCAAACGGAGGAATTTACAATGTATATTACTTGTCTTGACCTTGAAGGCGTTCTCGTTCCTGAAATATGGATTGCATTTGCCGAAGCAAGCGGTATTCCCGAACTTAAAAAAACTACCCGTGACGAGCCTAACTACGACAAGCTTATGAACTGGCGTTTAGGCGTTCTTAAGGAGCATGGTCTCGGTCTTAAAGAGATTCAGGAAACTATTGCTAAAATTGACCCTATGGACGGAGCTAAAGAATTTCTTGACGAACTCCGCTCACTCTGTCAGGTTATAATTATCAGCGATACTTTCACACAGTTTGCCGCTCCTCTCATGAAAAAACTCGGTATGCCCACTATCTTCTGTAACTCACTCGAAGTTGCTGAAAACGGTGAAATAACAGGCTTCAAGATGCGTTGCGAACAGTCCAAGCTTACAACCGTAAAGGCTCTCCAGTCAATCGGTTACGAAACTATCGCAAGTGGTGACAGCTATAACGACCTTGGTATGATACTCAACAGCAAGGCAGGTTTCCTTTTCAGAAGTACAGAAAAAATCAAAAATGATTATCCTCAGCTTCCGGCTTTTGAAACTTACGACGAACTCCTTGACGCTATCAAGAAAGCTATGAAATAATAATAAAAGTCCGACAGATATAAAAAGTCTGTCGGATTTTTTTATCCATTATCGGCAGAATACCCTCACTTCTAAGCGAACGAAGTGAACGAAAGTGGGAGATGAATGCTATCTGAAAAATATATTGACAATTCAGATGAATTGTGATACAATAAAGATGTCCTGATAAATTAAGATATGCGGTTACACCATCGAATCGTATCGTGTGTAAAATCTTAAGCATCAGTTAGTCTTCTGTAAAAATGAAGTCAGGAAAAATAAAATAATAAATTAAAGTAGCGTTGTGGACTTGACAGTCCTATACAGTAGTGGCGAAGTGGATACGCCTGTAAGAATAAGGGTTGCTTGATTTTCAGGTGGAAACTTAAATACCAATCTTCTTACGAAGCCCCCACCTCTTTAGGTGGGGGAGAGTTCACATACTAATTCTGAATTATATACGCAATATTAAAAAGAATTTTATCATTGTCAAGAAGTTCAAAAAATCTGTCCAGTGTTATTACTCCGCAAACGTTGTTATGTTCACCGCCCTGTAATCGTGGCAGAAATATTATTCTTTTTTTGGGTGAAGCCGTCTGCAAATGAATCATATAGTCAATCCACTTTACAAAAGAACGCAAAAGTGATAAAATAAAAATATGAGTAAAAGTAAAGATTTAAGAGCCTGTTCAGTATCTTTTTAAAATAATACGAATAAAAGCAATAGTAATCATCTGAAAAGAGTTTTGTAATTTTCGTTCACAATTTTTCCAGAGACGACGGTATTTATCAAGCC
>WFLZ01000070.1 GCA_009177225.1 Clostridia bacterium
CTGTGATTTCTATGCTGAATTTTTCGCAGATTTTTCTGACTGCATCAGGAACATCTGCAGGTAGATTCTCATTAAAATATGCTTCCAGTTTATCGGAAATCTGCTCCAGATGGTTGATTCGTTTTCCCCTTTTGCATTGATAGACTGCCTCCACTCCCATTGTTTGATACAGCTTCAGAATCCTATCTATCGTCTTTGAGTCATGTCCTGTTTTTTCGCACAATTCTTTTAACGTTTCTGTTCCTTTATTCGCATAATACAAGATACTTGCCTGTCTTCTGATAGAATCATTCCTTCCCCATTCCATTTCATAATGAACGAGTGCCTCTTCTTTTGAGTTCAGTTCTATTTCTATTTTACGCTTTATTGGCATTCTTTTCACCCTTCTTTATTATATCATTTTTGTCAGGAGTTTGCAATAGATGGAAGTATAAATTCTACGAACTGGGTGAAAAACTCCTTGACGGTGAGTATCTCAACGAAAATATAGACACTGAAAAAATCCGTGAATACGTCTATTTCACGGAAACAAAACAGAACATCACCGATAAAGACGACGAGCCGTATTTTATGGCAAAATACCTTGATACAGCGTACTATTTTTATTATGAATGTGATGCAGTCACGACACTTGACAGGGCATTTCTGCACATAGTTAGGACAAAGGCGGAAAGTTATTTGATTTATGCGGACAAGTGCATTATCAGCGATGAGGAACTTGAAAAAAATTACATAAAATTCAAGAAAATTCCCCGTGACATTACGAGATTGTGAGGTGAGTATATGGAACTTAAAAATTATCAGAATGCTGTCATGAAAGACCTGACAAGCTATATTTCAATTCTGAATGAGGAAAATGATTTGATTAAAGCGTGGAAATGTTACTGGAATGAAAAGGATATTTCAATAGGTGTGGACGGAGTTCCGAAATATAACAACTCAATTAAAGGAGTTCCGTATGTCTGCATGAAAGTCCCTACAGGTGGCGGAAAAACATTCATGGAGTGTGCGTCGGTGCGTAAGATTTTCGACGGATTACAGCGGAAATATAATAAACTTGTAATATGGCTTGTGCAGGGCGACTCCATACTTGTACAGACTGCAAAAAATCTAACAGATGTAAATCACCCGTACAGGCACAGTCTTGATACGGATTTTACCGGACGTGTGGGAGTGTACACAAAAGAAATGCTCCTGAACGGTCAGAATTTTTCGCCCGATACAGTCCGTGAACAGCTTACGGTCTGCATTCTGAGTTATAAGTCTCTGCGCATTGACAACAGAAAAAAAGAGGGTCGCAATGCATATAAGGAAAACGGAAATTTGTTGCGATTTGCTGAGTACTTCGGAAATGATATGGATTTGCTTGAAAATACACCTGATACGGCATTGATACAGGTGTTGAGAAATTTAAATCCCGTTGTAATCGTTGACAGAGCCATAATGCAGGTTCAGACCTGAGTGTTGAAATACTGAATAATTTGAATCCGTCGTTTGTTTTGGATTTAACTACAACCCCACGAAAAAACAGTAATATTATTTCCTATGTTGACGCACGTGAACTCAAAAAAGAAAATATGGTAAAAACGAACCGGCAGAAGAATCGATACAGCAGGAATTTGAACCAGCGGAGCAGGATTCCTTTGACGATATTGACACATCGGTTATTTCCGCTGCACCTGTTTCAACGACCACTGAAATGCCTATTACTATATCAGAAATGATTTCACAGACACAGAAACAGGCAGAACAATATGAACAGGAAGCAGAAAAAATGATAATTCAGGATTTTTAGGTGGTGAATTAGGCGACATGATAAAACAATATCATAATACAACCACAGTATGAAGAACAGGTAAAAAATTTGCAGATACNACAGTNTTTTCNGAAANCCACACCGGATTTGTTTGGCGGAGATACTGTGTTGCTTGATAAAAACAGTTTGCTTGAAGGCTTTAACCTCAGTGAACAGGATGCAAATATTAATGCAACGCCGCACAGTTGCAAAAACTGCCTGTTATTGTGTATAACAGAACTTCCCGAAACAGCGTGATGACGATGCAATACATCTCCGCAATGTACTTGAACAGCAGACGGTTGCAGAACAGGGAATATATCAGACCGATTGTTTTGTTTCAGGCACAGCCAAAAAACAAATACGACATCGAAACATTCGACAAAGTAAAGAAAATGCTGATTGAAATCGGCATACCTGAAGAATAGATAGCAATAAAAACATCAAAGATTGATGACATTGGAAAAACCGACTTTATGAGTGAAAATTGTCCGATAAGATATATTATTACCGTAAATGCCTTAAAAGAGGGCTGGGACTGTCCTTTTGCATATATTCTTGCATCTCTTGCAAACAAGACTTCAAAAATTGATGTAGAGCAGATTGTTGGAAGAATACTCCGTCAGCCTAATGCAAAGAAAAATCAGTCCGCACTTCTGAATACATCATTTGTATTTACCTGCTCCAACGATTTCAGGGATACTCTTGAGAGTCTTGTTAAAGGTCTGAACGGTGCAGGGTTCAGCCGTAAGGATTACCGTATAGGTGAAGAAGAACTCCCGTTATTTGCACAGGAGGAAAAAAGTGATATAATAGGTGATATGAAAAGACAAATGAGACTGGCAGAAATAAACGATGAACTCGGAGCGACCAGAACCGGGAAAAAAGAATTTTTAGAGAAGATAGAGATAATCATACCGTGAGAAAGATTTTTAAAGTTGATCGAACCATGTTATTACAAAGGAGAANGTGGAAATAAGCCATACCCAATGGAACTGATGCTGAGAATCTTTTTGCTTCAGAATCTGTACGACCTTGCAGATATGAAAGTAATGACGGAAGTAATAGACAGCCGGGCGTTTTNAAACTTTTGTGGAGTTGTTTCACCAAAAGAGGTACCAGATGGAGATACGCTCGGAAGATTCCGTAATCTTCTGGAAAAAAACGGGATTCAGGAGAAGATATTTGCAGCAGTAGTTGAAATTCTTGAAGAGCGTAAACTGATTCTCAAAAAAGGAACTATAGTAGATTCTACCTTGATAAAAGCTCCCTGCTCAACAAAAAATCGTGAAAAGAAGCGTGATCCGGAGGCACATTCTACAAAGAAGGGAAACAACTGGCACTTCGGATATAAGGCACACATAGGAGTGGATAAAAAGACAGGGCTTGTACACCATCTGAAAACCACCGCCGCCAACGAACACGATGTGACAGTAGCGGCAGAGCTGCTGTCAGGCAAGGAAAAAACTGTTTATGGAGACAGCGGATATCTGGGGATAGAAAAACGTCCGGAAGCAATTCTCAAGAACAAAAAAGGCAAAAAAATAAAGTACAGAATCAATCAGAGACCATCCATGATTCAGAAATTACCAGAAAAGGAACAGTCAGAAGCAAAGAAAAAAGAGCATAAAAAATCATCTGTACGCTGTAAAGTTGAGCATGTATTTGCGGTAGTGAAAAATATTTTTCATTATCGCAGGACTCGATACCGAGGTTTGAAAAAACAAACCGCTAAACAGAATATCATGTTCGCATTGGCGAATCTGTATCTGGCTGACAGATTTTCTCCGTCAGTCTGATTCTGTATGTCTTTGCATAAAAAACTGAATATTTCTCTGCTCACTCGGCATTTCTGCCGAGTGTTTTTCTTTGCTCTTCGCACTGATTTTTCATTATGCGGTGTTGCCTATATTAAAATATACTTCCATCTATTGCAAACTCCTGACAAAAATGGTATAATAAAGAAGGGTGAAAAGAATGCCAATAAAGCGTAAAATAAAAATAGAACTGAACTCAAAAGAAGATGCACTCGTTCATTATGAAATGGAATGGGGAAGGAATGATTCNATCAGAANANAGGCAAGTATCTTGTATTATGCGAATAAAGGAACGGAAACGTTAAAAGAATTGTGCGAAAAAACAGGACATGACTCAAAGACGATAGACAGGATTCTGAAGCTGTATCAAACAATGGGAGTGGAGGCAGTCTATCAAATGCAAAAGGGGAAAACGAATCAACCATCTGGAGCAGATTTCCGATGAACTGAAAGCATATTTTAATGAGAATCCACCTGCAGATGTTCCTGATGCAGTCAGAAAAATCTGCGAAAAATTCAGCATAGAAATCACAGCCACTCCGGTACGGAAGTGGCTTAAAGCAAAGGCTATTCATACAAAAAGTCAAAAAGTATACCAGCAAAAGCCAATTTGAAAGTACAATTGTACTTTCTGAACAACATCCTTCTTCCTCTGATTGATATGGCAAAAAACGGCTTAATTCAAGTGTTTTTCGCTGATGGAGTTCATCTGACATACGGATATCAGGGCGGATACTGCTGATGTAAAGAAAGTAAATGTGTTCCATCTGCATATGGAAGAAAACGAGCAAATCTTCTTGGATTTATGAATGCAGTAACATATGAAACCGTAAATGTAATGACTGATTCTTACTTGAATTCCGACAGCGTATGTGAGGGCTTGAAGAAACTGCGAAAGAAATTTCCTACAGCAAATCCACTATAGACAAATAGGAAAAAGAATGGTATAATAGAGGATAGAAAGGGTGATAGTAATGATACCAGTAGAGGTAAGAAAAATCATAATAGCAGACAGAGAAGCAGGAA
>WFLZ01000121.1 GCA_009177225.1 Clostridia bacterium
CAAGTTCCTCAATGTGAAGCTGTTTCATGGTATTTTCGGCAAGTTTCTTTTCGACTTTGTTGTAGAACGGTCTGAAACCGCATTTTGCAAGACAGCCGGAAAGTACTATTTCCTTTACCGATGCCGGAAAATCCCTTTGCACAGGTGTCTGCTGCGGAAGATAACCGATTTCCTTAGCTGTAAAGCCGTCGCACCATTTTATTTCACCGCTGACCTGTGGTTTAAGTCCGAGAAGTGCCTTTATCAGCGTACTTTTTCCTGAACCGTTTTCACCGAGAATACAGAGATAGTCACCGCTGCTTACGGTAAAATTCAGATTTTCGGTAACAATTCCGTCCTCATAGCCGAGAGCGGCATTTCTGCAAATTATCTGTTTACCCATCAGTCAAGAGCCTCTTTCAATACATCAAGATTTGATTTCATGATTGAAATATAGGTTGTGCCGTTTTTTATCTGTTCCGATGTTACAGACTGAATTGAATCAAGCTTTGCGATTTTCTGACTTTTTGTCTTTGTACCTGAAATTATCGCTTCGGCAATTTTTGTGTCAGAACCCTCAATAGTAAAAATTGTATCGGTATTCAGTTCATTGATTTTGTCGGCAAGGAATGTTATAGTTTCAAAACTTGCTTCTGTTTCCGCACTGCAACCCGAAAAAGCCGCATAATAGTCAAGTCCGTAATCGTCAACGAGGTAGCGGAACGGAAAACGGTCGCCGAAAATAAGTGTTTTGTTTGCAACTGCCGAAAGAGTTTCTGAATACTGTTTATCAAGACTGTCAAGTTTTTCACAGTATACCGCTAAATTATTTTCATAGTCTGTTTTGTTTTCGGGGTCAATGTTACATATTTCGTCTGCAATGACAGTACAGAGTTTTTCTGCGTTTTCGAAAGAAAGCCATATATGTTCATCGTATTCTGCTTCTTCTTCATGTTCATTATGTTCTGCGTCACTGCCCTGCATACCCTCTTTTATTTCTTCTTCCTTTACGGAATTTCCGAGAGCTTCAAGCAGATTGACAGTTTTCATATTTTTATTCTGTGCCTGACTTACTGCGTCCTTTGTCCATTCGTCAGACTCACCGCCTATATATACGAAAAGGTCACATGACGAAATTTTCACCATATCGTCCATAGTTGGCTGATAACTGTGCATATCCGAACCGTTAGCAAGAAGATATGTTATATTGAAGTCTTTTTTATGTTCTCCGAGAATTTCCGTTACCCAGTCGTATTCCGGAAAAACGGTACATACAATATGTTTTTTACCATTGTCCTTTTCGGCAGATACAGAACTACAGCTCGTAAAACTACACAAAGCAAGTGAACAGCACAATGCAAGTGAAAAAATTTTCCTGAACATAAGAAACCTCCATAAAAATAAAGCACACCGCAGATATAGTATAACGGTGATTTTGAAAATGAAAATCATTCTCAATTTCAGATTATACCACATATGCAATGTGCTGTCAATAGTTTTTTATAAAAAATATTATACACCGCTGTCGCCGTAGTTGGAGAGAACTCTTGCGGACGGGTCATTTACGTCACAGCCGTCCCATTCCTTATTGGGCATCCAGAAATCAACAACCATTTCGCTCTGTTCCGGATAATATTTTTCAAAAATCTCACGGTAAAGCAGTGATTCTTTTGTGAACGGACGTGCATGGGAATATTTTGCGGATTTTTCGGAAAATTCCTCGTCTGTGTAGAAATTTTCGGCGTACTCTTTGAGATAGTCAACCATTGAATGTCCCACAGCGTCGGAAAACGCAGCTTTTTCACGATAAAGAATATCATGCGGTAAATAGTCGCCCTCAAAAGCGTGACGGAGCAGGTATTTTCCCTTGTTGTACTTGTTGAGTTTCATTTCAGGGTCAACTGCCATTACATACTTTACAAAATCCAAATCACCGAAAGGTACTCTTGCTTCAAGGGAGTTAACGGAAATACATCTGTCTGCACGCAGAACGTCATACATATGAAGTTCATGCACCCTCTTGACTGATTCTTTCTGAAATTCTTCTGCCGACGGTGCAAAGTCAGTATATTTATAGCCGAAAAGTTCGTCAGAGATTTCACCTGTAAGAAGTACACGGATATCAGTCTGTTCGTGGATAGCCTTACAGAGCAGATACATTCCCATACTTGCACGGATTGTTGTTATATCATAAGTGGCAAGTATTGTAATAACAGTGTCAAGAGCGTTTAAAACATCTTCTTTTGTAATGATAACTTCCGTGTGGTCACTGCCTATGTAGTCGGCAACCTGTTTAGCGTATCTCAGGTCAATAGCGTCCGTATTCATACCGATTGCGAACGTTTTTATAGGTGTACTGCTTTTCTGCTGCGCAACGGCACATACAAGTGACGAATCAAGTCCGCCTGAAAGAAGAAAACCTACTTTTGCGTCTGCGGAAAGTCTTTTTTCAATACCTGCAACAAGCTTGTCATGAATGTTACTGCATACTGTTTCAAGGTCGTCGTGAATTACTTCCTTTACTTCCGTAATGTCACAGTAGCATACAAATTCACCGTTTTTATAGTAGTGACCTGTCGGGAAAGGCATTATTTTTTTAACTGTATCAACGAGGTTTTTCGGTTCGCTTGCAAAGACAATGCTGTTGTTTTCGTCATAGCCGTAATAAAGCGGACGTATTCCGATAGGGTCACGGGCAGCAATAAATTCATGTTTTTCGCTGTCATAGATTATGCACGCAAATTCAGCGTCAAGCGTTGAAAACATATCAACGCCCATTTCCTTGTACAAGGGGAGCAGAATTTCACAGTCACTGTCGCTCTTAAATGAATATCCTTTTTGTATAAGTTTTTCCCTTATCGGCAGAAAACCGTAAATTTCTCCGTTACATACAGCATAATTTCCGTCAAGTTCAAAAGGCTGCATACCTTCGGGAGTAAGTCCCATAATTGAAAGTCTCTGAAATCCGAGAACACCGTCTTTAAGGTCGATAATACGGCAGTCGTCCGGACCTCTTGAAACAGTTGCTTCAAGACCTTTCGTAACTTTTTCCATACCGCCATATTGTCCGCAGTAACCCATAATTGTACACATAATAATATTCCTCTCTTTTTTATTTATGTATTTTTTCGTCGAATTTATTTTTACTGCTTGCACCTGAAATGTCAAGCGGATAATTTCCGGTAAAACAGCCGTGACAGAAACCGCAGTTACCGCCTGTCAGTTGTCCGAGAGATTCGGCAGGCAGGTACGCAAGTGAGTCTGCACCGATAAATTCAGCAATTTCACTGATATCGCCGTATTTGCAGGCAATGAGATTTTCTTCGGAGTCAATGTCCGTTCCGAAATAGCACGAATGAATAAACGGCGGTGACGAAATTCTTACATGAACCTCTTTCGCNCCTGCTTCACGCAGAAGCCGTACAATTCTTGCACAGGTAGNTCCACGCACANTTGAATCATCAATCATGNCAACACGCTTTCCCTGAACAGTTTCCTTTATTACATTGAGTNTTATTTTTACGGCACTTTCACGCTGATTCTGTGATGGCTGAATAAAACTTCTGCCGATATATTTATTTTTTATAAAACCTGTTNCATNCGGTATTCCGCNTGCACGGGAATAACCGAGAGCAGCGTCAAGTCCCGAATCGGGANCGCCTATTACTATNTCANCATCAACAGGACTACTTTCATATAGTATTTCTCCGGCTTTTATTCTTGCGTGGTGAACGGAAGTTCCCTCAATGACAGAATCAGGACGTGCAAAATATATATACTCAAATATACAGATATTTTCTTTGTTATGGCAGTGTGTAGTAATTGAGCGGAGTTTTCCGTCACTGATTACTATTATTTCACCGGCTTTCACGTCACGCAGGAATTTTGCTCCTACCGTATCAAGTCCGCACGATTCAGACGAAACAACGTATGCACCGTCGGGAGTAATACCTATACAAAGCGGTCTGAATCCCTCGGGGTCACGGAATGCTATAAGTTTCGTGGCGGTCATAAGTATGCAGGAGTACGCACCTTTTATATGTGGCATTGCACGTTCTATCGCTTCTTCTGTTGACCTGCATGAAAGGCGCTCCCTTACTATTGAGTAGGCGATTGCTTCCGTGTCTGACGTTCCATGAAATATTGCTCCCGAAAGTTCAAAAGATTTACGCAGTTCGGCAGCATTTATAAGGTTTCCGTTGTGGACGAGGGCGAGATTTCCCTTGATATGCCGTATAACAAGCGGTTGTATGTTATTGTGGTTTTTTCCGCCGAAAGTCGAATATCTTACATGACCAACTGCCATATTCCCCTTCCCCAGCCTGTCGAGTTCCTCACGGCTGAAAACTTCCGACACAAGACCGTCAGCTTTTTTGTGATTTATAACACCGTCGTCACATACCGCAATACCACAGCTTTCCTGTCCTCTGTGCTGAAGTGCGTACAGCCCGAAATATACGGACGATGCAACATCTGCCGTGTTTTTTTCATATATTCCGAAAACTCCGCATTCCTCGTGCATTTCGTCAAACATAAATATTACCGCCTTTACAAATACTGTTCATTTATTTTATCAATTATCTCCGATGCCGCTATGACTTTTTTTCTGCGGTTGTTCATTGCATACTGTTCAAGATATACATGAGCTTCTTCTTCCGTCATGTTCCTGTACTGCATAAGCATGAATTTTGCCTTGTCAATCATACGGATTTCGTCTATTTTGCGTTCAAGCCTTACAGTTTCCTCGTAAAGTTTCCATGAACGGTGCATAGCGATGTCTATTGTTTTTGCAAGCTGATAGAGCGTACTTTTATTAAATGGTCTGCCTATGACTATAATTCCGATTTTTTCGGCACGTTCTCTAAGTTTTTCGACATTTTCAGCTTTTGTGATAAATATGCAGTTAGCGGCGGTATTTTCTATGATGTATTCTGCCAGTTCTGTTCCCGACGCATCGGAAAGAGGTGCATATATCAATGCCAAATCACAGGGGGTATTTGAATTGAAAATGTTCTTTGCCTGATATGCCGTTTCAGCCGACCTTATATTGCAGTGAAATGATTCTCGCATAAATTGGGAAATCACTTCGCCGGCGTTTTTATTGCTTGAAATTATAAGAACGTTTTCCAAAGCGAACCTCCGTTAAAGACTGTAGAAGTATTTGTTATCCTCGAAAGCTTCCTTGTCATATGCGGAAAAATATTCTTTCCATTCGTTACGGCGGTCGGAGAGTACAGGTTCAAGAACTTTTTCTGGAATATATTTTTTAAGAAATTCTGACTTTTCTGCAAGTTCCGTTGCTTCCGAAATATCAGACGGCAGTTTTTCTCCGTTACAGGTATTTTCGGCAGGAAGTTCAAGACTGTTTTCTATTCCTTCAAGAGCGGCATAAATCATAAGTCCGAAAACATAGTAAGGATTGCAGGCACAGTCCGCAGCTCTCAGAACAACAGGTGATTCACTGCTGTCAATTCTTATAAGCTGATTGTTTTCGTCCCGTGACCACACTATATTACGTGGAGCGGAAAATTCTCCGAGACGGCTGTATGAATTTACAGTAGAGTTTGTAAAAATAGTAAATTCACGTATATATTTCATTATTCCGGCAGCGGCATTTCCGAGAATTACGGAGATGTCCTGTGATGTGCCGTTGCTGAACTGGTCGATATCCCTGAAAATACTGAAACTTATGTGCATACCGTTTCCGCACTCGTTTCTCACGGGTTTCGGCATGAAACTTGCGTGTACACCGTGCTGTTGTGCAACGGACTTTACAGCAGATTTGAAACTTAAAAATGTATCTGCGGATTTCAGTGCAGACNCANCATTGAAGTCAATTTCATGNTGACCGTTTCCACTTTCNTGACGTGNCGAANCAGGGTGTATGCCCATCTGTTCAAGAGTAATGCAGACATTACGGCGGATATTTTCGCCCTTATCATCGGGAGCAATGTCACAGTAACCGGCATAGTCGTGAGGAATTTTTGTCGGCAGACCGTTTTCGTCAGTACGGAAAAGGGAAAATTCACATGANGTACCGAAACGGAAACAGTAACCCTTTGAANNAGCGGTTTTCATANCTTTTTTCAGAAAATANCTTCCGTCGCCCTCAAAATGAGTACCGTCGGCGTATTTTATATAGCAGAACATTCTTATAACACGCCCCTGTTGTGGTCGCCACGGCAGAACGGTCATTGTCTGTGGGTCGGGGAACAGAAAAAGGTCTTTTCCGTCTGCCCCTGAAAAACCCTGTATTTTCTTTGCAGTGATTCTTGCACCGTTTTCAAATACTGATGCAAGTTCTGACGAAAGAACGGATATGTTTTTTAATTTTCCGTTTATGTCACAAAACGTAAGCTTTACGAATTTAACGTCATTTTCCTCTACATATTGCAAAATTTCGTTTTCGGAATAAATCATTTCAGAAACCCTCCGTTATTTAAGGTTTGTATAACCCATAAGGTAACTGTCAACTTCTGCGGCAGCGTCACGTCCTTCACGTATTGCACGTACAACAAGAGACTGTCCTATGTGCATATCACCTGCGGTAAAGACTTTTTCAACGTTAGTTGAGAAACTTCCGGCAGACGTTCTGACGTTTGTGCGTTCGTTAAGTTCAACACCGAAAGCTTCGGCAACGTAGTTCTGACAACCGAGGAATCCGGCAGCTATGAGACATAATTCACACGGAATAACCTGCTCACTTCCCTCAATTTCCTGCATATAACGTCTTTTGGTTTCGGGGTCTGTAACAGATTTTAATTTTACGGTTTTTATAGCTGTAAGCCTGTTGTTTTCGTCCTTTATGAACTCTTTTACAGTGGTTTCGTAAACTCTCGGGTCGTGTCCGAATACAGCAGCGGCTTCTTCCTGACCATAGTCTGTTTTACATACTCTCGGATACTCAGGCCATGGATTGTTTTCTGCACGTTCGTCGGGAAGTTTTGGCATCATTTCAAGCTGTACAACCGACTTACAGCCGTGTCTCACAGAAGTACCCACACAGTCGTTTCCGGTATCGCCTCCGCCTATGATGACAACGTTTTTGTCCTTTGCGGAGATATAACTGTTATCTTCAAGACCGGAATCAAGCAGACTTTTAGTTGTTGCTTTAAGGAAGTCAACTGCAAAGTAAATACCATCAGCGTCACGTCCGTCTGCCTGAATGTTTCGGGGATTTGAAGAACCGCAGGCAAGTACAACAGCATCAAAACTGTCCATTATATCGTCAGCAGAAGTATTGTTGCCGACATCTGCATTTGTCACGAACTGCACACCTTCGGCTTTCATAAGTTCTGTACGGCGTTCAATTATATGCTTTTCAAGTTTCATATTAGGTATTCCGTACATAAGCAGACCGCCGGTTCTGTCCGAACGTTCAAAGACAGTAACGGAATGACCTCTTTTATTGAGTGTATCAGCCGTTGCAAGTCCGGACGGTCCTGAACCTATTACGGCAATTTTTTTACCACTTCTTATTTTGGGAATCTGCGGAACTATCAGACCGTTTGCAAAACCGTTTTCAATAATAGCGTTTTCGTTTTCCTTTACAGAAACCGGACTGCCGTTAAGTCCGCAGGTACAGGCTTTTTCACAGAGTGCCGGACATACTCTTGAAGTAAATTCCGGAAAATTATTTGTCATAAGCAGACGTTCAAGAGCCTGCTCTTTCTGTTCATGATAAAGTAAGTCATTCCATTCCGGAATAAGATTGTTGAGCGGACAACCGGAAATCATACCTTTGAGCATTTTTCCGTTCTGACAGAACGGCACTCCGCAGTCCATGCACCTTGCCGCCTGTAAACGTCTTTGTTCCTCATTAAGCGGAGTGTGGAACTCATTGTAATTATTTATTCTTTCGAGAGGGGGAACAGCAGTGCTGTCCACCCTTGTATATTCAAGAAATCCTGTAGGCTTTCCCATAAAATTATGCCTCCTTTGTGATAAGATAGAACGCTTCAATTTCAGCCTGTTCACTGCTCATGCCCTTTTCTTCAAGGGAAAGAACCGCACTTCTGATTTCGGCGTAATCGTGGGGAATAATCTTCTTGAAACTCGGAATATATGAACTGAAGTTTTCAAGTATGCGTCTTGCTTTTTCTGAACCTGTAGCAGCAGCGTGTTCTTCAATTATTCCCTTTAATTCGAGAATATCATATTTTTCCGTAACGGCTTCAAGAGAAACGAGCGATTTATTGAGTTTCATATACAGGTCTCTTTCCTCGTCGAGAACATAGGCGATACCGCCCGACATACCAGCGGCGAAATTTTTTCCGGTTTTTCCGAGAATTACCGCACGTCCTCCGGTCATGTATTCACAGCCGTGGTCACCAACACCCTCACAGACTGCAACCGCACCGGAGTTCCTTACGCAGAAACGTTCTCCTGCAATACCGTTTATAAAGGCTTTACCGGAAGTAGCACCATAAAGTGCAACATTGCCGACAATAATATTTTCTTCTGCCTTGAAACCTGATTTTTCAGGAGGACAAAGTATCAGTTTACCACCTGAGAGACCTTTTCCGAAATAGTCATTGCTGTCGCCGTGGAGTTCGAGGGTAAGACCCTTTGGAATGAATGCACCGAAACTCTGTCCACCACTTCCGTGACATTTTACAGTGAAAGTATCATCATCAAGTACATTGTCACCGTAACGGCGTGTAATTTCCGCACCAAAAAGTGTACCTAATGCACGGTCTGTATTTATAACGTTTATGTCAATAGTTTTCTTTGTTTTTGTTTTGAGAGCAGAAGCAAGTTTTTTCATTATAACTTTCTTGTCAACTGTTTCATTGAGTCTGAAATCATATATATCTTCGGGTCTGAAAGACTGTTTTTCTTCTGTCTGAACATTACAGAGAATTTCTGAGAAATCTATTTTATCGCTGTCAGAAACGTTTTTCTTATAGAGCAGGTCGGTGCGTCCCACGAGTTCATCAACGGTACGTATGCCGAGTTTAGCCATATATTCACGGAGTTCCTGTGCCACAAAGTGCATGAAATTAATAATATACTCTGGCTTGCCCTGAAAACGCTTTCTTAGTTCCGGATTCTGTGTGGCTATACCCATAGGACAGGTATCAAGGTTGCAGACCCTCATCATCACACAGCCCATAGTTACAAGCGGAGCAGTTGCAAAGCCAAATTCTTCCGCACCGAGCAGAGCAGCAACAAGAACGTCACGACCGGTCATAAGTTTGCCGTCCGTTTCGATTACGACCCTTGAACGCAGACCGTTCATAATAAGTGTCTGATGTGCTTCTGCAAGACCAAGTTCCCACGGAAGTCCGGCATTGTAGATTGAGCTTTTCGGAGCTGCACCTGTACCGCCGTCATAACCGGAAATCAATATANCCTGAGCTCCTGNTTTTGCAACACCTGCCGCAACAGTTNCCACGCCTGCCTCTGAAACGAGTTTCACGGAAATACGTGCATTTTCGTTTGCATTTTTGAGGTCATAGATANGCTGTGCCANNTCTTNGANAGAATATATGTCATGATGCGGAGGAGGAGAAATANGTCCCACACCAGCGGTTGAANGACGTGTTTTTGCAATCCACGGATAAACCTTTCCCGACGGCAGATGTCCGCCCTCACCCGGTTTTGCACCCTGTGCCATTTTAATCTGTATTTCCTTTGCAGAAACGAGATATTCGCTTGTTACGCCGAAACGTCCGGACGCTACCTGTTTTATTGCTGAACATCTGTCTGATTTGAGACGTTCCGGACTTTCACCGCCTTCGCCGGAGTTTGACTTTCCACCGATACGGTTCATGGCAATTGCCATACATTCGTGTGCTTCCTGAGAAATCGAGCCGTATGACATAGCACCGGTCTTGAAACGTCTGCAAATACTCTCAACGCTCTCTACCTCGTCAATCGGAATACCGCCGTTTTCGTCAAACTTAAAGTCAAGCAGACTTCTGAGTGTAAGATTATTGTCCTCACGGTTGAGACATTCGGAATACTCCTTGTATATGTTGTAATCACCTGTGCGTGACGCTTCCTGCAATAAGTGGATAGTTTCGGGAGTATAGAGATGACTGCTTTTTCCGCTTCTGAGTTTGTGACTTCCCGAACTGCTTAACGTGCTGTCTACTGAAAGACCGAGTGGGTCGAAAGCCTTATTGTGAAGTGATTCAGTCTGACGGCTGATATCGTCAAGAGTTATACCGCCGATACGGCTGACAGTTCCCTTGAAATATTTTTCTGTAACTTCGTGGGATATTCCGACAGCCTCGAAAAGCTTTGAACCCTGATACGACTGTATAGTTGAAATACCCATCTTTGAGGCAATTTTTACAATACCATGAAGTACGGCGTTGTTGTAGTCACTTTCTGCCGCATAGAAGTCCTTGTCAAGCATACCAGTGTTTATAAGGTCACGGATAGTTTCCTGTGCAAGATAAGGGTTAACAGCACAAGCACCGTATCCGAGAAGTGCAGCAAAGTGGTGTACTTCTCTTGGTTCTGCACTTTCAAGAATCATTGCAACGGCAGTACGCTTTTTGGTTGAAACAAGATGTTGCTGGAGTGCCGACACTGCAAGCAGTGACGGAATAGGTGCGTGATATTCGTCAACATCACGGTCGGAAAGAATCAGAATGTTTGCTCCGTCACGGTAAGCCTTGTCTGCATCTATGAAAAGACGTTCAATGGCACGTTCAAGCGGAGTACCTATATAATAAGTAATCGGAATAACGGCAGTTTTCAGACCTTTTACTTTCATACTCTTGATTTTGAGCATATCCGTACTTGTAAGTATAGGATTTTCTATTTTGAGAACGTGACAGTTTTCGGGTTTTTCTTCGAGAATATTTCCGTCCTCACCGATATATACACTTGTGTCAGTAACAATTTCCTCACGGATAGCGTCAAAAGGTGGATTAGTAACCTGTGCGAAAAGCTGACGGAAATAGTTGAACAGCGGTATATTTTCGTTGTCGAGGGGTGGAAGCGGAACGTCCGAACCCATTGAAGCAATAGGCTCTGAACCGTTTTCAGCCATAGGCAGAATACTTGTTCTTATATTTTCGTAGGAATATCCGAAAGTTTTCTGAAGTTTCACGAGTTCGTCGTGGGTATATGTACGGACATTTCTGTTAGGAATGTGCAGGTCATGGAGACGTACAAGATTTGCGTCAAGCCATTCGCCGTATGGTTTCTGAGAAGCGTAGAAACTTTTTATTTCGTTGTCGTCGATAAGTCTGCCCTGCTTTGTATCGGCAAGAAGCATCTTTCCGGGACGGAGACGGTCTTTCTTTATGATTTTTTCCGGTGGAATGTCAATACAGCCTGTTTCTGACGAAAGAATAAGAAAACCGTCATTTGTGATTACGTATCTTGACGGACGCAGACCGTTTCTGTCGAGAACCGCACCCANAATATNGCCGNCCGAGAAAAGAATGGAGGCAGGACCGTCCCATGGCTCCATCATGGTAGCATAGTACTGGTAGAAATCATATTTTTCTTTGGAAATTGTACGGTTGTTTTTCCACGGTTCAGGAATTGTAATCATGACTGCAAGCGGTAACGGCATACCCGACATAACCATAAATTCAAGCGAATTATCAAGTCTTGCGGAGTCCGAACCCTCTATATTTATAGCAGGCAGAATCTTGTGCATATCGTTTTTAAGTGCTTCACATGACATTGTTTCCTCACGGGCAAGCATTTTGTCGGCATTGCCTGTAATTGTGTTTATTTCGCCGTTGTGTACTATAAAACGGTTCGGGTGAGCTTTCTGCCAGCTTGGATTTGTATTTGTTGAAAAACGTGAATGAACCATTGCAATAGCGGATTCAAATTCTTCGCTCTGTAAATCACAGTAGAATTTTCTGAGTTCGTCAACAAGAAACATACCTTTATATACAACAGTTCTGCTTGAAAGTGATACCACATAAGTATTTTCATTGGACTGTTCAAAAACACGTCTTGTAACAAAAAGCTTTCTGTCAAAGTCAAGACCTTTTGCACAGCTTTCAGGACGTTTTACAAAACCCTGCATGATATACGGCATACTGTCAAGTGCTTTCTGTCCGAGAACCGACGGAGCAGACGGTACTTCCCTCCAGCCGAGGAACTCCATG
Organism: Clostridia bacterium; assembly: GCA_009177225.1. GTDB lineage: Bacteria > Bacillota > Clostridia > Oscillospirales > Ruminococcaceae > Ruminococcus. The sequence goes on from WFLZ01000121.1 coordinate 12,069, forward strand.
CCGTTTCTCTGAATGATAATCTCGAACATTTTCTTTGCCTGATTGCGTTTAAGTTCGTTCTGCGGAAAGAAAAACATTCCCACACCGAAATCACCTTCACCACCGATATCAAAACCAAGCTTTTCGGTTTCCTTTTTAAAGAAGGAATACGGCATCTGTACAAGTATGCCTACGCCGTCGCCGGTTTTGCCCTCGGCATCCTTACCTGCACGGTGTTCAAGCTTTTCGACTATTTTAAGGGCGTTTTCAACTACTGTCCTTGATTTTTCGCCTTTTATGTTTACAACTGCACCGATACCACAGTTGTCGTGTTCAAACTGCGGGCGGTAAAGTCCCTGCTGAGAGAACGGGGATTCTGTTCTGAAATTATCCATAAATGTTTCACGCCTTTCCGGTACGTTTCGCCATTGAAACTCACCTCAAAATAAAAAGGACATTCACAAACAGGCATAGCTTACCTGTCATGAACGTCCTTGTCCTTTAAACATATTAACACGCACAACAGGAAATGTCAAGTGTGTTTTCGTTAAAAACGAAAGTTTTGTGAAATACCACTGTAAGCTTATACAAACAGAAGAAAAAATGTATATTTTGCTGAAAGTTCAAAATACCCCTTGACAAAATGCGAATTTGGGTATATACTTACGTTGTGAACAGCAAAGGGGCTGCGGACATTAAGTCTGTAGCCCTATGTTTTTTTAAGTACTTAAATTCCATACACAACGGGGTGTATGATATTCTGAGTTTTCAGGGTATCGTACACCCTTTTGTATTTCCTGACTGTTCAATTAAAGGGAGGTATTTTTTATGGTTGATTCAGTTGAAAAAATTCTTGAACAGGTAAACGATAATGTTTTTGGAGTATGGTTTCTGATAGCGGTTTCCCTTGTATTTTTCATGCAGGCAGGCTTTGCAATGGTGGAAACGGGCTTTACACGAGCCAAAAACGCCGGTAACATTATAATGAAGAATCTTATGGACTTCTGTATTGGTACGGTTGTATTTATTTTGATAGGTTTCGGACTTTTACTTGGTGAAGATGTCTGCGGAATTATCGGCAAACCCGGATTTGACATTTTTACATCATACGATAATTTTGATTTTTCTAACTTTGTTTTTAACCTTGTTTTCTGTGCAACTACAGCAACAATCGTTTCCGGAGCAATGGCAGAAAGAACAAAATTCATTTCATATTGTGTATATTCAGGAATTATAAGTGCGTTGGTTTATCCGATAGAGGCACACTGGATTTGGAACAGCGACGGCTGGCTCTATCAGCTTGGATTCCATGATATTTCCGGTTCATGTGCAATTCATATGGTAGGCGGTATCTCTGCACTTGTAGGTGCAAGCATTCTCGGTCCACGTATAGGAAAATTCACCAAAANATCGGACGGTAAAGTTAAAGTAAACGCTATCNCCGNACATAATCTTACAATCGGAGCATTGGGTGNATTTATACTCTGGTTCNGCTGGTACGGCTTNAACCCTGCCGCATCACAGTCAGTTGAAATGCTCGGTTCAATCTTCCTTACAACAACAATCGCTCCGGCAATTGCAACAGTTACCTGTATGGTATTCACATGGCTCAAATATGGCAAGCCTGATGTTTCAATGTGTCTTAACGCTTCACTTGCCGGACTTGTCGGAATAACAGCAGGCTGTGACGTGCTTGACGCTTTCGGTGCTATATGTGTCGGCATTGTATCAGGTTTCCTTGTATGCTTCGGCGTATGGTTTCTCGACTATGTTCTTCATGTTGACGACCCTGTAGGTGCGGTAGCAGTACATATGATGAACGGTCTTTGGGGTACTATAGCAGTCGGACTTTTTGCAACAGACAAAGCTCCTGGTTTTGCAATCGCACAGGACGGTGGTGCAAGCGGTATCTGCAACACAGGTCTTTTCTACGGCGGTGGCTTTGAACTTCTTGAAAAACAGTTACTTGGTATTCTTGCAGTAGGTACATGGACAGCAGTTACAATGCTTATCGTATTTAACATTATCAAGCACACTATGGGCTTGCGTGCAACTGAACAGGAAGAAATACTTGGTCTTGACGTTACAGAACACGGACTTGTTTCTTCTTATGCGGATTTTGCTCCGTCAATGGGTGATATATCTATGCAGGGCTACACAAAGGACGACGCTAAAAGCGTTCAGCGTGTGCCTGTAAATGAGGCAGTAGAAATAAAGAATTATTCTGTTCCGTCTGCTGACGGAAAACCGAAAATGACAAAAGTTGTTGCAATCTTCAAACAACAGAAACTTCAGGACTTCATTCAGGCTATGGAAGATATTCAAATTACTGGTATAACGGTTACTAACGTACTCGGTTGTGGTATGCAGAAAGGGCAGAAACAGAAATATTATCGTGGTACAAAGATTGAAATGAATCTGCTCCCGAAAATAAAAGCCGAAATAGCAATATGTGCCGTTCCGGCAGAAAAGGTAATAAATACGGCGATAAGGGCTTTGTATACTGGTAACTTCGGCGACGGAAAAATATTTATCTATGACATTGAAAACGTTGTGAAAGTCCGTACAGGTGAGCAGGGTTACGACGCTTTACAGGATACGGAAGAAGAAAACAAGGCTTTTGCAGGTGTTCATGAAAATAACTGAAACAGGAGAATAGTATGTCAGCAAAGTATATATTTGTAACAGGCGGAGTGGTTTCGGGACTCGGAAAGGGCATAACGGCGGCATCTCTCGGCAGACTGCTCAAACAGCGTGGGTATAAGGTAACTATACAGAAGTTTGACCCATATATAAATGTTGACCCCGGAACAATGTCGCCGTATCAGCACGGAGAAGTTTTTGTCACGGACGACGGTGCGGAGGCAGATTTGGACTTGGGTCATTATGAAAGATTCGTTGACGAAAACCTTTCCGTAAATTCCAACGTAACGACAGGCAAGATTTACTGGAACGTAATCAGCAAAGAACGGCGTGGGGACTATCTCGGCGGAACTGTTCAGGTAATTCCCCACATCACAAACGAAATCAAGGACAAAGTTTACAGTGCTGGAAAAGATGCGAATGCGGATATTGTAATTACCGAAATCGGCGGAACAGTCGGAGATATTGAGTCAACGCCGTTCCTCGAAGCTATAAGACAGGTCGGCACGGAACAGGGCAGAAACAATGTTGCGTATATTCATGTAACACTTGTGCCGTATATAGCAGGTTCGGAGGAACTCAAGTCCAAACCCACACAGCATTCAACAAAAGAACTGCTTTCAATAGGCATACAGCCGGATATAATAGTTCTGAGAAGCGAGAGACGTGTTCCCGACGATATGCGTGATAAAATCGCACTTTTCTGCAATATAAGAAAAGACGACGTTATTCAGAATCTTACTGCACCGTCATTGTATGAAGTACCGCTGTGGCTCGAAGATGAGGGACTTGCAAAATCGGTTTGTCATCATCTCGGTATTGAGGACAGAAAACCTGACCTTACTGAATGGACTGAAATGGTTAAGCGTGCCGAAAATGCACACAAAAAGGTCACAATCGCACTTGTCGGAAAATATGTAATGTTGCATGACGCTTATCTTTCGGTTGCCGAAGCTTTACGGCACGGCGGTATAGTGAATGATGCGTCGGTTGAGATAAAATGGGTAAATTCAGAGGAAGTCACCCATGAAAATGCGTCTGAAATTTTTAAGGACTGCGGTGGAATTATAGTTCCGGGCGGATTCGGACACAGAGGCATTGAAGGTATGATAGAATCAATAAGGTATGCAAGGGAAAATAAAGTTGCATTTTTCGGGATATGTCTTGGAATGCAGATGGCAGTTGTTGAGTTTGCGAGAAACGTCATGGGACTTGCGGACGCTGATTCATCAGAGTTTTCCGATACAGCAAATCCCGTCATAGACATCATGGAGAATCAGAAGAACGTTTCACAGAAAGGCGGTACAATGCGTCTCGGACTTTATCCGTGCAAGCTTGCGGAAAATTCAAATTGCCATAACATTTACGGTGATGAACTTATATACGAGCGTCACCGTCACCGCTGGGAATTTAACAACGCATACCGCAGTTCAGCAGTAAAAAAGGGACTGAGAATAGCAGGTGTTTCGCCCGACGAAAGACTTGTTGAAATAATTGAACTGTCCAACCACCCGTGGTTTGTGGGAGTACAGTTTCACCCTGAGTTCAAGTCACGCCCGAATAAACCGCATAAACTCTTTGCGGATTTCATAAAAGCATCAATAAATCAATAAACGGAGGTATTTAATTATGGAAAAGGTACAGGATTATTTCGGTAGCATGGTATTCGACGAAAGAGTTATGAAAGGTGCTCTTTCAGAAAAAGTCTACAAATCTTTAAAGAGAACTATCGACAGAGGAGTTCCGCTTGATATCACTGTTGCTAACGCTGTAGCAGCCGCTATGAAAGACTGGGCAGTTGAAAAGGGGGCAACACATTATACACACTGGTTTCAGCCCGAAACAGGCGTTACAGCTGAAAAACATGACAGTTTCATAAATCCTGCCCCCGACGGCAGAGTTATTATGGAATTTTCCGGCAAGGAACTCGTCAAGGGCGAACCTGATGCGTCGTCTTTCCCCTCCGGCGGTCTGAGAGCGACTTTCGAAGCAAGAGGTTACACGGCTTGGGACCCGACTTCATACGCTTTTATTAAGGACGGTACACTTTATATTCCTACTGCTTTCTGTTCATATACCGGTGAGGCTCTTGACAAGAAAGTTCCGCTTCTGCGTTCTATGGACGCTCTTAACGTTCAGGCACTCCGTATTCTCAAGCTTTTCGGAAATACCGATGTTCGCTGTGTAAAGACTTCTGTAGGTCCTGAACAGGAATACTTCCTTATTCCAAAGGAACTTTATGAACAGAGAAAAGACCTTATTATGACAGGCAGAACGCTTTTCGGTGCGATGCCCCCAAAGGGTCAGGAAATGGAAGACCATTATTTCGGTTCAATCAAACCGAGAATTGCCGAATATATGGCAGACCTCGACAAAGAACTCTGGAAGCTCGGTATTCTTGCAAAGACAAAGCACAATGAAGTTGCACCGGCACAGCATGAACTTGCACCTATCTACCGTACAACAAATATCGCTGCTGACAATAATCAGCTTACTATGGAAGTTATGCAGAAAGTTGCACAGAAACACGGTCTTGTATGTCTGCTCCACGAAAAGCCTTTTGCAGGCGTAAACGGTTCGGGCAAGCACAACAACTGGTCAATTTCCACTGATACAGGTGTAAACCTCCTTACCCCCGGTGAAACTCCATATGAAAACGCACAGTTCCTGCTTTTCCTTTCGGCTGTAATCAAGGCTGTTGACGACTATCAGGATTTACTCCGTCTTTCAGTTGCAACCGCAGGCAATGACCACCGTCTTGGTGCAAATGAAGCACCGCCGGCAATTATTTCAATCTTCCTCGGCGACGAACTTTCCGGCGTTCTTGATGCTATTGAAAACGATACTCCGTATGACAGCGGAGAAAAGCAAACTATGCAGCTTGGTGTAGGCGTTCTCCCTGAATTTTTTAAAGATACTACAGACAGAAACAGAACTTCACCGTTTGCATTTACCGGTAATAAATTTGAGTTCAGAATGCTTGGTTCTTCAAACAGTATTTCATGTGCAAATATCCACCTCAATGCAGCAGTTGCGGAAACTCTCAGACAGTTCGCTGATGTTCTCGAAAAGGCTGACGATTTCAATACCGCACTTCATGACCTCGTAAGAGACACTATAAAGACTCACAAGAGAATTGTCTTTAACGGTAACGGCTACGACGACAGTTGGATTGAAGAAGCTGAAAAGAGAGGTCTCTCTAACCTTAAAACAACAGCCGACGCTATGCCTAAAATCCTTGACAATAAAAATGTTGAAATGCTTACAGCACACGGTATATTTACAGAAAGCGAGATAACCTCCCGTTGCGATATCATGCTTGAAAACTACACAAAGACTGTAAATATAGAGGCTCAGACCATGATTGACATGGCTAAGAAACAGATTCTTCCCGCTGTTTCAAAGTTCACCGCAGACCTTGCGTCACAGGCTTCTGTAAAGTCCGGAATGGGTTCATGCAAGTATGAAACACGCATTGTCAGAGAACTTTCCGCACTTACAGACGAAATCGACGAGGCAGTTTCCACACTTGAAACAGCAGTTGAGGAACTCAGAAGCATTGAAACGGCTATTGAAGCTTCTGCCTTTGTACGTGATGAACTTCTTCCTAAAATGGACGCTCTCCGTGTTCCTGCTGACAAGGCTGAACAGATTACCGCAGAAGAATACTGGCCTTTCCCGACTTACGACAAGCTCCTTTTTGGTATTAAATAATCTGTAAAAAATATAAAGACTGTCATTTAAAAAAATCATCTTTATTACAAAAATTGGTGTTTGTTTCATAAAAAAACCGCCTTTCTGTTACTTTGAGTTTGTAGCTATTCTCATCATAACAGATTCTGGCGGTTTTTTTATATTTTTATCGAACTAACGTTGAAAAGAGTTACTGTTCTGAAAATTATTTTCTTCTTCCGCAGTTTGCGTCAAAAGCAGGGTTGCAGGCGTAAAAGTTCTTTGAATTGAGATTATCCTGAGTTATGCGGAGAGCCTCACCGAAACGCTGATAGTGAACTATTTCACGCTGACGGAGAAAACGGATAGGGTCACGGACATCAGGGTCATCTGCCATGCGGAGAATGTTGTCATAAGTCGTGCGGGCTTTCTGTTCGGCAGCCATATCTTCGTGAAGGTCTGTAATAACATCGCCTTTGCACTGGAAATATGCAGCAGTAAACGGTGTACCGGATGCTGCAATTGGATAGATTCCGGTTGTATGGTCAACAAAATAGGTGTCAAAACCACTTTGTTTAATCTGGTCAATAGAAATATTTCTTGTAAGCTGATAGATAATAGCTGATATCATTTCTACGTGCGCGAGTTCTTCTGTACCTACATCGGTAAGGGTAATGTTCCATATTGAGGAATATGCGGACAAACCCGACCAATACGGTTTGCTGATACACAGCATAGAAAGCTATGAAAGGATAAAGAAATGGGATGGACAAGTTCTTACCCAAGATTCGGAAAAGCCTTATGATACCGTAGTTTGTGGCACTTTAAGGACAATAAATCTTTATGTTACAGCATCTTTAGATTGTTATTCTGAGCTTCAAATTTGAGATAGCCTGTTTGTTTGTTATCTTGAACAAGCAGGCTAAAATTTTATAGTAAACCGCTCACTCAATAGATTTAAAAGTGGTTGTTTTACTATTGACATTTTTAAAAAAATGGAGTATAATATGATAGTAAAACAACCACCCAATGATTAAATTCGAGGTTGGTTAAGTAGAGGTGGAAAAATGCTTCGTGAAAATGATATAAAAAATGTGAGAAAGATGTTTAATCGGCATCACTATACAATGACTACTGCTGAGTTGCTTGAAGCTAAGTTATATTATGCAGATATTAAGCAGCTTTTGGATGCTGGGCTAATTGAGAGAATAAAACGAGGGTACTATCACTGGATTGAAGACTGTGGAGAAAGCGAAGTTGTAATGATTAACCACCTATTCCCTGATGCAGTTCTTTGTATGGAAACTGCACTGTTCTATTATGGGTACAGTGATAGAAATCCTGCGGAATGGAATTTCGCAATTGATAGAAATGTTTCTAAACAAAGGACGAAAATTGACTATCCGTTTATAAAGGCATATCGGGTCGAGTCTGCGTTGGTTACTCTTGGAGAAACAAAAGGAAAAATTGATTTTGTTGATGTTCGTATCTATGACCGTGACCGCACCATCTGTGATGTACTGCGAAATATGAATAAGATGGACAGAGAGATTTTTAATAAAGCAATACAAGGTTATGTAAAAGACCCGCAAAAAAATATACCAAACCTTATGGAATATGCAAAAGTATTGCATGTTCAAAAACGAGTAAAAGAAATGATTGGANTGTGGTTGTGATGGCNGATATTGCAGCTTCTGNACTTGNAAAANTTAAAAATAAGGCAAAGNCATCTGGCATCAGCTATCAGCAATGCTTACAGCTTTTTGTGCAAGAAGAATTTTTGAGGAAACTTTCAAAATCAGGTTGCGAAGATAATCTTATTCTTAAAGGCGGTTTGTTCATTTACACACTCACCAATTTTGAAAGTCGTGCCACGATTGATGTGGATTTTCTCCTACGGGCAACATCCAATTCGATTGATGATGTGAAAGTTCTTATCACTCGTATCCTCAACACGCCTACTGGCAATGATTATATTTCTATGAAAACGAAAGGTTTTGAGAAAATCTCACCGCAGAGAAAATATCATGGTATTAGTGTGCAGATTATTGCTCAGATAAAAAATGTTCGTATTCCTTTTAATGTGGATATTGGTGTTGGAGATATTATTATTCCACGAGCCAAGAAACGCAAAATCAATACACAACTTCCAGACTTTGAAGCTCCTGTAATTATGACCTACTCACTCGAAAGTACAATTGCTGAAAAGTTTGATGCTATTCTGCAACGCTATGAACTAACAGGGCGGATGAAGGACTTTTACGATATTTACTATCTTGCAAGAACTTTTGACTTTGATGGTGCAAAATTGCAGACAGCAATTACAAGAACATTAGAGCGGCGTGGAACGCCCTATGATAAGTACAGCTTCAAGAGAATTATCACACTTGCCGATGATATGGATATGCAAAAACGATGGAAATATTTCTTGAAAAATATCAAGGATGATACTCTTGAGTTTGCTCTTGTAATTGATGAAATTCGGACATTCCTTGAGCCTGTGTTTGAGGCGATAGTAAACGAAAAAGAATGGCTTAATTCTTGGGCGAGTCAGTCTATGATATGGGCATTCCCAAACGAAAGGTAATTGATGCTAATGCAACCAAAGATAAGAGATATTATTTTAGCAATCTCAGAAGATGTAGTAAATAATCTTTCATCATCTTTTGAAAAAATCTATTATGGAAAAATGGATTATTCCAGTAAAAACAATGTTCTTGATTCTGATAAAAAGCTTTTGAGAAAAACAATTGGATTCGAAATTGCCTTTGTTCATACTATCGCATACTTTTTAGCATGTGGCATTAGTGGCTTAAGAGATTATACACATATTCTAAGTAATCTTGATACCGATAAATTGTTTTCGTGGTATCAGATAGTAAATGATGATATAATCTCAAAGTTAAGTAAATGTAAACTTTCCTCTCAAAATGATATATATGATTTAATAAATGAACATGATAAATTTATCGATAAAGATGTTAAGAAAAAATTGGGTCAGTTTTATACACCTACAGGAATAGCGAAAAAAATGGTGTCAGAAGTTAAGACTGATTTAAAAGATTTATCAGAACAAGATTTAATTGTTGACCCTGCCTGTGGAACAGGTGTATTTATAGTAGAAACTGTGAAACAAATGAGTAGTTTTTTTGCGTTTGATAAACTACTTAAATTTGTTGAAAACAATATGTTTGCCTATGATGTAAATCCTTTTTCAGTTATCGCAACTAAGATAAGTATTTTAAACACATTGTTGGAGATAGCACCTGATAGCGTGTATAAAAATAATCTTTTATTTGATATTCCAGCATTAGATAATATAAAATGGAAAAATACAATTGTAGATAAAGAGGAAAAAGAATTTTCAATTATACTTGGCAATCCCCCCTATTTTAAATTAGATTCCAAATCATTAAAAGATATAGATGGGTATAATACTATAATATATGGTCAGCCAAATATATATTCTCTGTTTATGCATTGGGGAATATCTCATTTGCGTACCAATGGAACAATGAGTTTTATTGTACCTCAATCTATTCGTTCTGGACTCTACTTTAAAAATCTTCGTGAGGAAATGNAAGAGTTGAGAATTAAATCAATATTACACATTNATTCAAGACAAAACATATTTNATAGAGCAGAACAAGCGGTTTTGATAATTTGTTTGCAGAACAAACCTGTATGTAACACTAAAACCAGAATACAATTTATCAATGGAAATCAGAATGTGTTATCTGAATTTTCAATATCTCGTTCCAAATTAATGATGGGTAAGGATAATAACTACATGTTTATTATTAACAAAAAATCTGAAATGTATGATGTATTGGAAAAAGTCTATAATAATGGCACAACGCTATCAGTCAATGACTCATTAGTGAAATTCTCTAATGGTCTATTTGTATGGAATCAGCATAAAGATTCACTCGCTGATTCCGCTGATGAAGCTATACCAATTGTGTATGGTGGAGATGTTCAGCCTGTAAATTTCCAATTTATTACCTGTTGGGCTAACGATGAACGAAAGGCATTTGCGAGAATAACTAATAAAACTCGTCCTTATGTTTTATCGGGTAAGAGACTATTGGTACAACGGACAACTAACTTTGAAAAAGATATACGATTAAAAGCATGCCTAATATCCGATAAATTTTTGGAAAATTATGAGAGTTATTTTTTGGAAAATCACATAAATTTCTTATGTTGCAATTTCGGAAAAGAAGAAATTTTAACAGATGAACTAATGTATTATTATTTGGGGTTACTTAATTCAAAACTAATAAATTATATTTTTATAAGCAAAAGTGGTAATACCCAAGTATCAGCAAACGAATTGAATCTATTGCCATTTCCTAAAAACAATGTAGAAGATATTTCAGCATTTGTATCAAAATATTTGTCAGAGTTAAGAGAACATCAAGAAGAATTGGATAGGCTTGTATGCGAAGCATATGATTTATCCGTTAACGAAATAGATATGATTATAAATTATTGAGGTGAGGCATTTATGAAAAAATTACAGTTTAAAACAAATTCTCGCCATATTAGCCAATTAGGGCGTGAGCTTGTTACAGATTTTGTAACAGCATTAGTAGAACTTATTAAAAATTCTTACGATGCAGATGCCTATGGTGTAAAGATTATTTTGGATAAACCCAATACGCCACAAAGTAGGATTGTTTTAATTGACACTGGTACAGGAATGACACAGTTGGATTTCGAAAACAAGTGGATGGTAATTGGTACAAACAATAAAATTACTGAACCCTATACCCCAAAAGGTAGAAAAAAAGCAGGCAAAAAAGGTATTGGTAGATTTTCAGTTGAGCGTTTAGCAGAAAAAGTTCAGATTTTCTCATTTCCAAACTTGGAATCACCATATAGAGTAGATATTAACTGGAATAGTTTTGAGGAAATAAATATTCCTGCATTTACTCAAAGAATTGGTATACTAAAAGACCACCAAGAATCTACAGCTGCAAAATTCATTTGTAATCAGCTTGAGTATTTTATGGTTACTGATAAGATTCTGCAAGAAGATAAAGATATAGTGGAATCAATACTTGGAACAAAAAGTTTTGAATATCCTATGTTTTATGATTACGAAATTCTTAGATTGCTTGAAGATAAAGTTATACCAATAATAAAGAAATATGAAGATATTGAATTATTTATTGGC
>WFLZ01000040.1 GCA_009177225.1 Clostridia bacterium
GTGGGACGAAAAGTCCGGAAAGGACAGCGTTATCAAGGAGAACGACCACGCTATGGACGATATCCGCTATTTCTGCTACACCATTCTGCGACGGATTTTTTTGAATGAGGAGGAATAAACTTGAATTTTTTCAGCCTGATAAAATTGGCAATTGATAAATTTTTCAACAAAAATGAATCAGTCGTTTCACATGAAATGCAGACCCAAAGTGAACTCTGGCACGATATTTACACAAATAATGCTTCATGGCTGAAAAACGATGTTATTTCACTTCGTCTGCCGACGGCGGTTACATCGGAACTGTCACGCCTTGTCTTTACAGAAAGTGAAATCACAACCGACGAAAAAAGTCCGTATAAAGCCGTTGTGGACGATTTCACAAGTCGTCTGGACGACGAATTTGAAACCGCTCTTGCGTTCGGTGGAATGATGTTCAAGCCGTATCTGTCACACGGAAAAATCTTCATTGACCTGATTCGTGCGAACTGTTTCGCACCTGTCGCATTCGTCGGAAAAACAATGACATCGGCAATTTTCGTCAGCAGGAAAACTGTCGGAAACGCATATTTTACGTTGATTGAGTACCATGACTTCAACGCCGAAAGCCACACACATACCATAAAAAACAAGGTNTGCAAAAGTCTGANCNGCGAGGTTATCNGCTGGGAGTGCAGTTTTGATGAAGTTCCGGAATGGTCGGGACTGGTTGAAAATATTACTTTTACAAACGTCGAAAAACCGCTGTTTTCGTACTTTCGTGTGCCGTCAGCGAATGACATTGACCCTGATTCACCGCTGGGTGTGTCGGTCTATGCGAGGGCTGTTGACCTGATTCGTCAGGCTGATGAACAGTGGGCAAGAATCGAATGGGAGTATGAATCAAAGGAAACTGCTCTTGATGTCAGCATGGACATGATTAAGGAAAATGCCCTGCCTAAGCGTAAAAACCGTATTTACAGAAAGTACGACGTTGACAATCNTNACNGAAATTTCTACAATATTTTTTCGCCCGAAATCCGTGATTCTGCACAATTCAATTATTTTAACAGAATTTTGCAGAGAATTGAATTTAACTGCGGTCTGGCTTACGGAACGCTGTCCGACCCTCAGACCGTCGAAAAGACTGCCGAAGAAATAAAGACCTCGAAACAGCGTTCATACACACAGGTTTCAGCTATTCAGCGGAATCTTGAAACAGCAGTAAACGACCTGTTCTATGCGGTATCGGTGTATGCGAAAATCGGCGGTATCTCGTCGGAAGATGCAGAAATCGTCTGCACATGGGGTGACAGCGTTCTTGAGGATACGGACAAGGAATTTCAGAGACGTTTGCAGATGGTGAGTGCCGGACTTCTCACGAAAGAAAAATTTATTTCGTGGTATTTTCATTGTGACGAAAATCAAGCGGGTGAGTATATTCCGCAGGCTGATGCACTTTTCGGAGGTATGTAAATGCTGTCTCCGGAATACTATGAGGGCTGTGCGGACGACGTTCTGAAACTTTATGAACAGCTTGAAGACGATATTATTTCGGACATTGTACGTAGGATTATGCAGACCGGAAAGGTTACCGCAACCGCCCGTCACCAGATTGAACAGCTTCAGGAATCCGGATTGCTTTATGACGATATTCTGAATATTATTGCCGGTCAGACCGATGCGACAAGTCAGCACGTCAGGGCGTTGTTTGAGGAGGCAGGCGTTGAAACCGTCCGGATTGACAACGAGGTCTACCGTGAAAACGGTCTTGTTCCGGTTGACATAAGACAGTCGCCTGCAATGCGGAGGACGTTGGAAGCCGGTTACAGAAAAACTCTCGGCGACATGAAAAACCTCACCTTAACCACCGCCAACACCTCACAGACAGCGTACATAAATGCCTGTAATCAGGCGTATATGCAGATTACAAGCGGTGCTTTCAGCTATCAGGAGGCTATTAAACAGGCTGTTCAGCGAACCGCACAGCAGGGTGCAACAGTGCTTTATCCGTCCGGTCACACGGAGCGTATTGACGTGGCGGTGAGACGTGCGGTTATGACTGGCGTCGGTCAGACGTGCCGTGAAATCGGCATGATGAACGCCGAAGAATGTGGCTGTGATTTAATGGAAATATCGGCACATTCCGGTGCAAGACCCGAACACGCAGCGTGGCAGGGACAGCTTGTTTCGCTGTCCGGAAAGAACGCCGGACGCATAATAAACGGCAGAAAAGTGCTGTCGTTGACTGACGTCGGCTACGGCACTGGTGATGGTTTCGGCGGCTGGAACTGCCGTCATGACTGGTATCCGTTCTTTGAGGGAATCAGTGAACCAGCATATACTGCCCGACAGCTTGAAGAGCTTGACGAAAAGAATATTGAGTACAACGGCAAAATGTACAGTCAGTACGAGATTTCACAGATTCAGCGGCGTTATGAAAGAGAAATCCGTGCCGCAAAGCGTGAACAGGTCGCTTTCAGAACTGCTGTCGAAGAAGCTGACGACCCTGAACTGAAACAGGTCATGCAGGATTCACTTAATTATTCAAATTCGCTTGTCAGGGACAGGCAGGCAAAAATGCGTGATTTCATTAATCAGACCGGACAGGATAGGGATTATTTCAGGGAGCAGAATTATCCAAAAGAGAAATTATTTACAGATTCTGCAGAAAATGATAAAAAATATGTTGACAAATATTTTTGGAATGGTATAATTAAGAAAGAGAAAAAAGATAGTCTTTCGATAGTACCATTAGTTTCGATACCCGATACAGTAACAAATAAAGTAAATTCTGCAATTGGAAAGGTAGCCAAAAACTTTCCTGTTATTAATAAACATATCAGCAGTATAAAATATGGAGACCTTGACGATGCATATGGTTTGTGTAGTTTTGATACTGGAGCAGTGATAAATGAGATAACATTTTTAGAATCTCNTTTTTNTAATNNGAANAATCTGATTCANACACTNCGTAATGATGCGGAAATTGGAAAAAGTTATGCAACAGATAACCTCGAAAGTTTGGTCGCACATGAATTGGGTCATGCTATTCATAATAGTCTTGCTTTAAAAAGAGCAGGTTTAGAATATGGAAAACATATGACACCGTTTGAAGCAATTGCATTTGATAATGAAAGAAAAAAGATAATTCAGGAAATATATTGCTTGTATTTTACAGATGAAAGTGCTAAGGAGATTTTTGATGAATGCGCAAGACAGCTTGGCGAAATGGCACGAGACCCTAATGAAATGATTGCTCAGGCATTCGGCAATTATTATTATGGTTTAAAGAAGCAACCACTATCTAAAGTTATTGTAAAATATTTCAGAAAGGAGTTGAAATAATGTTTGAAAATAAATATCCTGTAGAACTACCTTTTGCATATGCAAGTGAATATTGTTATGGAGTTGTTCCAAAAGGTATTTTAGACGATAGAGAACCTGGAAAATGTATTGTGCATAAAGAAGAAGATTATACTATTTTTTTTAGAGAAAATATACCAGAAGATATAAAGCAGAGATTTATAAAAGATTATAAAGAATATTATCTCAAAAAGAAAGAAGAACAATTAAATGGCATTTTCAGATATTAAAACGCTCTTTAAAGGGCGTTTTAATTATGCTTAAATAGCGATAAAAAAGACCATAAGGTCTTATTTTTATACCCATTTTTAAGAAAAGGAGAAATCTAAAATGGCAGAAGAAACAAAAGCACCTGAAACCAATCAGGCAGAAACCACGCCGGAACAGGCAGAACCAACGGCAAAAACTTACTCAGAACAGGAATACAATGCCCTGAAATCTCAGCTTGATACTGCAAACCAAACAATCCAGTCGTACAAGGATATGGATATTGACGGCATCAAGGCGAGTGTCGAGGACTACAAACAGAAGTGGGAGCAGTCCGAGAACGATCGCAGGGCTTTTGAACACAAGACCAGAGTAGGCGGTTTTGTGAAGTCGTTGGGTCTTAAAGACGACATCTACGAAAAGCACGTCACCGACCTGATACTTGAAAAAGGTCTGAAATTTGACGGTGACAAACTCATCGGTGGCGACGACGTGGTGAAGCAGTTCAAGGAAAAGTATCCTGACGCATTCAAATCAGCAACGCCCGTACCGGAGTTTTCGGTAAGCACAACCGGTCAGGGTGGCGTGAAAGATGATGATACTTTTATTCGTAAAGTCATGGGTCTTAAGTAAAAGGAGGAATTTTTTATGGCAAATTCAATTGCACTTGTCAAGAAATATGTTGACAAACTCGACGACGTTTACAAGCTTGCAAGTCTGACGGACGTTCT
>WFLZ01000122.1 GCA_009177225.1 Clostridia bacterium
AGGCAACAAGTGAATATTTCGATAATCTCGAACAGATACAAGAGGCTTACTCTCTCGGACAGTACGACCTTATGGCTGAAATCATATACGCAGAAAAAGATTTGACAAGTACAACGCTTGACGAATCTGCCACCGATGCAGAACAGCGTTTAGAAATTTACAGCGAAAGTCTGCAAAAAACTCTCTCGGACTTTAAGCTTGCTGTCGGTGATATGAAGCAAATCTCTGTTGACGAACTTGAAAAGCAGATTTCTGAGACAATGAACCTTGCGATGCTTGCCGAACAGAATCCGCTTGAAGTGTGGAGCAATTTTAAGGATGATTTCAAAGCACTCAGCGATGCAGGTCTTGATATTACAGGTCTGCTCTCGTGGGGCGTTGATTCAGGAATACCAATCAGAGATATTCTTGGACGAAATGGTCAATGGAGAGACATTATACAAGGTCAGCTTGACGCAGGTTTTGACATTACAAATCTCCTGAAATGGTGCAAGAATTCAAATTATACAGCTTCTATGGTTCTCGGCGACAAATTCATGGACTATCTTCAGGAACAGCTTGACAAAGGCGCTGACATATCATATCTGCTTGAATGGGGCAGCGAATCGGGTGAGGAAGTCTCGGAAGAATTTGCCGGAGTTTTCACAAAATTTGTTCAGAAACAGATTGATGAAGGCTATTATATCGGTGAATTACTGGACTGGGCAAAGCAAACCGGTATTGACCTTTCAGAAGCATTCGGCGAAGAATATATGGCAAAAGCTCAGCAAATAGTCGATAAAGAGTTTGATTTGTATGATTTGATTCAGTGGGCAGAAAGTGCTGGTATTAATGTTGGCAAACTTTTTGGCGAAAACTTTCAGGATTACGTTCAGCGATATGTGGATTTCAGAGAACTCAACGAGGCGATTGACAACGCAAGCGGTTTTGCTGTTGATAGTGTGCGAAAAGCTTTGAATGCGTTTAAGTTTCCGATGATGGCAGACGGCGGATTCCTGCACAGAGGTCAGGCTATCGTAGCAGAGGCAGGACCGGAGCTTCTTGAAGTCATGAACGGCGGTGTAAAAGTCACTCCGCTTACACGTTCAGCACAGAATACGCCNGTTTCAGACGGCGGACAGAAGATTTTCTACAGCAACTATACGATAAACGCCACGATTTCNGGCAGTTATGACGTGNGNAGACTGGCAGAAGACCTTGAAACAGAACGCCGGAGAATTGAAAACGGAAGGGGAATGTGATGAGTTATTTTTTATTTAATGGAGTTTCAAGCAAGGAACTTGACATGATTGTAACAAGTCCTGTTATACGCCCGTCATGGTCGCTTGAAGAGAACGAGTACACACTTGCTGGCAGAACAACAAAGTATTCACAGAAAAGCAAGACTTATGACAATGCTTCAATGACAATAGAAACGTTTGTTTCAGATACAAGTACAAAAAATTTACAGAAAATTTACAATATTCTGCAAGGTGACGGCACTCTCTGGCTGTCAACCGCTCCCGAAGAATATCTGAATGTAACTATAACCGCTCCGGAACCACAGGCAGTTGCTTTGATGTCCGGAGTATTTCCACTTAAATTCAGCGTAAAACCGTTTGCATACGCCGTAAATCCGACAATCGAGGATATAACCGTTGACGGCTCATCAGGTTATGTGCGTATTGTCAATAACGGTACGGTTTTCAGCGAACCGGAAATAACTTTCAGACCTCAGACGGAGAAAACCATTATAACAGTAAACGGTGCGGATTTTATTGTAAACACACCTGACAACTGTTCATATGAATCAGTTGTGACAATTAATTGTGAAGAAGAAGTAGTTTATTTCACAAGACCCGAAGGCACACGCCATATGTGTCTTCAATACACAGAAAATGACTTCCCACTTCTTCATACAGGTGATAATTATATCCGATATACCGGAGCTGTCAGTGACATGACAATAAACGTAAAGGAACGGTATTTATGACAGGAACAGGAACGAAAGACACCCCGTATATCGTCAATAGCTGGGAAGAATACACCAGTATAACAAGTGATACTGCACATGTGGAATTTGACCCGAACGCCGAAAATAAAGTTATTGATTTTAATGAAATTCAGCCGGAGGGATTTTCTTCAACAGTCAAATTCAAGGACTATACCAATTTCAACGGCTGGACTCTTAGAAACTTTCACTCAACTGCATCTACTGCCATTAATACAGGTAGTTCCTTAACTTTCTCTAATCTGATTTTTGAAAATTTTTACTGGTGTCCAGCAAACAAATACGGTTCAACTTTATTCGATACCGGCGGTAGTTCAAGTATCAGAAAAATGACAAACTGCATTATATCAGGAGAGATTCAGTGTACTTATGATATAGACCGAGTAGTTCAGGACTTGTACGAAAGTTCGGTAAATATTGTTGCAAATACCGGAGGTTCTTTTCGGTTGTCGCACAGTATTATAAATTCTGAAATTATTCTTGATGTATCGGCAGAGAGCGTGGAAATGTGTCGATATCTCAGCACCGACAAAGGCAAAGTACTGAACAGCAGGATATCGGGCAGAATCCAGTCCGACGAAAATGTTTCAGCCGGAACTGATACAAGTGCATACAATGTCTTTAATATTCAGTCAAATCAGCCTCTTGACTATCAGGGCAAGGGAATTTCAGTCTATAATTCGGACATTGCAACGGCTACACAGTCCGGTAATTTCATAGGCTGTACCGCTGAACAGCTGAGAGACGCACAGTATCTTTATGACCTGCGTTTTCCGATTGGAGTTGATTAAATGACTGAATTTTCATTTGATGTAACAGGATTTGAACAGGGCAGTCTGGCTACAAACGGCGAACCTACTGAAAATACTAAAGTTGTGCGTTCTGACCTGTTTGAAATTCCGGCAGGAATGCAGAGCCTGACGGCTGTTCCGGAAATATGGCGGAAAAAGTGGAACAAGGAAAGTGAAAATTATACAACCGAAAAATATAAGGGTTCTTCCGCATCAAACACCATATATTTCTACAGGGAAAACGACGACGGAACATTTGAATTTCTGTCATATGCGTCTGCAACGAATGTCACTGTTGACTGCCTGAAGCTGAACCGTCTTGGTGCAACCCATGCAAGATTTACGGCAAGTATCGGCTCGAATATAATCTATCCTGACAACACGGAGGAAACAAAAAGTTCTTATTATTATATTGTCCAAATAAACGTCAGCGGAACGGCTGTAAACTGGTATTACAGCAACGACCGGCTTACTCATGAGGATATGCCCGACGTTCCGGAAAAAGCGATGAAAAAGCCATATCCTAAAGCACTATGGCGTATGGATAGAAATTTAAGTTCGAATATGCCATATCACGAACTTTTGCCCACGATAAAAGGCTATAATATATGGTCGCTCCCCCGTGAAAACGTAATCCGTGTTTACGACTATCATGAACCACAGAACGGTTTCAAACACAACGGTCTTGCAATTCTCAAACCCTCTGAATGCACATCAATACACGAACTCAATGGACGCTGGGACATTACTCTGACGCACCCTGTTGATGACTGGGGACGCTGGAAATACCTTCTGCCGCAGAACGTTCTGAAAATAGACGGTCAGCTTTTCCGCATAGATGAACATGAATCGGTTTCAGATTCTTCCGGTATGTACATAAAAGTACACGCAAAACATATATGGTATGACCTCGCTGACAAGGTGATTTATGCAAAAAAAGTTGAAAACATGAACGGTCAGCAATATATGAATTTTATCTTTGATGCACATTTCTGTCATAAAGACGGCTATGATGAATACGAATTCCAGCATAGTTCTGACATTTCAAAGATAGTTGAATACGCTGAAATAGACAGCGAAACCATAACAAGCTCATTCATAGGCAATAACACAAGTTTCCTTAATCTTTACGGCGGTGAACTTTATCGTAATAACTTTTACTTTTCANTAAATGANCGTATGGAAGGTGCAAAANACAATGCCTTTGCCTTAAAATATGGCTTTGATATGACGAAAATTTCACAGAAAATTGACTATAGTGACTGGTACACTCACCTCATACTTGAAGATAATNACGGTTGGGTCTGGTCTGAGTCATGGATTTATGNTACANGGACAGTTNACCACCACAGAACCANGTATGCAAAAANAACATACAGCAGTGGTCCCGNCCATGAGCGTTTAAGCANAGACTGTCATAAAATGTGGCTTGAAACAGCATTTCCAAAAGTGACATATGAAATAAATATTGCAAGCCTGAGAAATGACCCGAAATATAAGGATTTTGTTAATCTTCAGAATTATAATCTCGGCGACAGGGGAACTATATATTGCAGTTTACTTGACATAAAAACAACTCAGCAGATAGTCAGCATAGAAAAAAATGAACTCACAGGGGATATAAAAAATATTAAGTTAGGAAATTTAAGAAAATCACTTATTCGACCGTCTTATGCGNCGAATAACGTTTCANACGNNAATAATGCTGNTATGAACGCTATGCAGAACCAGCTTGNCGANCTTAATTTCAGAGAGTACATCACACGACCGATAATTACTATTGACGGTAAATATTTGCAGACTTCAAATAAAAAAATTTTACTTTATAAGGAGTGATTAATTATGGCTATACCTGTACCTTTGGAAACAGGTCTAACTGGCGACCAGATTCTTGAAGCTTTTAACCGTGCCTTGAATGACATGACCGACGAACAGATAAACTCCAAATTCACCGAAATAACAACGGAAATCACAGAAATTAAAAAACGTCTGACTGCTCTTGAAAATCCAACATCAGAATGAATTGTAAATTTTTTGTAAATTTTATCTGTAATTCAATGGTTCTGAATTGAATCGGTATATCTTTTTAAACTATTATGCGGACACACTCATAATAAAGGAGTGATTAAATCAATGGACAAATTTTTACAGACACTTTCAGCAGTGATATGTGCCGTGTGCGGATTCCTGTGGGGACAGCTTGACGGTTTACTTTACGCCCTGATAGCGTTCATGGTACTTGACTACATAACAGGCTTGATTTCGGCATATATCCGCAAAGAACTTTCTTCGGCGGTCGGATTTACTGGCATTGCAAAGAAAGTCTTTATCATGACACTTGTTGCTGTCGGTCACATTCTCGATACCCACGTTATTGGTGACGGAATAGTCTGCCGGTCGGCTGTAATCGGTTTCTATCTCGCAAACGAGGGGATTTCCATTCTTGAGAACGCCGGAAAAATCGGTCTGCCACTGCCGGAAAAATTACTTGATGTGCTTGCACAGCTTAAAAATAAAGGAGATAAAAATGATTAGCATAAGAAAACAGTCTTTCATTTCTTTTACAGAAGAACGGAAAAGTCGTATTACTGCCGAAATCTTCGTTGACGACGTTTCAGAGCTTCCGTCAGTGGACGGCATTGATGGTTATGAACTGGCACAGGGAAGCGTTGCCTATGTGATAAAATCAGGAGAAATTTACATACTTGGCGGTGACGGTAAATGGTACGATACCGACGGAAAACAAGCGTAAAGGAGTGATAAAAATGGATTTGCACGAAATACTTTTAGCATCAAAAATCGTTCGAAAAAACGGCAGTGACAGTGCTGATTTATCCGACTATTACACAAAATCGCAGACTGACAGTCGGATTTCGGAAAAAGTCGATAAAATCACAGGCAAAGGACTTTCAACCAACGACTTCACTAACGCTGATAAGAGCAAGCTCAACGGTCTTGAGAATTATGATGATACAGATGTAAAGGCAGACATATCCTCAGCGTTGAGTGGGGTAGCCTTAAATAAGTCTACATTGGGGTATCAGAGGAAGAATCTACTGAAAAATACGGCAGTAACAGCAATACAATCAGGAGTTACGTTTACAGTGAACGAGGATAAGTCAGTAACTTTAAATGGCACAGCAACAAGCTCGACTTGGTTTAAGTTATCAACTGACAATAAAATATCTGCTGGAATGTATAAAATAACATCAGGAATTGATGGATATGGAACGAGTATCAGGGTTTGTATCTCCCCTACAACAGTCGTTGGAGATATAGTATTGGATTCTATTCAGGGTGCTAAAAAACTCAGCAGTATGGACGGACTAATCTACGCAATCAGAATCCAGAGCGGATATACATTTGATAATGTTACTGTTTACCCAATGCTCCGCTTCGCCGACATCACAGACGACACCTACGAACCGTACAGACCGTCCGTTGCGGAATATATCGCAAGTCTCGAAGAAAGAATTGCTGCTCTTGAGGGCAGAACATAATGGAGGACTAATTTATGAATTTTGAAAAATATATTGGTACAAAACAGATTGAAGCAAAGCCTATGACTCGAGGAGAATACAATCAGTATCGTGGCTGGAGTATTCCTGCTGACGAGAATCCTGATGATGAGGGTTATCTTGTGAAGTACAACGACGGATACATTTCATGGTCTCCTAAAAAGCAGTTTGAAGAAGCTTACAGAGAATCTGGAAGCATGAATTTTGGTCATGCTCTGGAAATGCTGAAGCTCGGC
>WFLZ01000176.1 GCA_009177225.1 Clostridia bacterium
TTGGCATTTGTGCTGATATATTGTTTTTCAGCGGTTTTAAGCGAAGGAATCATTATGGGAATATTATATTGCATGGGATATAACCCTTTGCATGGTGTAATGCCAGTAGGACTAATTGGTGAGTTATTGCCTTATTATGGCTTCATGATTTTTTCATTAGTAACATTTGCATACTGTAGATTTTTTGAAAAAACAACTATTAAATCTATTGGCTTCTCGGGAAATATAGTAGATTATCTGGCAGGAGCATTGCTTGCTATAATTCTATTGTTCATAATAATAAGTATCAGTTGTATTTTGAGTTCGATGATGTTTTCGGGATTTAACANAAATGTAAATATTAAGAGCCTTATTTTATGGATATTAGCATTTGGGATTCAGGGTGCGACAGAAGAAATCATGTGTAGAGGATTTTTATTGAAATCATTACAAAAAAGAACATCTATTCCGATGGCAATTATGATTAGTTCAACAGCATTTGTCTTTCCACATTTGTTTAGCTTACTTGAAGCAAATTTTGTGTATGCTATAGTGGGAATAATGAATTTGTATTTAATTTCAATTATTTTTTCGATACTTGTTTTGTGTCAGGCTAATATTTGGATTGCTTGTGGATTGCATAGTATATGGAATTTTATTTTATATGGAATTATGGGATTGTCTCTAAGTGGAAGTGAAAGTATTTTAAAAGGTGCCAATATGCTTAATGGTGCAGAATATGGAATAGAGGCAAGTATTATTACGACAATAGTGCTAGGATTGTTTTTGTTTGTTATATTAAAAAGATTGAAAGGCAGGATTGATAAAAGTGGAATTTAATAATAAATTGTATCATCTCAGAAAACAAAAAGGCTTATCACAAGAAGAACTTGCTAATTGTTTAAATGTTTCGAGACAAACTATTTCGAAATGGGAGGTGGGGGATTCGACACCTGATATGGAAAAACTGATTGCGATTAGTGATTTATTTGAGATTTCCTTGGATGAGTTAGTGATGGATAAAGTACCAACACACATTGGGGAAACTTCTACTAAGTCAGAAATTGTAAATGAATTAAAGGAAAAAATATTAACAGATGAAAACAAGAAAAAGGCTAAACGTGGCTTGAAGATTGTTACAATTATTTTAGGAATAATTGTNNTGATTGANGTTATNTCTNTGATTGTTTATTTTAGNTTATATGGTTTTCCACNATAAGNAAGGCTAAAATTCTGCNTTTATGAGAGTAATTGAATATTAACAATAAGCCCCGAAGCAGTTATCAATAATTGCTTCGGGGCTTAAACTTCTTTATGAGTATCGAACTAAAAACCGTTCTTTGTTATTTTTAGCTGAAAAAAGATGAGTTATTGGCAACAGGTAAATCTGTTGATGATATGGTTTTTGTTTCAACCATCTGAATAACGAGAGCGTCATTGCAAGTAATTCCGTCGCCACGATTATAAACGTCTGCATTAAGCTGTCCCTGTTTGGAGATTTGGTATTCTTCAGGATTTGCAATTGCCTGCATGATAAGTACAGCGTCAGAGATATTTACATCACCGTTTTCATTTGCATCACCTATTAAATCGCTGAAATCAGAAACAGTTACTTCAAAGGTAATGATATTGTTCATTACTGTGTAATCAGATTTATAATCGTCTGTGCATTTTACTTTTATTGTGTAAGTTCCTGCTTTTGTGCTGTCAAATTCGTGAGTGTTTACTATAAAAGCTTCGGGATAGTCAGCAGGATTTACATTATTGAATATAACGTCAACTCCGTCTTTGCCGTTTACTCCGAATTCATGACTCATGCTTACATCAAGACCTGTCAAATCGAGTTTTTCACCTTTTTTGTAGTTTGTCTTTTGGGGTGCTGAATTAAGATTTATTTTTCCTATGGCTAAAGTAGTAACAGTAATAGTAACTGGTGTATCGTTGCTTGCTGTTGTTGTGTTTGTGGGTGGTACTGCTCTTGTAGTCTGCCAAGGTTTTACACCTGTCTCCGGAAAAACATAGTCCTCAGGAATCACATAAACTGCAAAAGTTGCAATTCCTTTGAATCCGCAGTCTATTTTGCGGTAATCCGAAAGTAATCCTTCTGCTGTCTGGTCGACAATTCCTGAATATGTGTAGCCTTCAGGAAGTTTGAGCATTGAAAGCTGATATGTTTTATATGAATCTGCACTATCCATAGTGTAGTCAATATCAATCTGATGACCACATTTTTCAGATGAATTCCATGATTCAATTATTCGTGCATTTTCGGTGTCAAAGAGCTGTAATTCTGCACCGCTGACTTTTTTTCCTGTTGTAGCGTCAATTGCAAAGCACATTGCCTGAAATTTTCCGTGATACAGTCCGTCGGCAGCAGTAGTGGTGGCATTCGTCACAGGGGGATGTGGAATGGAAGTATCTCCTGAAACAGTTGTCTGAGTGACAGTTTCTGTTTTGTTCGGATATACCGGACGAGTACCGCCCATTCCTGACGCTCTGCAATCTCCGCAAAGGAACATTCCTAAAGGTGTTGTTATTCCGTCGGAAACTTTTATTTCCTTGCCGCAGCCTTCACAGGTACGGTATTCGACAGCTGTTGTTTGTGTAGTGATTAAATCACATGAAACGGGAGGAGTGGTGGTTGTGGTAGTGTACTGCGGAGGACGTGTATTAGTGTTGTTTACCTGATTACCGTTAGGGTCAACATAGATTTTAAATTCGACGGTTTCCGGAGTATTGGCGTTTATTTCTACAGCACAGCTTATTTCTTCCGATGTATTATTGTATCCGTCCGGAAGTCTTTCTATTACAAGTTCCCATAATTGACTTGTATACTTGTTCGGTGCTATATATGTCAGATTGCTTGTGACATGAGGGGTGTTTCCTTCTGTATACCACATATCAACAGGCTGAAGATAGCCGTTTGAATCCCAGCGTTTTAAAGCTAATTCTGCACCCTCAATAAGTTCTCCGGTAACACTGTTGATTACACTGCATTCGGCATTAAAATTGCATTTGTAAGTTTTATCAAGCTGAATTGTAAGAGTGTTGGTATCGTGGTAGAGTTCTTCACCTCTTACATACCATTCCCCGACATCAACTATATGGTCTATTACCGACCCTCCATACATACGACCATTGTAGCTGTATTCGTGTGGAATGCTGTCAAGCACGGCAGTCAGCAGGAACATTGAGGAGTTGTCTTCAAGGGTGTAATCAACGTCATGTAATGTAAAGGTTTCTGAATCGATACTCCACCATGAGCCTAAATCACGTTTTATTTGATTGCTTGTGGGCGTTTCTGTTTCAAAAAATTTTACCTGTACCCCTTTGATAGGTTCTCCGGTTTCTGAGTCAACGGCTTTAACAGTGATGTCACGGCTTTTTTCAATAGGGAATATACCCTGAGTATCGTCAACGGGTGCGGCTGTTGTAACAGTGAAATTACGATGCGGAATGGTTGATTCTTCAGGTTCAGTGTATGCCAATTGAAAATCATCTGAAGTTGTTGATGCTATTTGTAGTGATTCTTCAGGTGTGCCTGCGTATGCTCTTGTGTAATTTGCAGGTATTACACTTATGTCTGATTTCACTGGTGTCTGAATGGGTGAAGCACTTACTGATAACGGGGTCAGTGCAGAAAGTGCGGTTGTGAACGCTGTCAGTAATGACAATTTTGCTTTTCTTAACATAATGATTCCTCCTTTTAATATGGCATCAAGCCTTTGTTTACTAATTAGACTGCCTTAATTTTCATTTCTCTCACCTGAAAATACTTTTTTGTGTTAATGTACAAATAATTTGTAAAATTTTATGTATTCTGTATATTAAGCATTTGTTTTTGATGAAAATTATGTGTATAGTGATATTTATACTTGAAAAAGCTTTTAGTATATGGTATAATAATATATTACCTGATTTTTTATCGAATGGGAGGGAAGAAATTTTGAATGAAAACAGCTTGATTACAGATGATATAATGAATATTTTAGGAAACCGGAAACATAAGGCTTATGTGCGGAGTTTCGGCTGTCAGCTTAATGTTTCGGACGGTGAGAAAATAAAGGGACTTCTTAAAAAAATGGGTTACAGCTTTACGGAAAATGAACATGAGGCAGATATTATTATACTGAATACTTGTGCTGTCCGTGAAAGTGCGGAGGACAGGGTTTTCGGAATAATAGGCAGTATGAAAAAACTCAAAGAGGAAAAACCGTCGCTTATCATAGGAATTGCAGGTTGCATGACGGCTCAGGAACATATTGCGGAAAAAATTAAAAAATCATATCCGCAGGTTGATTTTGTTATGGGAACTTCTGCAATAAACGCCCTCCCTGCGTTACTTCTTGACTGTCTCAGAGGTAAGAAATTTTCGGCTGATATAAGTGAATATAATGATNTTTNGGAAGCTGTCGAGCANGTGCGTGAAAGTNCTTTCAAAGCGTCTGTANCNATAATGTTCNGCTGTAACAATTTCTGTACATACTGTATAGTTCCGTATGTGAGGGGACGTGAAANAAGNCNNCGTCCGGAAGATATAGTCAGTGAAGTCAGACAGCTTGTCAGCGACGGTTACAGGGAAATAATGTTACTCGGACAGAATGTAAATTCCTATGGAAATGACCTTGAAAGTGACATCAGTTTTCCACAGTTATTGTGTGAACTGAATAAAATTGACGGTGATTTTATAATAAGATTCATGTCGTCGCACCCGAAAGACGCTTCAAAGGAACTGATTGATACGATTTTTGAATGTGAGAAAGTCGCAAAGCATCTTCACCTGCCTGTGCAGAGCGGAAGCAACAGTGTTCTTGACCGCATGAACAGACGTTATACTGTTGAGCAGTATCTTGAAACAGTTGATTATATACGCAGCCGTGACCCTGAATTTTCGCTTACTACTGATTTGATAGTAGGCTTTCCGAACGAGACAGACGAGGAATTTGAGGCTACTCTTAACATAATAAGACGTGTGAAATATGATAACATATATTCGTTTATCTATTCAAGAAGAACAGGTACAAAAGCCGCTGATATGGAAGATTTGACTTCTGAAAGTGTAAAAGGTCAGCGTATGAGAAAACTGCTTGAAGTACAGCGTGAAATTTCGTCGGAAAATTACAGACGTTTTATCGGAAAGAAAATGCGTGTACTTGTTGACGGAGTTTCAAAGAAACACGATGGATATGTGACAGGAAAAAGTGACGAATTTATTATTGCCGAATTTGAAGGTGACATTTCTATGACCGGAAAATTTGTTGAAATTGAAGTTATGGACGCTATGAACTGGGCGGTAACTGGAAGAATGATATGAAGAAATTTATTTTAATATTATGTATGATAACTCTTGTGGGCTGTGGAAATGTAGTCCCGTCCGCAGATATGGACATTTCGGAAATAACGGAAACTCAGGAAGTAATAGATACTTTCGCTGAAGTTCCGACAGAACCCGTTTTTGATGCGGTGACTGATATTGAACTGGGAGAACCTGACAAAACGTATTATCTGAATAGGAAAAAGACTTTGTTTTCTGATGAAAGCGGTCGTTATTATTATTCATATAAAGGCGGTCGTGACAGTGCATACTATGTTCTGCTCCATGAGGACGCAGACAAAAAATGCTCATTTGTGGAAAATGCAGATGATTTCAACGCATATTTGTATAAAGATAATATTTTTTACGGCTGCATTAGTTACAGAAGCAGTAAACTTTGTTCTTTCAAAGACGGCAAGTATACTGAATTGAAGTACGAAGAAAAGGAAATTTCTGATTATTATTTTACCGACGAGTATATTTACTGTCTTTGCAAAAATGATGCGGGAACGGAAATTCTACGCATGAGATATGACGGTTCTGACACTGAACAGGTGGCTTTTATAAATCTTCAGATAAGTAAATATGCTGTTCATGGAAATAATATTTTTTATGAAGCCGATTATCTGAAATACGGTGTCTACGATACGGAAACGGGTACAGACACCGCTCTTGACGAAGGCGGAGCAGGAGTATTCTGCGGTGATTATATGTACTATATTTCCGCCGAACATCATCTTTACCGTATGAATCTTAGTGATTACGGCTGTGAAAAAATCTGTGAAAATGTGAGGTCTTTTGGGTTTTATAATGATTATATACTGTATCAGCCGTATGCAATAAATACGGACGTTGACAGTCAGATTTACAGGCTTGGTAAAGGTGAAAACATTAAGATTTTTGATGCAGGTGAACTTTTTGAAAATGACTACTATTATGATATTTCCGTTATTCAGGCGGAAGATGAACATATTTTCATTAAGATAAGTTCAGGACCGTATTTCAGTTATATTGCTGAAATGGATATTGACGGAAAGATTGTTGAAACAATTTATGCACATACAAGCATTTAATAATAAAAAAGATAAAAGGAGAATGAAAATAATGGACGTTATTCAGATGACAAGAGAGCTCGGAAAGGCTATTCAGCAGGACGACAGGTATATTGCCTATACGCTTGCAAAGCAGGTCAATGACGAGGACAAGGAGTTACAGGTGGATATTGAAAAATTCAGCGAACTCAGAAAAGAATTAAGTCTTGCCATAGGCGAAGAAAATTCTGATTCCGATAAAATCAATGAGATTGACAGTGAACTGAAAGAAGTATACAAAAAAATAATGAGCAACAAAAATATGATTGTGTTCAACGCCGCACAAAGTTCACTTGAAAGTCTTATCAATAATATAAATCAGATTATATCACTTTGTGCTAACGGTGCAGACCCTGACACCTGTACACCTGAATCCAACTGCGGAGGAAGCTGTGCAACGTGCGGAGGCTGTGGCTGATTCAGAAAGGAGCATCACATTAATGACAATTGACAGAAATAAAGTTTCTGCTATGATGAGACAGTACCTTGAAATAAAGGATAATTATCAGGACTGTATAATGTTTTTCCGTGTAGGCGATTTTTATGAAATGTTTTTTGATGATGCAATTACAGCATCAAAAGCGGTTGAACTCACTCTGACCGGAAAGGACTGTGGTCTTGAAGAAAGAGCCCCAATGTGCGGTGTGCCGTATCATGCAGCGGATACGTATATAAAAAGACTTATTGACGCAGGTTTTAAAGTTGCGGTATGCGAACAGCTTACAGACCCGTCTGAAAGCCGTGACATAGTGGTGCGTGACGTTATACGTGTAGTAACTCCCGGAACTCTTATTGAAAGCAGTATGCTTGATGACAGCAGAAATAACTATATCTGTAGTATATACTACGACGAGCATGAAAAATCCTGCGGTGTTGCGTCGGCTGACATTTCAACGGGTGAAGCGTTTCTCAGTCTGTTTCAGGGAAAAGACCTTGAAACCGGAATTATAAACGAACTTTCACGTTGTGAACCGGCTGAAATCATATTTACTGAAAGCGTTCTGTCACTGAAAAATGTTGCTGATTTTATAAAAATACGTCTTAAATGTGCAGTAACGCTCAGAAATGATATATGCTTTAATCCCGAAAGCAGAAGAAAGACAGTTGAGGAAGTTTTCGGTGTCAGGTCTGTAACGGAGCTTGGAATAAGTGAGAACGGTGCGGACTGTTCGGCGGTCTGCGGACTGTTTGACTATATAAATGATACACAGAAAACTTCTGTTTCACGTTTTACTTCAATCGACATACTCAATGGTGATTCCTTTGTNNGACTTGACNNCAATGCAAGGCGTANTCTTGNACTTACCGANANTCTCANGAGCAAGGAGAAGAAAGGGTCACTTTTANGGGTTCTTGATTCGGCGAGAACTTCAATGGGTCGTCGTTTGCTTAAAAACTGGATTGAACAGCCTTTGAAAAGTCCTGCGAAAATTATAGAACGTCTTGACGCAGTTGAGGCACTTACAAGAAAAAGCATTGTTCTTTCGGATTTGCAGAACCTGCTTGACCGTGTTTACGACCTTGAACGTCTTATGACAAAAGTCATGTACAAGAGTGCGAATCCCCGTGACCTCAAGTCTCTTTCGGCTACAGCCCTGCAATTGCCCTATATAAAGAAAGAACTGGAAAAGCTTGATACTTCAAAACTGCTTAAAAGATACAACAGTGAAATTTCCGGACTTGACGAAATAGTAAAACTGGTTGAGAATTCCATAACCGACGAGCCGCCTGTAGCTGTAAAGGACGGTGGTGTTATAAAAGACGGTTTCAATGAGGAACTTGACAATCTGCGTCATATCATGAATCATGGAAAGGAAATTATTGATGGCATTGAACAGCGTGAACGTGAAGCGACGNGCATNAAAAATCTGANAATANGATTTAACCGTGTANTCGGATATTATCTTGAAGNTACACGNTCATATTATGACCTTATNNCGANAGAATGGACAAGAAANCAGNCTCTTGCAAATTCCGNGAGATTTATTACCGAAGAACTCAAAAACGCTGAAAATTCCATACTTGGTGCAAAGGACAAGGCTCTTGCACTGGAAGCGGATATTTTCGGTGAAGTGCGTGACTTTCTTGCTTCAATGCTTGAAACGGTTCAGAAAACGGCTTCTGCGGTTGCGTCTGTTGACGTTCTCTGTTCGTTTGCCGAGGTTGCAATAAGAAATCTCTATGTCAAGCCGGATATTGCACTTGACGGTGTTATTGATATAAAAGCAGGTCGTCACCCTGTTGTCGAACTTATGCTGAAAGACGAAATGTTTGTGCCGAATGATATTTATATGGACACAAAAGAAAACAGAATGTCAATTATTACCGGTCCTAATATGGCAGGTAAATCCACCTATATGCGTCAGACGGCATTAATAGTGCTTATGGCACAGATTGGTTCTTTTGTACCGGCAAATTCAGCTAAAATTTCGGTAGCGGACAAGATATTCACCCGTGTGGGAGCGTCCGACGACCTTACAGCCGGACAAAGTACATTTATGGTTGAAATGAGTGAAGTTTCCGACATACTTAAAAACGCAACACCCGACAGTCTTGTTATACTTGATGAAGTCGGCAGGGGTACTTCAACTTATGATGGTGTAAGCATTGCCCGTGCGGTTGCTGAACACATATGCACATCAAAGAAACTNGGNTGTAAGACACTTTTTGCTACTCACNATCACGAACTTATCGGACTTGAAAATGAACTTGACGGCGTTAAGAATTACAGTATTGCAGTAAACAGACACGGCGGTACAATACGTTTTCTTAGAAAGATAGTGCGTGGGGGAGTTGATGAAAGCTACGGCGTGGACGTTGCGAAACTTGCAGGACTTCCGTCAAAGGTANTAAGCCGTGCGAGAGAATTTCTCGAGGAAATGGAACAGAATCACAACAGCAGTATTAAAAATTTTCCCCGTGAGGAAAGCGAACAGATAAGTTTTNACAGCATAAACCGTGATACAGCGTTTGATATGCTCAGAAAGACAAACATTGACGCACTGACAGACAGCGAGTGCA
>WFLZ01000127.1 GCA_009177225.1 Clostridia bacterium
TATCCTCCACACGGCACCAATCCTCTTCAAAATGAATATCAAGCAGCCAGTGCATAGATTCTACAGCCCACTCCATTCTTGCATGATGAAGAAGTTCATCTGCTGTCAGAGGACGGCTTGAAATATAATAATGCCACTCATTTGATTTTCCTTTTTTCGATTCAAACTCAGTATGAATAGCACCGATACAACAAAGATTTTTCCATTCTTGTTTTTGTTCAAGCCATTCGATTTCAGAACTAACATATGCTGTTCTTGTTTCAATTCTTCCATAATTCTTTTCAGTTTTTGATATAGATTCCATTGTATTCTGAATCATATCATCCTGTACAAAATCTTCTATATCTTTTTTCAGATTAGGATGGTTATCTTTTACGCAAAGAAGGTAGTCTGCCTCTTTTTCGATTATGATTTCTGTTGTTTCTTTCTGACGGTTCAAGGCATCTGCAATCACCATATGTCCTTTCATATTCAGTGTTTTCAGTAATTCCTGCACTGTTGGAATTTCATTGCTTTTATCATTTGTACTCCGCTGTGCCAGTGTCAGTCCAAGCTCAGAAATCTGTGCGCTTATGATATGAAGTGGGCTTTCAATTTTTTCTATTCTGTTTGTAGAGCATATTGTTTTTCCATCAAGAGATATAGTCAGAGCCTTTGCTTTTTCGGGCATGAATGAATACACCCAGTTTGCAAAGCATTGATTGAGTGTTTCTGTTTTTATCATTTTCAGCATACACAAAATCCAATAATAGCATGGCACATGATTGATTCCGAATTTCTCCTTTAAAAACTCGCTTACTCTGTCATTTGTTGCCCACTGGTGTATTTGACTGACATTTTTTAGTCCGCACATACTTCCAAGTATCGCTATTGTGATCACTTCCGGTATTCTGCAAAAATATCCGTTGTATTCTTCCTCTTTTTCTACTTCTTCAAAGTATTCTGTTATTCCGTTATTTTTCATATTTTTATTATATCATATCCTGTCAAGTTTTGAAAATTGATTTGCGTGTTGCTCTATTCGTGCAATTTCAACAATGACTGTTGCACTTTTATGCGATTTCACACTGATATAGGGATTTATTTTGAGAAATATGTTTTTTGTAAAAATTTGCCGAATATAGCTATATTATTTTTGTGAAATATGTTATAATAGAGTAGTAACCTTTAAATCCTCATTTTCTGAGTCAGTGATTACGAATCTAAACCATTTTAGATGGCATGATACTAAATTTAGATTTTAGAGATTACATAAAGCAGTTTATCGTGTAATTAGCAAGGGGTAGAGATGTCATAATGAACGTAAAATGCAGATTGTTGGATTAAAAAAGAATGTTTGAAAGATATACTGATTCTGAACATTATGTTTCAATGAATAAGATTAAGGGCTATTTAGAATCATGTGGATATGCAACCCATTCTGTTACAATCAAGTCTGATATAGAAGCTTTGATATTCAGTGTCATGGATATTGAATACGTGCATAACAAGGGCTATCAATTGAAAAGTCGTCCATTTACATTGGGAATGTTAAAAATACTTGCCGATGTAATCGCTTCTTTCCGTTTCCTGACAGTTGAAGATTCTGAAATATTTATCAAGTGTCTTGAAAGTTTGTGTAGTATTTATGAAGTTCCTTGTCTCAAACAGAATATAACAATGGAAAATCGCATAAAATCCAGTAACGAACAGATTTTTGAAAATATTGACATCATTAACTCTGCACTCATAAAAAACCTGAAAATCAGTTTTGATTATTATGATTATAATACAGACAAGAATTTAATTAAATGTAATGGTGGCAAACAAATTTGTTTGCCATTCGCATTAGTGATGAATCATGAGCAGTATTATGTTGTATCTTACTTTGATAAGTCTCCTAACAGTTACACGAATTTTCGACTTGATCATATGAAAAATATTGAACTGCTTAGGCAAAATAAANTTTTACCATGTGAAAAACTGGAACTTGAAAGTTACATAAAGGCTTCTTTCTCGATGCTTGGAGGAAAAAGTGAGTATGTAACTTTGAGATTTCCGCTTGAAAATAAGTATTGTAATATTGCCATTGACTATTTTGGAAAATCTGTTATCATGCTCAAAGACATCAATTCTAACAATTTTACAATTCATGTTCCTATCAAAGTAGAATTTCCACAGCTATTTTTTGCTTGGATATTTTCATTCAATGGCAAAGTAGAGATTTTGCAATCCCTAAAATTTAAAAAAGCGTATACAAAAATGCTGATGGAAAACTACATATATTCATACATATAAAAAAACAGGCACTAACGTAAATTGTCAGTGCCTGTCTTGTTATTCAAGTGTATCCTTATTTTTGTTCTGTTCTTTAGGTCTGGTTATTTTCTGTCTGTCCCTGAAGGCTTCTTTTTTGAGTTTTGCTCTCTCGAAATAACAAGTACGCTGTTTTTCAGGAGCGTTTTTCTTTGCCTCAATGGCAGCCTGATTCAACTCATCAGTAAGCGTTGCAAGACGTTCCGTTTTCTGTTCCAGTTCCGCTTGTTGTGGGAATGGTGTATTTACGATTCGGAGTGCATTTTCCAAGTCCATTTTCAGCTTATTACTATCATTCTGTGCATCATTGATACACTGGTCAATCTTGTACAAGGTCGATTCCATACGCCTGAGATTTGCCGAAAAACTGCTTGTCAGCACACATCTGTGTTCGGCATTACCTTTCATGGTGATTGAAATATCCGGTTCATTACCGAACATAACCGCCTTGACCGATAGCTTAAACCCGTGAAATTCGCCAATTTCTTTTTCACGGTCGGAACTTTTTTTCACGAAATCAAGCACAACATCTTCCAACGCCTTTGCGGCATCCTTGAGGTCTGTGTACTCTGTACCGTCAACAGTGATTTTAAATACCGGCAATTTGGTTTCTTCATCAATCGGAAGTCGGCGGAGTATCTCACGGTCTGCCCTGAGATTTTCAAGACGTGTTTCTGACATTGCAATCTTTTCGGGCGTGCCTGCAACTGTCTGTTGCATATCAAACACCGTATTGGTATGTTCCGATTTCAACAAATTCAGCTCTTTGACTTCATTGTCAAGCATCATTTTCTCCTTGATACGTTCGTCACCGGTACAAAGAGCCTTGATTTCCGAATAGGAAAGTGCCTGCTGGTCAACGTTCTCACATTTTCGTGCAGTCGTTTTTGAAGTCATAATCTGATCGATAAATTGCTGTTTTGCCTTTAAAGTCTGATACAGATAGGCATCAAATGANNNCTTTGTAACATAGTTGAAAACGTGTNCTTTTGNATTCTGNTNGCCCTGACGNTNAATTCTNNNGATTATCTGCTGTNNGTCNCTNGGTCGNCAGGGAATATCGAGATTGTGCAGTGCCACAAGTTTTTTCTGACAGTTTGTACCTGTTCCCATTTTTCCCGTTTAACCTACTATAATACTCTACGAAAGGAAAAAGAGTGGCTTGTGTTGCTGTAATTATTCTTATTGCCTCTTCGGTCACAATTATAAATGTTGATGCGTTTAGGAATAAGTTTTCTGACTTTTTTGTAAACACTTATGAAAAATTTTCTAAGGTTCAACCTGTTGAAGATGATTCAGCCCCCACTACTCTTGAAGAAATCTATGAAATAACTTATAATCTTAATGATTTTAAGATAGATTATTATGACGAAAATGAATACAGCCGTCGTATAATTTATATCAAAGATAATATTGCAATTTATTTTTCACAATACACTAAAGAGATGTATTACCCGAGCATAAATACAGAAGATGCAGAAATTTTAACAAAAGAAAAGCAACAAAAATGCCCTGAATTTAAAATCAGAGCATTTTATAATTAGAAGCAGTCAATTATTCAGCTAACATAATTACTGATTTTTAGTTAAATTCATAAATTGGTAATTTTGTTTTATAGTAAAATAAAATGATAATATGCATTTCGTGCCATAAAAGTGCATTTTGTGCCACACATATTGACTTTTAGAATATAAAGAGCTAAAATCTAATTAAAGACAAAGATTGAATTGTCTATATCAGGCACAACAGCAACCTGTAAAAGTACTGTTAATGGTTATTACGACAAAAAAACTAAAATAGTTGTAAATCAAACATTGCAGAAGAAAAATTCTTCAGGCAATTGGGACTATGTATGTAGTTGGTACGATACTATTTATAATTATAATGGTTCGTTGACAAATACAAAGTCATCATTATCAAGCGGTACATACCGCCTGAAAACAGTAGCTACTGTCTATGCAGGAACTGCAAATGAAACAATAACCCAGTACAGCAAAGAAAAAAATCTGAAAATTATGGCAAATATTTTTTGACTTTGTTGGAAAATAGCAACAAATGAAATGACTTTTGTTATCTTTGATGCTATTCTTCTTATAACAGGAAATATGATACCATATATTCAGTAATGATGAAAATCAATAACCACAAATTTTTACGATTGGATTACCCAATCAGAAAGGATACTAAAATGAAAAAATTTATTTCAACTCTCGTTGCTTCTTTGATGGCAGTTTCAGCTTTTACAGCTGTTTCAGCATCTGCTCTCAATGTCGAAACAAACANTGCACTCGTAATTACAACTGNATCACTCAAANCTGCNATAACAGCGGATAATGGTNCAGTAATTCCAGCAGGAGCAACATCTGTTACTGTAAGTATCTCAGGAAATACTGGATTTTCTGCGAAGTCTGTAAAACTTGATGTTGGCTCTGCTAATGTCATTGTTGATGAATCAGGTATGCCGGTTGTTGACAGCGGCGATGTACTTGGCAATTCACTTATAAGCAGTGCTGAAAATAACGGTGTTGTAATGCTTGTTTCAGCTTCTGCCGAAGAAAACACATCTGACGGAGATATGTTCACATTCTATGTTTCAGACAGTTCGGCAGACGTTTCCGTCATTGCCGTAGACCCGCAGATTGAAGCGGAAAGTATGGCTATGCCTTTTTCAACTCGGTATTCATATCAGTTGGGAGATGTTAATGGTGATAAATATATTGATTCTATAGATGCTACATATATACTTAGTGCCATTTCTACATATACAGAAAAAAACAATGATGATGTTTTGCCCGTTTCTACAGCGAATCAAAACATATCACTTTACTTTCCATATTATACCCCAAGAAAAGCAGAAGTGGCAGATGTTAATGAAAGTGGTTCTATAACAAATCTTGATGCACAATTTGTTATGAATTACTATGCAGCAATGGCTACAAATGGTGAAGTTGACCCAAAAACAATGGGATATACAAGTGAGTGGAGATATTACTGGGAATAATATGAACATTAAAAAAACATTTAATTTTATTTTTGCACTTACTGCAATAATTCCGTGCTTTGCAAATCCCGTATTGGCAAACTCTGCCGGACTATATGACAAGCAAGCACCAAATGAAATTGAGGCTTATGCAAATGAACTTGGCAACTTGACAGACCGTTTCATCTTTTACAACGGACCATATCATCCTTACAACGAAAAATTTAACGGGGAAGATATGAATTATGTTGAATATTTAAAATATGCCTCAAATATTCAGTTGGCTAACCCTTGGGAACGTTTTTATGCCTGTACGACAGGCGGACGATGTTGTGGAATGTCAATTCTGTCAATACTTGCACATAACGGCGTTTTTTCGCCTTCCGACATACAGGAGGGCAAAGAAAATCTTATAGACATTAAATGCGATACTTCATTGACAGGCTGTAAAGACGACCCTGTAATGAATAAAATTCTTGCTTATCATCTAAGGCAGGACAAGGCAGATTTTAATCTGTTTATGAAATGGAATCTTTCACATTACAGTAAATCGGAACAGGTGGATTATCTGCTTGAAACAGCGGAAAAAGCTAACCAGAACGGAAAGTATTTCTTAATATCATATCATGATGTCAATCTCTGGCATGCAGTTACGGGAATGGGGATTATGGACGGCGAATGGGAATGGTACGGGAAAAAATATGACAAATGCATTCTTACGATTGATACAAATATACTGCATCAGGACGAAGAAACCGGCGAAATAGTCTCATATGGCTGCAATGACGATGCCTGCATTTTTGTAAATTCCGAAACAAAAGAAGTATGTGTACCGATGTACTTTGACCCCGAACAGTCCGCCAATATGATATGTGGTGAGGATTTTAAGATTTTTACTCTTGATGATGACAATTTTATGAATTATATGGGAAAAATCAATCCTTCGGATTCATACGACACGGAATTTTCAGACATAATCAGTATTACTGTTAAAAACGAGAACGAATGTACTATCAATGTTACGGACAGCGACAATAAGATATATGATGGAATATCGGAATGCAAGGCAATATTTCCAAATAATGGCGATGAGTATGTGCTGAAAGGCAAAGACTTTAAAGTACAGAATACAACAAATTCCGAAACCTTCGGCGTGAATTTCATGGACGTAAATCACGCTGTTTATACGGATTTTCAAGGTGCTGTAAATAATATTTTCTATAATTCAGATGAATTTAATTTTGACGTTTCAGCACCGACAGAGTACGATNTTTCNCTGATTTTTGAAGAGGGCAGTTATAAATTNTCACCGCACTACAAATTTAATTTTNCNGGAAATACCGACAGCGATTTTAAAGCCATACAGACCGACAGGGGTGTAATTTTAAGCAGTTCGGACGGTCTGGAGTGTCAAATAAAAATAAATGATATAATCCGTGACGAAAANGGNCTTGTTTCGGTAGTCTATACGGGTGATAAGGCGGTAAATCCTGAAGAAAAAGTGCAGGACGAGGCAATTTCTACTCTGAATGACGTTCTTCTGACTTTTGATGAAAACGGCAGTTTAGACTATTATATTGGGGAAAATTACAATACAAAAGTACAGAAAGGTGACGTTAATTGCGACGGTTTTATTGATGCTGTTGATGCTACACAAATACTTATAGCTTATTCTAAAAACTCTACCGATTCAACGTCATATGTAGGAAAAACTCTTGGTGACTACAACGGTGATGGCTTTGTTGATGCGGTTGACGCCTCACAAGTTCTCATTAAATACGCTGAGCT
>WFLZ01000083.1 GCA_009177225.1 Clostridia bacterium
GTATAGAAAATTCAGTCTCAATAATTCTTCCGGCGTGCTGATGTTCCGACTTCTTACCAACGCCCTTGTTTCTTTGGCGGCTTCTTTCCAGCCTGTCGGCATCATTTCATATATGAGGCTAATCTGGTCTTTTCCCATGACTCTATTATATCATATTTTTTCTCTTTTGTTAAGTGTACGCATATGCCCTTCGGGTGCAAATTCAATTTGAGCCTTTCGGCTCTGGAATTTTCCTCTCTCCGTTAGAGAAATTGGAGCTTTGCGACTTGGGCTGCAATACCCCCTACTTATCAAGTACAAAAAATCGAAATTCGGGCAAAAAAACCGTAAATGTTCATAAAAAATTTACAATTAGAGTCGTATAGACAGAAACAATAATTTGAAATCTGTAAAAAAGAGCTGCACTTCTATATTGTGGCTTTCACAGCAATGTCGTTAATAAAATTTCTATTGACTTTTTAACTTGATTATGGTACAATATTTACAGTGAAATATCGGGAATGATGTTCTCCCGTGGAGAGTCCTGAACAGGACTCCCAGAACCGCTTATAAAGCTGATGACTTCTGCGTTCTACGCAATAGTTGTCTGCTTTTTTTGTTTTATGGAGGTATTTTTATGATGTTATCGCTTGCAATCATATTTCTTGTCGGACTTTCGTCTGCGGCAGTCTTTGAAAAAATCGGGTTGCCCCGTATTATCGGTATGCTCGGTGTGGGTATTATCGTAAGTCCATATGTACTTGATCTGCTTGATCCGTCCATACTCGGAATATCCTCTGAGCTTCGGCAGATCGCTCTTATCATCATACTTATAAAGGCTGGTCTTTCACTCAACCTATCTGACCTCAAAAAAGTTGGCAGACCTGCGGTGCTGATGTCATTTGTGCCTGCCTGCTGTGAGATAGTCGGGTATGTCATATTTGCTCCAATACTGCTTGGCGTGAATTGTATTGAAGCAGCGGTCATGGGTGCGGTACTGAGTGCGGTATCGCCTGCGGTTGTTGTGCCGAGAATGGTTAGACTGATAGAAGAAAAATACGGTACGCCAAAAAGCATACCGCAAATGATTCTTGCAGGAGCATCCTGCGATGATATTTTCGTGATCGTTCTGTTCTCGACTTTCGTAATAATGGCTCAGGGCGGTTCAGCAAGGGCAGTTGATTTTCTGAATATCCCCATATCGATCGTACTCGGTGTACTGCTTGGCTTGTTGGCAGGCTTTGCTGTGTATCTAATCTTTGGGAAGTTCTATCAGCATAACCGCAAGATCAGAAACAGCACAAAAGTCATTGTATTGCTTGGTATTTCATTCCTACTGATGAGCATAGAATCGCTTGTAAAACACTATGTTGCCATGTCAGGACTGCTCGCTGTGGTCGCTATGGCTTGCGTAGTAAAGCTGAAAGCAGACAACTGCGTTTCCGTTCGGCTGTCGGAAAAGTTTGGCAAGCTGTGGATAGCAGCCGAGGTCATACTGTTCGTGCTTGTTGGGGCGGCAGTTGATGTACGTTACACCTTCACGGCAGGTGGTATGGCTGTGTTGATGATATTCACAGCACTCGCATTCAGAGCTGTGGGAGTGTTCCTCTGTATGCTCGGCACGGAGCTTAATGCAAAAGAGAGAGTTTTCTGTGTTATCGCATATCTTCCGAAAGCAACAGTACAGGCAGCTATCGGTTCGGTGCCGCTGTCGCTCGGTTTGCCTTGTGGTAAGATCGTGCTGTCGGTGGCGGTGTTAGCGATACTGATTACTGCTCCGCTTGGGTCTATCGGGATAGACATGAGCTATAAGAAAATGTTAAATTCATAGTTTTGTGATTTATCGCAAAATGGTGTCTGTTACTGTTTTATTCCTTGTGCAGAAGTAAATTTTCTGGACTTTTCATGTAACATCCATGCAACTTCTGTGCAACCCTACAGCAANTCNACTTTAGATNAATAATAGCCGCATGCAGAAANCCAATGGTNAATATTNTCAGTTGTAACNGCAAAAAAGGCTTCTTGAATAAACTGGTTGAGAGCTTCAGAAGAACGTGCTTTCCATTTGCGTAAAAGAGACTTTATTTTTGACCACATCATTTCAATCGG
>WFLZ01000114.1 GCA_009177225.1 Clostridia bacterium
ATTAATGAACGGAACAGGAGATAGTATCGGATATTATCGTAAAACATTGAATGATTTTGATGCTTATGGAGGTGTGCATGATTCTTCAGCAGCTCTTACAGCAGGACAGATGAAATCCAGTGCAGCATTTACAGGATTTGACTTTTCAGATGTATGGACGATTGACCCGAATGCTGAATATCCGTATCCGACATTGATTGATGTGCCATATGTAAGTATTCAGTCTTCAGTTGTTGAACCAACACAGCCAACAACAAATCCATCTATTTCTACAGGTACAAAAAAAGGTGATATGAACGGTGATGGACTGGTAGATGCTGTTGATGCTTCTTTGATACTTTCATATTATGCATATCTTTCAACAGGTGGAACAATCACAGATTTTGATATGTGGTTTAATAAATAATGGTGAATTATGAGAAAAATAAAATATATATTTTTGATATTTGTCATTTTGGTATTTGGTAATACTATTATAAGTTGTAGTGCAGATTATGATACAACATCAAATTCCAGCATAGAAATACAGCAAAATGTACCTATTTGGGCATACATAGAAATTCAATATGATAAAGATGACTGGAAGAAATACTCTTCTTTTAGTATATATGTAGATGATGAAAAAATAGGTAAAGTAAAAGTTAATGAACATAAATATTTTGATTTATATATGTTGACTGGTGAACATAAAATATATATTGAACGTAATTCTCTGTCAAGCAGTAAGAAAAGTCCTGAAGAAACTTTTGTTGTATCTTCAGAACATCGCTATTTTGCATATAAAATCACTGAAAAATCTTTTATAAATCCGTCTCTTGAAGAAATCGAAACAGATGATACAATATCAGAAAAAAGACAAAAACAAAATATAGATAAACCAAAAGAAACAACAGCATTGATAACTACAGAAATTGGTGATAATAATATAGAAGATACTTACAGGGAAGTTCTTAATGCCTGCAATCAAGAAGATTCTGAAAATAACTTCACATACAGGGAATACTATATAACTGATATAAACAATGATGGTATACCCGAGCTGATTATTCATATAGGCAGAAATATAAAAGATGCTGAATATATAATATATACCTATAAGGATAATAAGGTTTATGAATGTGGCGTATCAGGCGGAAATTTAAGCATTGAAGACGAAGATGAAGAAAAGCTCGAACGTCTTAGCAAAGAATCTCAGGCAATTGTAACTAAAGGTGATGATTGCATTTATATATCTTTTTGTTATGCAGGATATCAACATACATCCGCAATAAAGCTGAATGATGATTTACTTCTGGAAGTCTCTAATTATTATGATTCAGGAAGTGAAAAGCTTTCTGATTATAATATTCCAGGTGAAACTTTGAAAAGCTCTGATTTTCTGGATACTAATCTATTGAATAATTATTTTAGTATTGATTCTGAACAAACAACAGCTGAAATTACAACTAAGCAGACAACAGCTGCATCTAAAGAAACTACTGTAACTACATCTAAGATAACTACAGCTAAACCCATAGATAGTACATATGATATTATTTTTGAGGCGGACGAACTTTTAGAAGAAGCAGGTCTTTCGCTTAGCGGTCATGAAGCTGTTGCAGTTCTCAGCAATCTTACATGCAGTAATGGTACAGCTACCATTGAAACAGAAAAAATTCATACTTATGATGCTCTTGTACGGGTGAAAGTAACTGGTGCAAAAGCAGGTGATGTTACTTTAGGCGGTACAATTACTACATACGGTCTGGATATGAATCAGGGCGAATTAGTTTCCTATCCTGTCAATTCTGGTGTATTTCTCTTCAGTCAGACTATAAAAGATAATTCTGGTAGTTCCTCTGTCAAAACAACTACTGCTAAAAAAGTTCCGTCCATTTCAGGAAGTATCACAAAACAGCCTGCACTTCAGGGTTATGATATTTATATAAGCGTAAGCGGAAATTATGATTACTATAATTATAATTATTACGAAGAAAGCATAGATGGTAGTTCGTCGCTTATTTCAAGTGGAAGAGAAAGTAATTCATCAATTAAAGTATCATCGTTTTCGGGCGGCGTATCATCTGTTTATGCTGACGTAACCCCTTATAACAATGACGGTACTTCAGGAAAAACAATAAATGCCAGTCTTGACATCAGCAGCTCATCATCTTCCAGCAATAAAGCAACAGCTTATTCATGCAGCAAAAGCGGACAGATAAATTGTCATGAAGGAACTGTTGCAGGATTTACAACAGACTATGTTGTGAACGGCGGAGCAGTCGGAAAGGTAAGAACCAGTCTTGGCGATAAATGGCATATCACAGCAAAGAATGTATGCTATAATTATGATATTACATGGTATGAATTGTGGGATTCCGACGACGGTGATTATTACGGCTGGGTAGATTCCAGTTATATTGATTTTTATTAAAAGCAGGAGCAGGAATAAAACCTGCTCCTTAATTTTTAGTGTGTAGTTATAAATTAATTATTTAATTTTATCTTGACTTCTACATCTGAATATGCTATAATTAATGTGAGTATTTAGATATATTTGAAATTTTAAGTAGAGGTACAGAATGTTTGATATTTGGAACAGAAGATATACAGGAA
>WFLZ01000314.1 GCA_009177225.1 Clostridia bacterium
AAGTGCAGGACGAGGCAATTTCTACTCTGAATGACGTTCTTCTGACTTTTGATGAAAACGGCAGTTTAGACTATTATATTGGGGAAAATTACAATACAAAAGTACAGAAAGGTGACGTTAATTGCGACGGTTTTATTGATGCTGTTGATGCTACACAAATACTTATAGCTTATTCTAAAAACTCTACCGATTCAACGTCATATGTAGGAAAAACTCTTGGTGACTACAACGGTGATGGCTTTGTTGATGCGGTTGACGCCTCACAAGTTCTCATTAAATACGCTGAGCTTTCCACAAAATAATAAAAAACAGCTCTCAAATTGAGGGCTGTTTTTGTTCTTTATTGTTCTGTTACTATTAATAATGACTCTTTTTCCTGATTAATCTCGGTTTCAAAGGTCTTTTTCATCAACATATTTGTGTTATTTACGATGATGTGATTGTGAACGTGTTCGTGGTCTGTGTGGGTAGCAAGAATATACTGATAATCATTGCCGAAAAGTTTCTGACAAAGCTCAATTCCGATACGCTGAGCTTGTTCGGAAGTGGTGATGTATTAATATAGTTGAAATAGAGAAAGATATGTGATAAAATAGAATAAAAAAACGGAGGAAATAAATGGTTTACGAAAAGATATTATGCCCTTATTATAAAAGTGATGATGTGGTAAAAAACGGAAAGAACAGAACAGGAAAACAAAGGATGTTATGTAGAAATCCTGAATGCAGACATAGAACCTTTCAAACAGAATACAGT
Organism: Clostridia bacterium; assembly: GCA_009177225.1. GTDB lineage: Bacteria > Bacillota > Clostridia > Oscillospirales > Ruminococcaceae > Ruminococcus. Next base: position 757 of record WFLZ01000314.1, read on the forward strand.
AACAATGGAAGCAGACCAGGGATAAAAGAAAAAATCATTGATATGGCGATGAACGGTTCAGGAACAAGAGATACAGGACGAGTATTAAAAATCTCTCCGAATACAGTGACAGCTGTTTTAAAAAAACAGAAAAATTTGCAGAACAGGTAAATAAAGAATATCTGAAAAAATGTGACCATAAAAAGAAGATTGATATTGTAGTCAGTAATGTAATATCCGCTGAAATGGACGAAATGTGGAGTTTTTGTCACGATAAGCAACATCAAATCTGGCTCTGGTGGGCAGTGGAGCACGAAACAAATATACCTCTTGCTTATACATTCGGTACACGTGAACATAAATATCTGGACGAACTTCTTGAACTGCTCAAGCCATTTAATATCGGAACAGTCTACGCAGATAACAATTTTGCTTATGAGAGCAGGGTTACTGACAAAATACTTATCAGCGGAAAAAAGAATACACAGAAAATTGAAAGAGAGCATTTAACTTTAAGNACTCGTATTAAAAGACTTGCACGCAAAACAATCTGCTTTTCAAAAAATCAAGATATTCATAAAGCCGTTATAGGAACTTTTATTAATATATTTTTCTTCGGGCGTAATTTTGACTTTTCAACTATTTTGTGACAACACCCCGAAACTGTTTCTCATCATATTCTTTTATGATTTCATATTTCATCATAATTTTATTATATCATATCTTTTTTATTTTTGCAAGAGGTCTACTATAAAACATCAAAAAGCTCTGCAAAACATATTTTCGCAGAGCTTTCCTTGTTATCTCTTAAATTTTGCAGCATATGCAATGCCAATTATAAGAAC
>WFLZ01000146.1 GCA_009177225.1 Clostridia bacterium
TATTTCTGCTCTGGCAGCTTACTCTTTTCTGCCTAAAAAGCCCTCTGTCTTTTCTGATTCTAATATGCAGGAGGGCTTTTTATGCCTGCTTGACTGATTTTTTCTGTCGAACTCACGTTGAATTAAAAACAAACTTTATTTGCGTGATTAGTATTACTTGCTAATTCCAGCTTCTGTCTCCCATTATGTATCTCACCCCTCAAACAATGCAGCTTACCGAAATTCGGTTGACTTTACGCGTTCTCCTGTGTTATGATTATCACAGAGAACGGAGGCTTGATAAAATGAATGCAATAAGCGTAAAAAATCTCACAAAAACCTATGGCTCGGTAAATGCCGTGGACAATATCTCATTTTCGGTGGAAAAAGGCAGTCTCATCGGATTTCTCGGCGTGAATGGTGCAGGAAAATCCACAACTATCAATATTATGTCCACCCTCCTTGAACCCAACTCGGGCAATATCGAAATTTGCGGCTGCGACATAAAAAAGGACAGCAGAAAAGTCCGTGAAAAAACAGGTATAGTTTATCAGAACAACGTCCTTGACGACCTGCTGACGGTAAAGGAAAATCTGCTGTGTCGAGGAATGCTCCGCTGCTCCGATAAAAAGCAGGCAATGGCGAGACTTGCCGAGCTAGAGGAAATTTTCTCCCTTACGGACATTTTAAAAAAGAAATACCGCACGCTGTCGGGCGGGCAAAAAAGAAGATGCGAGATAGCCGNCGCCCTTATGCACACTCCCGAGGTGCTTATACTGGACGAACCTACCACAGGTCTTGACCCCTCTGCTCGCCGTGAGGTGTGGAGCACCATTGAACAGCTCCGCAAAAAAAACAAAATGACCGTGTTCCTCACCACCCATTACATGGAGGAGGCTGCAGGGGCGGACAAAATAATCATCATCAGCAAGGGAAAAATCGTTGCAGAGGGGTTTACCCATGAGCTTAAAGAAANATACNCTGCGGATCATCTGANAATGTNTTGCGNTAANTCTCAAAAAACAAAGCTTTTAAAAAATATCGTTCTGAACAGAGCAAAATATACCGTGGAAAGCTACGGGCTAAAAATCCTCCTTTCTTCCACAAAGGAGGCTTTGCCGCTTCTTAATAAGGCGGGAAATGATTTTGAGGGCTTTGAGGTCATTCAGGGAACTATGGACGATGTATTTCTTAATGCAACAAGGGAGGATATACAATAATGGTAAAATTTTTTCAGCTTACAAAAAGAAATATGCTGCTTTATTTCCGTGACAAGGGGTCGGTATTTACATCTCTGCTGTCAATGCTTATAATCATTGCCCTTATGCTGTTTTTCCTTGGGGATATGAGCGTGGAAAATATTACGGAACTGCTGTCGGGGCTTCCGGGACGTGATGCGTCGAATGACGAAAACAATGCCGAACTGCTTGTACTTGCATGGACTGTTGCGGGAATTATCCCCATAAATTCGGTTATGGTCGCCCTTTCCGCACTGTCCTCAATTATAAAGGACAAAACCTCGGGAAAGATAAATTCCATATACACTTCACCCGTCAGCCGTCTCACTATTGCACTTTCCTATATTTCGGCGGCTTGCGTGACCTCCGTTATCATATGCCTTGTAACATTGGCTGTTTCGGAATTTTTCCTTTGCACAAAGGGAATGGCTGTGTTTACCTTTTCGGAGCATTTGAAAATATTCGGTATGATATGTGCAAATTCCTTTACATATTCCGCAATTATGTACCTGTTCGCCGTGCTTGTTAAAAGCGAGGGCGCATGGAGCGGGTTTGGAACGGTAATAGGCACGCTGGTGGGATTTTTCGGCGGTATCTATCTGCCCATAGGTCAGCTTTCGGAGGGACTGGCGGGCGTTATGACCTGCACTCCTGTAATTTACGGCACGGCAATGTTTAGAAGCGTTATGACAAGTTCTGTAACAAACATTACCTTTGCGGACGCACCTGACGTCATGACAGAGGAGTTCAGAAGAGTCATGGGGATAGACCTTGAAGCATTCGGGAGCATTGTATCGCCTGCTGTGTGCGTTGCGGTCGTTATCGGGTTCGGCATATTGTTCACAATTGCGGGAGCAACGGCGGCAAGCCTTATAAAAAGGAGGGACAGGTAGCTTGTGAAAATTATTATAGAAACGCCCGCAGAGGGCGAAGACGAAATAATCATTCGGTGCAGGGAGCTTGACGAGGAGCTTATGAACCTTATTTACGCCGTTGGGCAGGGACGGAAACGTATCACGGGCTACAACGGCAAGGCAATGGTGCAGCTTGTCCCTGCGGATATTTACTACTTTGAGTCGGTGGATAACAAGGTGTTTGCCTACTGCGAAAAAGACGTATACGAGGTAAAGGAAAAGCTGTACGAGCTTGAAAGCATTTATAAAAACACTGATTTTCAGCGTATTTCCAAATCGGTCATTGCAAATATTTCCTTTATAGAAGTGGTGCTTCCCATGCTTGGGGCAAGGCTTGAAGCAAAGCTTAAAAACGGCGAAAGAGTTATTATTTCAAGGCAGTATGTGCCCGAGCTGAAGAAAAAGCTCGGTATAGGAGAGAGGTAAAGAGTATGAAATTTATTACCGATTTAATAAAATATTTCGTATACATCACCACGGGGATACTGTTTGTGTTTATTGCAATACTGCTGATTGGGGGAATCGGCAGTATAAGTATTCAAAAGCTTATACAGATACCGTGTGCAGCATTTGTTACGGCTTTGGTAACGGTTATCATTTGCTCAAAGGAGGTGATAACGAAAAAGGAGTTCTATATCGGAAAGACCATACATTATATTTTTCTTTGTGTTATTATGGTAATTTTGGGAACAGCCTTTGAATGGATAAAGCTTGACCTTGCAGGGGTAATGACAATGGTTATTTCAACAGCGGCGATATATGCGTTTACGTTTGTGGGGACGTATCTTTCCTCGAAAAGCGAAGCGGAAAAGCTTAACAAGGCGCTCAAAAGCAAAAGAGAGCAGAGAAAATAAAATATAGGGACAAAAGAAATGTAAAAAAGCAGGATAAAGAAGCAAAAGCATTGCCACACATAAGGTCAAAATTCCCCAACCCGCCTCTGGTCGAGTGCCTGTACTTATGATATTGACCTAAATGGGCAATGTCATAAGTACTATGGCTTACTTAGGGCAAAGCCCAAGTAAGTCGTGCGGCTTTTTTGTAAGAGATAGTTAAGGACACTCTATCCAAATCAGCTTTATATCGGTATATAAACAATTACAATAATTTGAATAACCGAAAGGACGGATTATGATGATTGATGAAATCTACAACTACAGCTACCTGTCGCAAAGATATCAAACGAACGGGAAACACTCTGCATTCAGTTTGAGGAAATGCTGACCAACGAACAGCTCACGATGTTCCATAAGCTCTGCGATCTGCAAAGTGCAACTTCCGCTGATGATGCAAGAACAGCTTATAAGGCAGGCTTTAGGATGGAGTGGCTCTGATGAGCGAGGTACAGGCATAACAATTCCACATTCAAATCAAAAAAGGCTATACCCTCCGAGTATGATTTTCGGAGAGCATAGCCCTATTTTTCTTTTCAGAAGCCCTATTCAATTTTCCTCTGCTAAATTCACTATCTTCTTGCCCTGTTTCTTGGCATACTGTATCGTCTTGTAAGCTCTGCCGTTTTTATGCTGAATACAGCACACCACAAGGTCTGATCGGTCAACGATATTTCTGTTGCGTACTTGGATAGCTGACTTGGGGTGAGCTTCTGCGGATTCTGAACATATCTCTACCTCGTCATAGTATTCAAAGTAGCTCTTTTCCTTGTCACTGTACTCGACTTTCATATACGGCAAAACAAGGTTAAAATGCGTATTGCCGTAAGCATAATTTCGGATAGCTCTTTGGATAGCAGAAGAAGCAAGCAAGTCAAAATCTCCGTCCCGTCCTATTAGGAAATCAACATACTCCCTCTGCGTGATCAGGTCGTGCAGGAGAGTGTCAAGGCGGTTTTCTATCTCCGCTCCACGCTAAACATATCTATGCCCAAAAAAGCTGACAGTATAAATATTCATAGCAACACTCCTATGTACTTTAGTAACACTGAAAAATGGATACTGGACTACAAGCCGACCAAATTCGACAATATATAGCCATAAATTGAAAAGAACCTTGTTCCCCATATCGGAGAGCAAGGCTCTAATCATATTCATTTCTGCAAACTATTGTTTCTTATTAAACGAAATCAAACGCTTGTATTAGTTTGTTTGTATCTCACAACAAATCAGATTGGTTTAAAAGTAATATTGTGCATTGTGCCAAACATTTTCAAGATTGAATATTTGTAGTTGACAAATCCATAAGACTGTTGTATTATAGAAATATAGATACTACTGCTGTCTTATAAGGAGGAACTAAGTAATGGATTATAAACTTGTCGATTCTGAATTAAAGATCATGAGTGTGCTTTGGAATGAGGGTGATTGTCCTGCTCGACATATCGCCGAAATATTGACAAATGAGTATGGTTGGAATATCAATACTACTTATACTCTGATCAAGCGTTGCATTAAAAAGGGTGCAATAGAACGCTCTGAACCAAATTTCATGTGTCATGCGATCATTCCCAAAGAGGAAGTTCAAAAAGCGGAAACGAATGAACTTATAAATAAAATTTACGACGGCTGTGCTGAAAAATTATTTGCTGCATTGTTGGGAAGAAAGAAATTGTCTGATGAACAGATCGAACGGCTGAAACAGATAGTTGATCAATGGGAATGAGGTGGTTATTATGGGCTTATTACAAATGAGTTTTACAGGAGCAATTCTAATCTTGGTAATTGTAGTCATCAGGGCGATTGCAATACACCGATTGCCTAAAAAAACTTTTTTAGTATTATGGATAATTGCCCTTGCTCGGCTGCTCTTACCCTTTTCCGTTCCGTCACCTTTTAGTTTTTATTCGTTAATGAGAGGAAATGAGCCTGATTTCCAAACCTCTGATACTGTTGTATATGAAAATCGACAGCCGATGTATCAAGTGGAAATGGAACAAATACAAAACAATCCTGTTGTTAGCAATACAACTCAAACATTGCAGACAGCACCTCACATATCAATCTGGACTACACTTTGGATTATCGGTATGCTGATCTTTGCAGGGTTATTCTTAGTGTCTTATTTGAGGTGCAGACGTGAGTTCAGAACAGCTTTGCCTATTCATAATGCTATCATAACAGAGTGGCTTGATGAACACCAATTGAAAAGAAAAATTGAAATACGACAATTTAGTGAGATTTCAACTCCTATGACCTATGGAGTGATTCACCCAGTTATCTTATTACCCAAAAATAGCGATTGGGAAAACAAACAGCAATTACCGTATATCCTTTTCCATGAATATGTGCATATCTGCCGTTATGATACAGCATTAAAAATTCTTGCAACAATAGCACTCTGTATTCATTGGTTTAATCCCATGGTGTGGATTATGTATATCCTGTTCAACAGGGATATAGAATTGACCTGTGACGAATGTGTGATAAGAGAGTTTGGAAGAGAGAACAGATCAGCCTATGCAAGAATGCTAATCAGTGTGGAGGAACGNAAAAACCTTTTCGCTCCATTCTGCAATAATTTTAGCAAAAACGNAATNGNAGAAAGGATTGAGTCTATTATGAAAACGAAAAAAACGACTNTTATCACTTTGGTATTATCGTGTATGATCGTAGTCGGCACTACGGGTGTGTTTGCGACTTCCGTAAGCGCAGGCAAGGATAATCACTCAACGACGGAAGAATCAACACAAGCCATAACAAATACTGTAATATGTCATATGGAAACTGATGGTACAACATACTATAGCTGGGATGATGGACAGACTTGGACGGCTCTTACCGACGAGGAATATGAGCAGCTTTTTCCTGCACAAAATGTGGAATGGTGGACTTATGAAGAATATGCTGAGTGGCTTGAAAATGAAAAGCAGGAACTTGCAAACATAATCGGTGAAAAGTGTTGGACTCCGTCAAGGGGGGAATTTGTCTGGACAAAGGAAATGGTAGAAGAAACCATACAAATGTATGAAGAAATACTGGAAGAAATCAAGAATGGTACGTTGTATTCTAAGTCTATTGATGGGGACGCTATGACAATGACAGGCTATTCTATCAGTGAATATATGGGAGATACAGTTGTTGATAGTATGGCTGTAGAGCAAATCACAGATACAGAACGATTCAAAATCTATGAACAGTTTGGAATGACTTATGATGTCAATAAAAATCAACTTACATTTAACGGCAAGTTAGTACGTTGGTTTGAGGACTATTATCTCATTGATGGCACTAATCAGGCAGGAGTATACCATTATAATGAAGATGGTATTATTGATGTGTATGCCGTTCGGGATTTTTCAAAAATAGAAAGGAATGCAGATGGCTCTTTTGACCCGTCTGGTGAATTGGTGGGATTAAAGGAGTTTTCACAAGAAGAATTTGATTCTCGTAATATAGAGCGTATAAAAAATTCAACGCAGGAGGCTATTGCTGGTTACCCTATTTCAGATAATGAAATAAACTCATGGATTACAGAATACGGAGCATTTGGCGTTACCTATGATAAATCAAACGATCAATGGTATTTCAATGGTGAAAAAGTTCGCCGTTTTAGGGATATTCTTACTTCAAACGGTGAGGATTTAAGCAGCGGAAAATTTCATGGCTCTATCCGAACATTAAACGGTAATGGTACTGTTGATATCTATACTGTTCGTGATTTTGATAACTTAAATTCTGAGGGAAACGGTACTTTGATTGATGTAAAAGCGTATAGTCAAGAAGAATTTGACGAATATACTAAATCCTCCGGAATTATGATAGAAACTCCGTAACTTAAAAACAACTCGACAGACTATACCCTCGGTTTTGTGTTTATTTCTCGGAGCAGTCACGAGTGGATTTATGCAAGAACAATCAACGTTCCTATCTGTGACGATTTGACGGAGTATATGCTCGAAGATAGGTTTAGGGCAGCCTGTGAAAATGGCGATCAGCTTGACAATGATGTGATTATGCAGATCAATATTAATGTTCATAACAGGGTTTATACGTTGATCGAAAGCGAAAGAATACAGACCTGTAATTTATCAACAGAAAGGGAATAATATGAGAAAGGCAATTTTAATTTTTTTATCCATTACAATATTGTTATCAGCCGCTGCTTGCAGCAGTAATAAAGAAAGCAGTCAAAGCACGTCCTCGGAGATCGTGCAGACCGTCGAACCGACACAGCTTGTCAATAAAATGACGGAAACAGAGCTTTCAAGAGTTGATAAACATGAGCTTACACTTCTTGATGTGCCGGAAGAACCGACAACAGAAGCAAAACCGGCTCAGACAGAGCATAAGGTCAGTGTAGAGTTCCATACACCAAGCATTGACGAGTGGCGTGAGAATATCGAGAGCTACCGTGACCATATGACCGATGAGGAATACGAAACGGCTATGGAGAATATCAGGATTGCCGAGGAAAAAGGTGAGAACGGCGGCAGTCCTTATGCTAGTATCATTCTTGTTGATGGATATCTCGTGCCGTACGCTGTTCCGTACGCTGATCCTAATTATGATGGTGGGCTGATTGCATGCACCACCTCTACAATGGATGAGAACGGTGAGCCCAAAACTGAGGAACTGTCGTTTGAATCATTTGAGGAATATCTTGACTGGATCAGAAAAATGGATACCGAATATGGGTATTCTGATGAGATAATTGAACAGGATGTCCTTCATGTGCAGATTGCCAATGAAGCTCTGAAAACAGGCGATTATGAGATTTTACCTGAAGGCACAATCAATACAGAGGATTCCTCACTATATTTGTGGTATGAGGAAGAGACCGGAGACTTCCGTGACCTCTGGGAGTATGAACGCAATGCTGTTGAAGCAATCAAGGATTCCATAGACGAGATCAGTATCTACGATGAGGAGCTTAACAAAGAGTTTGTAGTTCATGTGACGCTGCCGCCGGATTACGACACGGACAAGACCTATCCTGTATTTTTCCTGACGGATGGCATCTGGCGCTTTGGCAATCACACGGAGCTGAGAAAGGTCATGGAAGACGGCAAGGCTGCTCCTGTGATACTTGTCAGTATCTGGTATAGCTATAATGTCAACGATGCTGACGGGAATATCCGCTACTTTGATCTGGTGGTGAACCGTGATAAGATGCTTGATTTCATTACCGACAATCTTATGCCTTACCTCTGCGAAAACTATAATATCGACTGCGCCACCTCAACGCTGTACGGTCACTCGGACGGAGGTGTATTTGCTCATAATGCGCTGTTCAAGTCCGATCTCTATGAAAATCAGTCCTTTGGCAATTACATTATTGGAAGTCCTGCATTGTGGGGGCTGTATAACTATAACGATTATTCTAATATAAGCTCTGATGATGTAGAAAATGATTACGGCTACTTTGACAGAAACGATACTCTTGATAAAAAGGTGTTTCTCTGCGGAGGTTCACTCGAAGATCCCGATTACGCTGATAGCTACAACGGTCATGATACTACGCTGGAGGGACTTGCTAAGCTTAACGAAAGACTTGAGTCCCATAATGCAGATGTGACATATAGACTGTATGAGTCCCACCACTATCAGTTTATTCCCGAAATGTTGATAGAGTTTCTAAAAGAGACATATCCAATTCAATAAAATTTGATTTATCTTAGCAAGCAATCCAAATAATCTTAGCCTATTGGCGCACCTACTTTCCGTTCCACACAAGTCTAAATCAGCATTATGGTGCGCACCACAATAAGCATATACCATATTGGAACTGAATATCTGACAGCAAGCTCTCAGAAACGCTCTGAGAGCTTGCATTTTTTATCGGTTAGTTTTTCGTCCGACAGGCTCTGACGGCTCTGAGGGGCGTTTCCGTTCGTCTGAGAGCATTAAGCAGATGTCTGCTCGGTGATGCCGTTACGGATTTCATATTCACGCACACGGCGATAGAAAGTATTAGCCGACAGCTCCATTCTACGTATAAAATCCCTGCCCGTGATGTACTTGGCTTTTCATTCCCCATAGAGCTTGCCGAACCTCTCCCAATCAATGGGGATAGGTTTCCGTCCCGCGTACTTGCCCTGTGCCTTAGCGATCTCAATGCCCTCATGCTGACGGAGTTTGAGTTGCTCCCTTTCAAGCTGAGAGAGGGCAGCGAACACGGTCAACATAAATTTCCCCGTAGGCGAATTGATGTCGATGCTCTCCTTGTGGCTGATAAGCGTTACACCCTTATCGGTGAGAGTGTCAATGATATTCAGCAAGTCCTTTGTAGAACGTCCTAAACGGCTGATGCTCTCTACATAGAGCGTATCGCCCTCACGCACATAGTCAAGCATAGCCTTGAGCTGAGGGCGGTATGTGGTCGCTCCTGAGAGTTTCTCGGAGAAAATGCGGTCAACCTGATAGTCGCACATAATCTCCTGTTGTCTTGCTGTTTCCTGATGCTCCGTAGATACACAAATATAGCCTATTTTGCTCATAATTATTTTCCTTTCTTTTAGAACTTGTTCTCATAGAAAAAATATGGTATAATAAAGAAATGAAGAAGGAATATAAAAAAACAAATTATCNAAGTGACCTGACAGATAAACAGTGGGAAAAAAATTGCTGAGTTTTTTCCGTCAGGAAACAANAGTAAATANCATAAAAGAAATCTTGTAGAAGCGGTCATGTATGTAATAAAAACAGGCTGTCAATGGAGAGCATTACCACATGATTATCCGCCGTATTCCACAGTATATAATTTTTATAGCAGAGCGAAACAGAAAGGAGTATGGGAAAAAGTAATGCAGTTTCTTGTAAAAGAAAGCCGCATACAGGCAGGAAGAAACGCAGAACCGAGTTATGCGTTAATTGATTCGCAAAGTGTAAAAACAGCATACCGCAGTGATAAGAAAGGCTATGACGGGGGAAAAAAACAAAAGGAATAAAGCGTCATATTGTAACGGATATTACAGGAAGTATTCTTTCTGTTCATGTTCATGCAGCAAATATCCATGATACAAAAG
>WFLZ01000219.1 GCA_009177225.1 Clostridia bacterium
TGACTGGTGATATACATCTTTTCGGGTCATTTTTTCCATGATAACCCAGAATAAAGTTTCATGGTATTCGTCTTTGAATTTCATTAAAAATCATTCCTTTCAGTTCTGTTTACTTTTCAAGTTGCTTTTATCTTCTGTTTCCAATAATAATAGCATCTGTGGAGCAATCAAGAATTTTTGAAAGTTTAAAAATCAAATCTACTGAGAGATTTTTATTTTTTGTTTCAACCAAGCTTATAAGGCTTTGGGTGACATGCAGTCTTTCAGCAAGTTCCGTCTGTGTCATACCCTTTTCCTCACGAAGAATGCGGAGATTTTTACCAATGTTCACGGCTTCACCCTCTTTCAGTTTTCAAGATTCTTTCAGCTTGTGCCACTCTCACCCCGTTCGCCTTGCTACTGTTTCCAGTTCTCAGACGTTCCGGCGGTTGCTGTGTTTCCTGCTGTAATTTATGTATCAGTTTTCAAGATTACAATTATCTCTTTCGGCTTTCCACGTTCTCCGTTATGTATTTTCCGATAAGAAATCATGTGCATTTCGTCAAGTAGCTTTAACGCCTCTGTGAGTTCCTTTGCTTTCAGTTTCTGGCACATTCTGAGAAGTGTGTGTTTAGCAATAGTTATTTCTCCGGACTGCTCCAGCTTTTCCATGATGTACTCAATATTTTTCTGTCGGGTGTCCTGTATGGTCTTTGCAGGCTTTCTTGATTTGCTTTCCGACAGCTTGCTTTCAATATGATTCAGACGGCTTTCAAGTTCGTTCTGCCTGCGGAGTAGGTCATTGTAATTGCCCGCCTGTTCCCTGACTATGAAGTATGTATTTACAAGCATTCGCTGTACACTCCATGACAAATCATCTGTAAAGGACTTCACAATCATCAAGTAACCGTTAAGTGTTACAAGTGTAATATCTTCATGTGCTTTCGGGGAAAGGTCTATAATTTTGTGACGACGAATTTCGTCGGCACAAACTGTGAAGTAATCCACNCCCTCNATGAANTATTTTCTGTTANTTCTGAAATTACGTCCTGCTGTTCCGTCGGGTCTTTGATGCACGCTGTCAATGTCTCTGAATGTTACTACTCGCTGTCCGTTGTACTCTCTTATTGGCATTGGTGTACCGTTTATGAGTTCATACATTGTTTATCGCTCCTTTCGCTTTTTCTGTGCTACATCTGCGATTATTTTCGTGGTAATTATGGTATTTATGCACGTATCGCAAATCATCTTTATACCAGATAATGCAATCTGCTGATATTCAGGTGGAAGACTGTCATAAATTCGACGTGCTTCCTGCATATCGCTTAACTGAATTTCTTTCACTCGCTCACCTTCTTTCAATTGTCAAGTTTCTTTCATCTTTATTAAGCTGTGAGTATATAATACTACTTTTTTATTGCAAAGTCAATAGATAATGCTACTTTTTGTAGCGTTATACAAAAATAAGGTAGCATTTATATGAAAATATACAAACTTTTAGTGGTAAATTCATTAAATTCATTTTATTCATTGACTTTATACTACTTTTTGATGTATAATAAGATAAAGAGGTGATACTATGGACATGAAAATAAAAAGAGGACAAATACTCAAAGAACTGCGAAAAATGAAAGGATTAAACCAATCAGACCTCGCTAAGATGCTCGACGTTTCTCTTCAAGCGTATCAAAAATATGAATATGGTACAGCCGAACCTAATCAAAATTCAATGGTTAAACTTGCTGATTTTTATGGTGTAACTACCGATTTTCTTTTAGGACGCACTCCATCACAAACCACTGATTTAAATGCAATGATTGACAGTGTTTTCAGTACGTGCAGTGACTTGCCCGAAAATATGCGTAATATCGTATCTGAATTTCTTTTAAAGGTCGTGGAAGAATCCCAAAAGGTTCAAGATAAGATAAAGAAAATGCACATCGAACGTCTCGGCGATATTGAGGACGCACGGGAACAGGAAGAACAAGCCCAAAGCGACGACGAAACATCTTGTGCATAACATACCAATAATGAAAAAATCCGTCCGGCATAACGTCGGGCGGATATTTTTTCATTTTTATTTTCTGATTTCGTATGAATTTAATGAATATAATAGTAATTGGTGTTGATTTTGGCTATATTACGTGATTTTATTTTTCATGCCTGAATATGAATTTATTTGAAGAAAATAAGTGTATAATTAGCAATTTGCCTATAAATAGCCAAAAACTTAAATTCATGAAAGAATATGAATAAATATGAAGATAATATCTGTTTTATATTTCTTCATGAATTTATTCATTTTCTTCATATTATCTTCAATTTTTTTCATATCCAAAAAACGCCGTAATATAGCCATTTTAATATTATCTTCATTAAATTCATAAAATTCATGCCATTCAGAAATAAAAAACTCTCTCCGGAGCAGGTCAAAGGGGTGTCCAAAATGTTCCCCCCCTTTAGGAATGTATATTCTTGTTAATGGTTTCTTGCTCCGCTCTGATTGCCGTCTATGCTCTGTGATGAACGACCAACAAACACGGAGAATATGAAAAAATTCAAATAACCTTTATTTGGCTTGAATTGACTGGAATTGCCTTGAATCAACCTTTAATTGCCTTGAAAACTCGAAAATTCTCGTTAATTCAGTGAGAAAAATCGAGAAAACCCGTTAATGTTCGTTAATCTGTTGGCGTTCCGTCCGGCTCTCGTTCTGACTGCAGTGCCGGTTCTCTGATACACAACATATCAGCCGTTTGACCTTTATTTGACCATTATTATAAAATTAGCCATATTGTATATTGCAAAAATTCTTATATATGGTATAATGAAATTAAAAAAACTTGTGCAACAGGTAAAATAAAAAATACCTGAATAAATGTGAAAGATGTGATTTTATGATACAGATTTTATTTGAAGGTCTTGTGCGTACTATGCGTGAGTATGTAGAGGAAAAAAAGAAGTATTTCCAGAAAGTAAATGACATTCAGAACAACTGGGAATACAGCGACCAAAAAAAGGGCGAACTTACAAACAATGCAAAATCAGAATTTTCTGCTAAGAAAGAACAGTATATTAAAAAGTTCGCTGACAATACAGAACACATAAAAAAGTCTTTTAAGGACAAACAGAAAGATTTCAGACTTGATAACTCTGCACTTAATAATGCTATGTTCTTCATCGCAAACGTCGGAAAGAAAAAAGATGCAGATTTTTCAGTTAATCCGGAACTTATAGAAAGTATTGCATCTGAATTTATCGGAGATACAAGAAGTTTAAATATGCTTATAAGCATAGCCGAAAGTAATGGTATCAGCAAATCTGCAATAGACAGCATTAAAGAATTGACTTACTCTGATGCGGAACTTGATGCAGTACTTGAAAAGTTTATCAATGCTCTTGACGGCGGAACAATTGTTGATTATGTAGCCACCAACTTGAACAAAGTCGCTCGTAAGTGTAACATAAAACTTGATTATGAAGTACATGACGAAATAGGACAGACTGCCATAATAAGAAAAGCAATGGGNTTNAATTAATTCTCCTTTATTTGTATATAAAAAAGTTCCGTCCGGTATATATCGGGCGGAATTTGCCTTTTATGATTTATTCATTAAATGGGAAAAAGCGAAAAAACACGGGAAAAGACAAATATTTCACGGAAAAAGCCGAATAACTTACGGGAAAAAAGTGGAAAAATATGAAAAATATTAAACATTATTATTTTCCCCTTTTGTAAATACATCTTTAAGACCTATTTAATAGCTATTACATAGACTTTAAAATTACATTTTAGAATAATTTGCGTTATAATGATAGCATAATGGAAAATTAACTGCACTTTGTTTTGACCATTATTATTTATCAAAAACAAAAAGCAGCACAAACTTATAAAAATCCATTACCGAAAAATCGGAGATTACTCAGTTGAAAAAATCCGAAAAAGGCATTTTGTCACACTGGCAGTGTGGAAGTCAGGGGTTCGAATCCCCTATGCTCCACCAGTAAAAAAATAGAAAAACAGGCATATTTCTATATTTGAAAATATGCCTGTTTTTTTTAACTAAATGTGATTTGACCTTTTTTTGTATACCATTTTCAGAAAAACTTGAAATTTGTCTGTAATTCGCTGATTTTCAGCCCGTCTTTTCCTTATCGTTTTCAACCCTTTTAAC
>WFLZ01000011.1 GCA_009177225.1 Clostridia bacterium
GTAAAGTCCTTTTGAAAGATTGTTCTAACGCTCTGTGGTGGCAATTTCAAAGTCTTTATAAAGCTCACGTATGTATTGGCTGTCGTTGTACGAGAGTATGAATTTCCCCTGTATTCCGCTTAAAATTGCATATAAACGCTCGTGGTCATCGTGCTTGAAAACGCTTTCATAATAGCGTTCCGTAGAACTGTAGGGTGGGTCACAGTAAAACAACGCTTTCGGGTGGTCATATTTTTTTATTAAATATTCAAAATCAAGATTTTCAATCACCACATCTTTTAGTCGCTCAGAAATTTCCGAAAGATATTCGCCCGAAAGATTACGTTTTCTACCACCGAATGTCCGCATATTAGAACCATAGCTTATTTTATTCACAATATAGAACATTCCTGCACGCTGAATATCAGTGAATCCCGTAATTTTCATTTTTGCCTTTATTTCGTCAAAAATCTCACGTGAATTAAGATATCCCGAAATCTCTCTCTGAAGTTCTCCGCTGTGGTATTTTGCACATCTGAATAAATTAACTAAGTCGTTGTTCAAATCATTATATATTTCAAGGGCGTGTTTATTTTTGCGGAAAAGCACCGAACCGCCGCCGCCGAAAACTTCAATATATCGGTCAATATCATTTGGAAACTGTTCTATTATCTGATTCGCAAGAAGTCTTTTTCCTCCCAGCCAAGCTATGAAGCTTTTTATAAAAATCACTCCTTTTTCAAAAAAATCTCCCCGAAATTTTCAGGGAGATTTTCGTTTTTTATTTTTCCGTCAGTGAACCTGAGTATGTTTTTCCGTCGGCAGAAAGAGTGACATTCATGGTCTTTTTAGCGGTGGACGTGTATCCGTCATCATACACACCGAGAGTGTTCGGAATGCCTGATATTTCGCTGGCATTAAGAGCATTGCCTGACGAAAACTGCGGTCTTATACAATAATGGCAGTGGCTTCCGGTCGAATAGCCGGTATTACCTTCGATGCCGAGAACGTCCGTAATTTTTACCGTATCATCGACTTTTACTTTGATTTCGGAAAGATGCCCGAAGTAGTAAAATTTTCCGTCAATGCCCTTTACGCACACGAACTGTCCGAAACCCTGCGAATGATTTTCGGAATTTTCCCAGCCTGCATAGTGGACTGTTCCATTCACAGTGCTGTGGATTTCCTTGCTGTCAAGTCCCACAAGGTCAAGTCCGTCGTGTGCCTGTCCCTTGAATTCCTGAGTGACCTGAAATTTTCCCATATATGGTGAGTTCATAAATTCATTCCTCCTTGTTTTTCTGATATTGAGTGCCGAAATAAAAAGCGATTATTGTTGTAAATACGGTCAGAAACTGGTCTGCCGTCAC
>WFLZ01000243.1 GCA_009177225.1 Clostridia bacterium
TGCTTTTTCATATAATCGAAAAGCCTGAACGAAAGCCCTGCAATTACAAAAGAAACAATACCATAAATAAGAGTATGTTCACTTTTGTAATGGTACATTATTGACATCATGATAATAACGGTATATATAAGCACAGGGTCACAGGCAATCCAGACAATAAAGTCCATGAATTTATTATTACTTTTCTGCATTTTTTATACCCGTTTAAAATTGTTGTTCTCGTCAAGATACCACAGAGGTATATCTGTTGGATTTACAGCATTCTGTGATACTCCGAGAATACTTGTGTTTTCATGATTTTCGATTCTATCGGTTATTGAAGTAAAACCGTTTCCGAGTTCTGTCGTCGCAACAACACACGCACATACAGAAGCACTTTCCGGCGGTATGGTTATGCGTCTGTCGGGAACAGCTTTTACAGAAAGAACTTTAAGCAAAAGCTGTGCCAGATAATCGGGNNTGTCAACACTTTCCGTGACAATTTCCCCCGACGAGTCATAATAAGCAAAACTGCACGCCATTCCCTGTCTGACCATAAGAGTAAGNAGACCAAAAACCGAAACAAGCAGTTTTTCTTCATTGATAACAGACTTTTCTGCCGGTTGTGAACTGTTACGGAAAAGGTCAAGCAGAATCATCGGCTGAACAGATGCCGCCGCCTCATCAAGACGCACCATAAGTTTTGACCTTTTTGACGAAAGTTTCCAGTTAATACGTTTAAGTGGGTCACCCGTGACATATTCACGATGTTCGTAACCGGGGGTTGTATTAGCTGAAAACATCATAGCGGTGTCATTATCCTCGTCGTCGTCACTCGTCATAACGATATCCGCAATAGACCTGAAAAGCTGTGAAGATGCCTTTATGTCAGGAATTTCCGGAATTACTCCCACACTTTTAGGAGGTGGAAGCTTTTGTTTTGCTTTCAGTTTCATGAAGCCCAGAAATCCACAGGAATAAACTGAATCAACGGAAATTTCACCATTTCCACCAGTGACCGCATCAATATTGAATGTGAAACTTTTCTTTCTCTCGTTCAGCATTGAAAAACGATAAATTTTCAGTTTTTTGCTGAAAACCTCCGAAACAGTCGGCTTTATTTCAATAAATGCACACGGCAGACCACCGTTTTTTTCAACTGTGACCGTAACCGGAAGCTGATTTCCCTTTTTTACATAACCGTCACAGTCAAATGAAACTGTTATTTTATTTCTGCCATAAAGAGTGAAAATAAGCGAAATAAGCGGTGCAAAGACCAGAAATGCAAGAAGAATTATTCCCATTTCGCCGTCTATATAAAACGTAAAAATGTAAAGCAGAAACGCAACCGCCGACACACTGATTAAATTTTTTATAATTTTCATCAGCGTATACCCGGTACTTCGCAGTTTTTAAGCAGATTTTTTACATATTCCTCATTAGTACCAAAAGCCGTTTTTCCCTGAGGAGAAAGAATAATCNTGTGCGAAANCACTGNAACTGCGGCATTTTTCNCGTCGTCAGGTGTAGCATAGTCTCTTTCATATATGTAAGCAAAAGCCTTTGCAGCCTTATAAAGTGCAATACTTCCTCTTGGACTGATTCCAAGAGCGGTATTTCTGTCGTTTCTTGTCGCCGAAACTATATTAACAATATAACTTTTGACCTGTCCGGTGACTTTGACCCTGCGGACTTCACTCTGTAACATTACAATATCATCAAGAGTCATTGCAGGCTGTTCAATATTGACAATCGGATTGTGCATTTCGGTGCGTTCAAGAATTTTTATCTCCTCATCTTCCGAGGGATAACCCATTGAAAGTTTCATAAAGAATCTGTCCATCTGAGCTTCCGGCAGATGAAAAGTGCCATAAGTCTCAACGGGATTCTGAGTTGCCATAACAAGAAAAGGTTTCGGAAGCTGATGAGTAACACCATCAAGACTTATCTGATGTTCTTCCATAGCCTCCAGCAACGCCGACTGTACTTTAGGCGACGCTCTGTTAATTTCATCTGCAAGCAGGAAATTACACATAACTGCTCCCTCACGGTAAACAAAGTCATTTTTCTGAGGGTCAAGCATGGTAAAACCAGAAATATCGGACGGCATAACGTCAGGAGTAAGCTGAATACGGTTAAACTTTCCACCGATTGAACGTGAAAGAGCCGTAATAAGCTGAGTTTTGCCCACACCCGGAACATCTTCGAGAAGAACATGACCCTCACAGAGAAGTGCAGCAATCAGTTTTACAACCGTTTCATTCTTTCCGACAATAACCTTACCGATTGAAAGAGCAAGTTTTTCTATATTTTTATTCATAAAAAATACCTCATAAAGTGAATATAATATTCAATTAAATTTATTATAACATATTTTTCTATTAACCGCAAGTGAAATATGAACTAAAAACACTCTTTGTTTTTGTAAGTTATACACAAAAAAGCAAAGAGTGTTGTATAAAATATTAATTATCTCTGATTANTAAATTTATTAAATGCGGCGAGACATGACAAACGACATGATAGTCAGTATCAGGAAAACAACTGTCAGCACACAGCACACAATGAACGCAATAACTGAAAATACTGTTATTTTTCCCTCTGTAATCTGCATATCGGCAAACATCGACTTTTCAACGCCGACATTTGAAAGGTCGTCCACAGCTTCATTGTAATACTGTTCATATTCGTCCATACTGTTCAAATAGCTGATTCTACCGTTGAACTCGATCTTTACCACTGGTTTAGAATCTTTTTTATTCGTAAAATAAACAAACCACCTATCTGCGGCTTTGTCAAGTTCTGATATAAGGTC
>WFLZ01000218.1 GCA_009177225.1 Clostridia bacterium
AATTGCTATTTGTTCCATAGAAAAAACCGCCTTTCTGTTTTTTTGAGTCTGTAGTTATTCTCATTATAACAGATTTCGGCGGTTTTTTCTATCTTTTTTCATCGAACTCACGTTAAATCAAGAAGTTCAGTGTATGAATTGCTGATTGCCTGTACTCTGAAATATGTATCAACAAGAAATTCATAGACCTCCCATGCCTTATCAGTATTAAGGCTCTTGGCGTGCAGTAATGCACCTTTTTCTGTCCAAAGATAGAGAGTACGTATTTTGCTTACATTTGTATTCGTGAAATTCACGTTTGCNAAAAATTTCTTTAATTCTTTACCTGTAAGGCAATAGAGAGANAAAAATNAATAGCCTTGTAACCGTCGTNAATTTCATGACGGTTACAGAAATCACGTTTTTCCACACCTGTAAGACGATAGAAATGTACTATCTCTATGTAGTGTGATTTATTTCGGGGTCAGTTTTAATTCAGTCGTTTTAAACCTTTCCTTTCGGTTAAAATAAAAAAACTGTCGATAACAAAAGTTACCAACAGTGAAAAAGTCTTGACAAAACAAACCCTATATGATATAATGATACAGTCATAGGGCGTATTGCTTACAAGCTATTACAAAGTTAATTGAGGTAACTTCTGTTTTAGTGTCTGATTCAGGTCGCCAAACCTTTTTCAGACGGTGGGCGGTATGCCCTATTTCTACAATATCACACGGCATATAAAATGTCAAGTTATTTTTCCGATAATAGAAATTTTGTTTAGCGAATCCTCAAATTGAGGATTCGCTAATTTAAACTCTTTGAGTATTTTACCTGTAAGGCATTAATAATGAAATTGCGTATTTTGCTTAAACTGGTCGTCAAATTGGCGACCAGTTTTAAATTCCGCTCTCTCAGTCCAAAGATAGAAATTAGTTGCTTTCAAACCGTCCTCAATTTGATGACGGTTACAAAATTCACATTTACAAAAAATAGGACTGCCCGAAGGCAGTCCTTAGTGATTATTTGCTTTCTTTGCGAGCCATCCACCATGACCATGTTACAGGTGCAACAAAGAGTGATGAGTAAGTACCCGAAATAAGACCAAACATAAGCGGTACTGAGAATGTAAGAAGTGTGTTGTAACCGCTTACGGCAACAACTATTGTTACTACAAGCATAGTGCCGATAGTTGTTATTGAAGTTCTGAGCGAACGTGTAAAGGACTGTGAACAGCCTGCGTTTATAAGTTCGTTAAGCGTAGCTTTAGGCATAAGCTTTTTGTTTTCACGTATTCTGTCGTAAATAACGATAGTGTTATTGATAGAATAACCGAGAATTGTAAGGATAACTGCAACGGTGTTTGAATTGAACTCAAAGCCGAACAGTATTGAAACTGCGAGGGCAACTATAAGGTCATGCAGAAGTGCAAGCACTGAGCATACACCGGCAGACCAGCCACCGATTTTTCTGAATCTTACCGCAATGTAGATAATTACAATAATTGCTGCAAAAATTACTGCAACAAGACATTTCAGAAGAAATTCACGTCCTGATGACGGACTAACGTCTGTTGAGTCAAAGAGTGAAACATTGCTGTCAGGGAACTGTGCCTGAAGTGCTTCAGTGAGTTCAACCTGTCTGTCAGCATTTAGACTTTCTTCGGAAGTGAATGAAACAATAATCTGCTTTCCGCTGGAATCAATGCTTTCGCCCTTTCTGACGCTTACAGGAACATTTACAATGTCCTTTATAACACTTTCTGCTGTATTGGTATCAATTTCACCTGTATAGTCGTATGTGAGCATTGTACCGCCACTGAACTCAAGTGCAAAGTTTGCACCTCTTGCAATAAGTCCGCCTGCAAAGAGTACAACCACGCCTATAAGAATACCAAAAATCATCTTTTTCTTTGAGCAGAAATCATAATTTTTAGCTTCTGCTTTCTTTTCCTTATAACCGTAAAGCTTCTTGTTCTGGAAACACTTGAACTTTGAAAGTGATGTTACCATAAGTCTTGAAGCAAATACGCCCATGATGAAGTTGAGGACAACGCCGGCAAGGAGTGTTATACCAAAGGAGTATACAACGCCCTCAGCGGTTGCACCGAACATGAAGAATATTGTCTTGTTGAGTATCTTTGAGAAGAAACTTGTCGGTACGCCGAAAGCTCCCATAAGGATAATAGCGATAATAACGTTTGTAACGTTACCGTCAAGAATAGCGGAAAACGCTCTCTTGTAAGCTACTCTTATAGCAGAATCAAGTGATTTTCCTGACTGGATTTCTTCCTTGATACGTTCGCCTGTGATAATATTTGCGTCAACTCCCATTCCGACCGCAAGTATTATACCTGCAATACCGGGAATTGTAAGTGTAGAGCCGTTCATGAATCCGAACCAGCCCGAAACTACCGCAATACTTCCGGCAATCTGTCCGCAGAGTGCAATAACTGCAACAAAACCGGGCAGGCGGTAAAGAATAACCATGTAAATTGCAATAAATACAAATGCGATAAGTGCCGCAAGAAGAATTGCGTCAAGCGAACCCTCGCCCATAGTGGGGTCAATGGTCTTAAAACTTGTTGTTTCAAGCTTGAAAGGCAACGCACCGGAATTAATCTGATTTGCAAGTTTGTTTGCAGATTCGTCGGTGAAATTACCCGTAATAACTGCACTGCCGTCTGTAATTGCACTGTTTACGGTCGGATATGAAATCATATTGTTGTCCATCCAGATTGAGATGGGCGTACCTGTTCCAGCAAGTTCAGCAGTAGCTTCCGCAAACTTGTCCTTACCTGACGGATTGAGGGTCAGCTCAATAAGATTTTCGTATTCGCCTGTTGTACTGTTCGGACGGTATACCGCTTTTGCTTCGGCAACGTCTCCGCCCTCAAGAACTATTTCGCCGGTGGGGATAACGTTTCCGTCGTCATCGGTTTCGGAGTCTGTTCCCTTGCGGAAAGTAAGACTTGCCATTTCGCCGAGTTCCTTTACAGACGCTGACGGGTCAAAATCGCTTTCGCCTGCCTGCCACGGGAAACGTACAATGATTCTGTCGCTTTTTTCGTCGCTGTAA
Organism: Clostridia bacterium; assembly: GCA_009177225.1. GTDB lineage: Bacteria > Bacillota > Clostridia > Oscillospirales > Ruminococcaceae > Ruminococcus. The sequence goes on from WFLZ01000218.1 coordinate 3,058, forward strand.
ACTTCGCTATCAGTGATACCGAGAGCTGAAAGTCTGGTATCAATAATTGCTGTGGCGGCTTTTAGCTGAGCTTCGGTAGCGTCAGCACCATCAGCCGGAGCAAATGTAACGTCAACACCGCCCTTGATATCAATACCAAGACGGATATCGTCAACGCCCTTGATGATAGTTTTTGTATTATCGCCATAGAGATAATCAAGTCCTATGGCAGACGATACAGAAAACAGCAGAATAAAAGCAACGACAATGAAGAAAGTAGATTTTCCAATCTTTTTCACAGTCATGCCTCCTAAAATATTTTTGTTCTGTCTGTCTGACAATTATTAATATTGTACTATATTTTTACAGAAAAGTCAAGTATCTCTGCAAAATTTATGTACAGATTATTTTTATTTTTCATATAAATTTTCCCTCGCCCATAAGGACGGGGGAAAGGCGGGATTATTTAAAATGTTTCTGAGATATTTTAAGTCTGTTCATAGCCCTGTTGAGAGCCGCCTGAGTGTGATAATATTCCATTATGCTCTGTTTCTGACGCATTTTTTCCTTTGCACGTTCCCTTGCTTCTTCCGCACGTTTTATGTCAATTTCTTCGGGAAGTTCGCAGGAATCGGCGAGAATTATGGACGATTCCGGCATGACCTGTATAAATCCCTCAGAAATAGCGGCATAGTGCCATTTACCGTCAACCATGTATTTAAGTTCACCAGTAGGCAGAGAGGTTACAAGAGGTTCATGACCGTACATTATACCTATAAGACCGTCAATTGCTGTAATAACAAGATGTTCGCAGTCTCCCTCATAGAAAACACGGTCAGCGGCGATTATTTCGAGATGAAAGGATTTAGCCATTCAACGTCCTCCTTTAGTCTGAAAGCTGTTTTGCTTTAGCTATAACGTCGTCAATAGTTCCTGCCATAAGGAAAGCGGATTCCGGATATTTGTCCATATCACCCTCAATAATTGCGTTGAATCCCTCAATTGTGTCTTTAAGGGGAACGTATTTTCCCTTTAGACCTGTGAAGTTTTCCGCAACGTTGAAAGGCTGTGAAAGGAATTTCTGTATTTTTCTTGCACGGTAAACGGCGAGTTTGTCGGCTTCGTCGAGTTCTTCCATGCCGAGAATACCTATAATATCTTGTAATTCCTTGTATTTCTGTAAAAGTTCCTGGGTACGTCTTGCAACTGAATAATGTTCTTCACCGACTATTTCGGGTTCAAGAATACGTGAATTTGATTCAAGAGGGTCAACAGCCGGATATATACCCTGTTCGACTATCTTACGTGAAAGTACGGTAGTAGCATCAAGATGAGCAAATGTAATAGCAGGTGCGGGGTCTGTAAGGTCGTCTGCCGGAACGTAAACCGCCTGTACAGACGTAATAGAGCCGTTTTTAGTAGATGTGATACGCTCCTGAAGTTCGCCCACTTCGGTGGCAAGTGTAGGCTGATAGCCAACAGCAGACGGCATACGTCCGAGAAGTGCTGAAACTTCCGAACCAGCCTGAACGTATCTGAAAATATTGTCAATAAAAAGAAGCACGTCCTTGTTTTCACGGTCACGGAAATATTCCGCCATAGTAAGACCGGTCTGTGCAACTCTCATACGTGAGCCGGGAGGTTCATTCATCTGTCCGAAAACAAGGGCAGTTTTGCTTATAACGCCTGATTCCTGCATTTCGTTCCAAAGGTCGTTACCCTCACGGGAACGCTCTCCGACNCCTGTAAAAATCGAGTAACCGCCGTGTNCTGTGGCNATATTTCTNNTAAGTTCCTGAATAAGAACGGTTTTTCCTACGCCTGCACCACCGAAAAGTCCTATTTTACCGCCTTTTGCATACGGTGCTATAAGGTCTATAACTTTTATACCTGTTTCGAGAACTTCAACAACGGGACTCTGTTCCTGAAAAGTCGGAGCTTTGCGGTGGATTTCCCATTCTTCCGACGCTCCGGTTTCACCCTGCTTGTCGATAGGTTCGCCGAGTACGTTGAACATTCTTCCCAAAGTCTTTTCACCGACCGGAACTTTTATACATGAACCTGTAGGCGTTACCTCCATATTTCTGNTGAGNCCTTCGCTTGTTGCAAGCATGATACAGCGTACAACGTGATTGCCCATGTGCTGTGCAACTTCCATGACACGTTTTTTTCCGTCNATNTTAACAGTAAGNGCGTCTCTTATCATCGGGAGTTTACCTGCCGGAAACTCTACATCTATAACAGGTCCGATTACCTGAGTTATTCTGCCTTTTTCCACTTGTTACACAAACTCCTTTCAAATTATTCCAGTCCGTTTGCTCCGCTGACAACTTCGGTTATTTCCTGCGTAATAGCAGCCTGTCTTGCCCTGTTGTAGAGAAGCGACAAATCCTTTATCATGTCTTTTGCACTTGTTGTTGCTGCGTCCATAGCGGTCATACGTGCCTGCTGTTCACAGCAGAACGCCTCAACCATTGCACCGTATATAAAGCCTTTTGCGTAGTTCGGGATAAGATAAGCCATAACTTCCTCCGGTGACGGAACAAACGACGCTTTTGGTAGTTTTTTCATAGTACCGTCGGCTGATTTTCCTAAATGACGTCGGCTGAACGGCAGAAGCTGGACTGTTTTAGGTTCAAACTGACTTGAATTTATCATATTTGTGTAAATAATATAAACTTCGTCCAGTTCTCTTTTCTCGAATTTTGCAAGGACAAGTTCAGCGATTTCCCTTGCTCTGTAGAGAGTGGGATTCTGTGTTGTATAGAGAAATTCACCGTCTACATAGGCTTTTTTTGCGTTTTTCATTCTGTTCTGAAAGTACATTCTTCCGACGTGTCCCATAATAAAGAGATAGCAGTTGTCAATATCGGACGTTTCGGATAGTTTCTGTTCCGTATATCTGAGAATATTATGGTTATAGCTTCCACATAGACCTTTGTCAGCCGTAATGACTATATAACCCTTTTTACGCTTGTTTTCGGGAATATCCTTACGTCTGTCAAAATAAAATTGACGTGTGTGTGGAGTATGCTCCAGAATGCTTTCAATGGTTGTCTGCAACTTTCCGAAATACGGCATTGTGGCATCGAGTGACTTTCTTGCTTTTTTCAGTTTTGACGAGGAAATAAGGTACATGGCGTTTGTGATTTTGAGTATCTGCTGTATGCTTGCGATACGTTCACGTATTTCTCTTATGTTTGCCAATAGAAAACCCTCCCTTTATTCCTCAAAAGCTGTTATAATTCTTTCAATTCTTTCTGCGAGGTCGTCTGTAAGGACTTTCTTTTCCTCAATTTCCTCAATTATATCCTGTCCGTAACTCCTGATATAGTTCATGAGTTCAGTACAGTATTCTTTTATTTCCTTTAACGGAATATCATCTAAAAAGCCATGTTGTGCCACATAAAGCAATATAACCTGTTCATAGTGGGGGAGAGGATTGTATAACGGCTGTTTGAGGAGTTCAGTAAGCATACGCCCATGATTAAGCAAGTCGGTGGTTGACTGGTCGAGTTCGGAAGAAAACTGTGTGAAGATTTCCATTTCCTTGAACTGTGCCAAATCTATACGGAGATTTCCGGACGCTTTTTTCATTGCCTTAGTCTGTGCCGCACCGCCTACACGGGATACTGAAAGTCCGTAGTTTACGGCAGGTCTTAAACCGGAATTGAATAATTCACTTTCAAGGAAAATTTGACCATCAGTGATTGATATGACGTTTGTCGGGATATACGCAGAGATATCTCCGGCGAGAGTTTCAATAATCGGGAGTGCAGTAAGAGAACCGCCGCCGTGTTCGTCGTCAAGACGGCTGGAGCGTTCCAGAAGTCTTGAATGAAGATAGAAAACGTCACCCGGATATGCTTCACGTCCCGGAGGTCTGTGAAGAAGAAGTGACATTGCACGGTAAGCAACGGCGTGTTTTGACAAATCGTCATAAACTATAAGAACGTCTTTTCCCTTTGACATGAAGTACTCCGCCATAGCTGTACCGGAATAGGGGGCTATATACTGGAAAGGTGCAGGTTCGCTTGCTGATGCTGAAACTACTACGGAATATTCCATAGCACCGTACTTTTTAAGTGTATTTACAACCTGTGCGACCGTTGAGGACTTCTGACCTATCGCAACATAGATACAGATAACGTCCTGACCTTTCTGATTTATAATTGTATCAACGGCGATTGAGGTTTTACCTGTCTGTCTGTCACCTATGATAAGCTCACGCTGTCCACGTCCTATCGGAAACATTGAGTCAATGGCGAGAATACCCGTCTGTAACGGAACATTTACGGACTTACGCTCAATAACACCGGGAGCTTCTCTTTCAATAGGAAAATAGTCGTCTGCCTTTATAGAACCAAGTCCGTCAATGGGAGAGCCGAGAGCGTCAACAACACGTCCCAGCAATTCGTCACTTACGCCGACACCGGCACGCTTTCCGGTACGGATTACGGAAGAACCCTCTGTCAAGCCGTGTTCCTCACCGAGAAGAACAACTCCGGACGTTTTTTCCTCAAGGCTCTGCACAATTCCTCTGACACCGTTTTCAAATTCGACAAGTTCGCCGTACATTACACCGCTCATTCCGTGGATTCTTGCGATACCGTCGCCGATTCTTGTTATGAAACCTGTTTCAGTCGTTCCGGACTTTACAGTAAAATCTTTTACTTCCGTTTTGAGAACAGATATTATATCCGAAGAACCGCTTTCTATTTCGTTTTCGTCTGTTGATTCGACAAATTCCGCAGCCTTACTTTTCAGACTTTCTTTCATGAGTTTAAGGCTTGTACGGTAACTTTTGTCATACTCAACGTCTCCGGCATTGAGGATAAAACCGCCTATTATGTCGGGGTCGTGACGGTATTCAACGGAAACGTCCTCCTTGATGAATTTTTCCATGATAAACTTACGAAGGTCTGCCTGCTGGGATTCAGTAAGGGGTGTAACGTATCTTACAACCGCTCTTATACTGCCCTGTTTTTCAAGGAGAATTTCGCTGTATTCCTCAAAAATCTCCGGCAGACTTTCCACAGCTCCTCTTTTTACGGCGTTCATCATGAACTTATTCATACTCTGCGGAAAAATTCTTTTTATGATATTTGTTTTTTCGTCATAAGTAACGAGGGGATTTGAAAGAGTGTCCGCAACGTCACTGCATGAACTGAAAATATTTTTAGTTTCGTCAATATCCTCNTGAGGAATGTCAAGACNGATAAGTTCCTTTAAAAAATCTTTTTCGAGGTCTTTCNTCAGTCGTTATNCTCCTCNGACAAAAGNAACTCGTCTACTAAACGGCGGTTTTTTTCGTCATCAACATTTTCGCCTATGATTTTTGACGCTGCTTCAATAGCAAGGTCAGCAATCTGTGTCTGTGCCTGCTGAAGAACTCTTTTGCGTTCGTTTTCGATAGTTCTGCCTGCGTCACTGATAATCTGTGATGCTTCTTCCTGTGATTTTTTCAGGATAGCAGCTTTTTCGGCTTCTGCATCATCATGGGCTTTCATGATGATTTTCTGAGCTTCTTCCTTTGCACTGCTGAGGTCGTCGGCGTACTGTTTTTTAAGTTCCTCTGCTTCCTCACGGGATTTTTTAGCTGAATCAATATCGTCCTGAATCGAGCGTGTACGTTCATTCATAAGTTTGTTGATAGGTTTGAAAAGAAATATTTTCAGCAGTATAAACAGTATAACAATATTTACCGCAGACCATATGAAATTCCAGATATTAACGTCAAGCATTGTATCTTTCAGAGCGTCCATGTCACATCTTCCTTTCTTTGATTTATCTGCCGATACTGAATGATATTATTTAAGTATGAATATAATCAGTATTGCGATAACAAAGCCGTAGATAGCTGTAGCTTCTGCCAACGCACAGCCGAGAAGAAGTGCTTTGTTTATGTCACCTTTGGCTTCGGGCTGACGTGCTATAGCGTCGGCTGCCTTAGAAGTTGCGATACCTATACCAATGCCTGCACCCATGCCTGTAAGAACTGCAAGACCTGCACCTATTGCGATTAAACCCATTATAATTACCTCCGTAAAATTATTTAAGCAAGAATATTATTGCAGACCACAGAATCAACTGCGGTTTTCTGCTGTTAATGATTATTCACTTTCCATAGCTTCTGACATAAAAAGCGAGGTGAGGAACACAAATACATATGCCTGTATACAGCCGTCGAAAATATCGAAGTAGAAGCTGAAAACAAGCGGAAGTCCTACCGGAAGAACCATTTTGATAAGTTCCATTACTACAAATGCACCGAGAACGTTTCCGAAAAGTCGCATACAAAGTGAAAGCGGTTTAATGACGAGTTCAAGAATATTCATCGGGAGCATAAGCGGCATAGGTTCTTTGAAACCTTTCAGCCAGCCGCCGAAGCCTTTTTCCCTCATTCCGCTGTACTGAATCAGCAGGATTGCGAAAAGTGCGAGCGTTGCGGTAACACCTAAGTCTTTTGTAGGCGGTCTGAGTCCGAAAAGTCCGACTATATTTGAAATTCCTATATATATAAGGAATGTTTCAAGAACCGGAAGATATTTCCTGCCTTTTTCGCCGAGTATTTCAAGAAAGAAATTATTCATCCAGTTTATTCCGATTTCAAGCAGGCACTGTGTACCTGTCGGTACGGTTTTCAGTTTTCTGACCAGCAGAACTGAGGCAAGAACCACAACCGCCATTATTCCCCACGTCATAACACATGATTCCGGAACGGGTATTCCGCCGAAAACGGGTATTGTAAAGGCAACACGGCATTCAAGTTCTTCCATAAGTTTTTCTGCGATATCCATGTATTACACCTTCTTTCTCATGAATATAAAGAAAACGGAGACAGCACATAGCGTAAATCTCCGTTGATTTTGTCAAAATAATCACTTCATGGGCAGATGAAGTTATCAATGTGTCAGCTGTGCTTTACTGCCACTAATATAATATAACAAAATTTTCACAAAGTCAAGAGTGAATTATAAAATTTCACATTTCTTACAAAAAAATTATCAGGAATCTTTTATGGCTGTGCTGTTTTCGGCAATGGCAATGGCTTTATTCAGACGGTCTATTGCACTTGTATTCAGTTTTGANNAAAGCCTTACACGGTCAAGTTCAGCNTTAAGTGCTTTGAGTTCAGCAGTAACGGCTTTCATAGCGTTTGAATATTCTGAATTAATCTTGTTTAATGCTTCAATTTGTTTGTCCGCAAATCTGTGGAGGGTGTCGGTCATCTGCACCTGTTGGTCCTCAAGAAAGCACACTCTTTTTATAAGGTCATTTACGTTGGCGGCAAGCATAGTGTTGGCAGTGTTCTGTTTTTCGCCGAAATCCGTAAGACGTGCGGCAGTTTGAAAAGCGGAAACCTTTTCTTCGTCGTCAAAAGTTTTCATTTTTGCATTTGTAAGCTTCATATCTGACATTTTTTCTGTTTAATCCTTTCTTTCCTGAATTTTTTCACGCCAGTAGTCAAGCGTTTCCGAAATGGTCTGTTCAACTGAAATTTCAGCTTTCCAGCCTGTATCACTGAANATTTCCGATACATCGGGTTCAATTATCGGAATGTCCGACGCTCTTAGACGGTTCGGGTCAATAANATGGGAAATCTGTACTTCTGANAGTCCGATTGCCGTATTAAGTATATATTCTATGCTTACGGCTTTGCCACGTCCTACGTNGTANGTTTTTCCTGCCGTACCCTTTTCACCGATAAGCCTGTAAGCACGTACAATGTCACGGACATCAGTGAAATCTCTTTTTGCAGAAAGATTTCCCGTTGATATTTCCGCAGTTCTTAGACCTTTTTCAATTTCTGCAATCTGTTTGCAGAAATCCGAAATAACAAACGTTTCTGCCTGACCTGCTCCGGAGTGATTGAAAGCACGCACCATAATTATATCTTTTTTGTAGGCACGGTGATATATTTTTCCAATCATTCCCATACACATTTTTGAAACGGCGTATATGTTCGCAGGGGCAGGGGGTTCGCTTTCCTTTATCGGACAGGCGTTTTCATGTATAAAGCCGTATTCCTCGCCCGAACCTATGAGAATAAGTCTCATGTTGCTTTCAGTTTCACGCATTGCTTCAAGTACGTTTATTGAACCGATTATATTTATTTCGGCGGTAAGCTGTGGTTTTTTCCAAGATACCGCAACGGAACTCTGTGCGGCAAGGTGATAGACAATATCCGGTCTGACTTCACTGAAAAGTCTTGTTATATCGCCTTTCTGCATTATGTCGAGTATGTGACGAAAACAATCGGTTTTTATCGTTTCAGACGGAAGATGTGTCGCATGGACTTCATAACCGGAGTTATTCAGTTCCTTTATAAGATAATTGCCGGCAAACCCTCCCGCACCTATAATCAAAGCTTTCATTTGCTCACCTCGTCATACAGAATTTTATATAGTTTTTTTATGATAGTTTTTTCATTGTATTCCGTCATAACTCTTTCCCGTGCGGACTTTCCGTATTCTTCACGCAGATTTTTATTTTCGCAGAGAAGTGTTATAGCTTCTGCAAGCTGTGCGGAGTTTTCCGGCTCGACTGTCAAACCNGTTTTTCNGTGAATGCTCACATATGGAACACCAGACGGCAGATTTGTATTTATTACGGGTTTTCCATAAATCATTGCTTCAAGCTGTACTATTCCGAAAGCCTCGCTTCTCGCAACCGACGGCAGTACAAATATATCACAGTCCGCATATGACTGTTTAAGCTGTTCTTCGGGCAGGAATCCTAAAAAATGTACTCTGTCAGAAATTTGATATTCCTTTACCTTTTCTATGAGTTCATTTTCAAGAACACCTGTTCCGGCAATGAACAGTTCGCAGTTGCTTTTTACCTGACTGAACGCCTTTATAAGTACGTCAACGCCCTTATAGTATACAAGCCGACCTGTGAAAAATATCTTTATGCTGTCCGGATAATTGCATTTTTCCGTGAGGAACGGCACTCTTTCAATATTCAGATATTCTTTAGGATTCAGACCGTAGGGGAGTATTTGGCATTTTNTCCGGTATTTTTCAAGCCATTCNGAGCCGTTTATATGNCCCTCTGTTGCAACAAGAATGCAGTCCGCANGNTNNAGTAAATATTTAAGCAACGGTTTGTAAAACATGAGAAGTTTTTTCTGTTTAACTATATCGCTATGCCACGAGACTATTACCGCACCTTTATACNCCGACANAAGTAAANCCAAGTCCGCANGCGGAAACGGCACATGAATATGCACTATATCGGCTTTTTTAGACATCTTTCTGAAAAGTCTTATAAACGATACCGACAGCGGACATGAAAAATATGTCCCGAAACTTCCGGCACGGGTGAGCTTTACGCCGTTTATATTTTCGCTGTACGTTCTGCCCCGACCGTCACGGCACACAAGTGTACGTACTTCAATATTTTTATATTTTCCCAGTTCTTCGGAATATTGTTTCACGAGTGTTTCTATACCGCCCGTATGCGNAAAATATGCCTTGNTTACTTCAAGTACACGGATTTTTCTATTCATTGACAAGCTCCTTATAGACTTCATAAAGCTTTTCCGCAGAGTGTTCCNATGTGAAAGTCTTTGCACGTTCAAGACCTCGACGGCTTAAATCACGTCTTAAAGTTGGATTTTTATAAAGTCTGTAAAGTCCTTTCGCTATGCTTTTTACGGAATATGCGTCGCAGATTACGGCACAGTCTCCTGTAACTTCCGGCAATGACGCTTCCCCCGACGTTAAAACAGGTACACCACAAGCCATAGCTTCAAGCGGTGGCATTCCGAAACCCTCGTACAACGACGGAAATACAAATGCCGTTGCTCCACACATCAGCGGTGTCATATCTTCGGATGGTACGTATTTTGTGAAAATAATCTGTTTTTCAAGATTCAGTTTTTTCACAAGTGTAAAAATATCATCATAAAGCCAGCCTTTTGCGCCTGCAAGAACGAGTTTCGGCGGATTATCAACGTGCCTTGTGAAAATATTGTAAGCCCTTATCAGACGGACTAAATTCTTTCTTGGTTCAATAGTCCCGACGTAAAGAAAATAATCTCCGTCTATTTCAAGGGATTTTTTGACCCTTGCTATAGTTTCAGGATTGTCGCACGGTCTGAACCTTTCACAGTCCACACCACACGGTACTACACGGATTTTTTCTGAATATTCCGGAAAATACTTGATTATCTCCATCTTTGAAAATTCAGAATCCGTCACTATTATATCAGCACGTTTCATGGATTTTTTCAGACCCGTTTCAAGCATGAATCGTGTGCGACCTCTTACGGTTTCGGGAAAAGCCTTGTATACCATATCGTGAACGGTGACGACCTTTTTTCCGTGAACAAACGGCGGTACTATATAGTTGAAAAAGTGTGTTATATCGGAGTTTTTCCCGAAAAAGTACGAGTACGGCACGGGAAGAAACGTCGAAACTGCACGGTAAAGATATCCCGAAAAACCGGAGTAATTAAGCTTTATATTGTTTCCGGCAAAACTTTGTGCTTTTTCAATACGTGAATTTTTTCCGCTTGTAAAGAAACTGTATTCATAGTTATTTTCGGGATAAAGTTTTGCAACTGTCTGTGTCTGTCCGACTTCACACCAGCCTATGCCGGTTATCTTGTCGGCGATTATAGGCACGGCATCAAATGTTATATTCAAATCAAATCACCCCCGTGCAAACTAAATATCAGATAAACAAGCCATGCTCCTGACAATAAGACAAAAAATATATTTGCGTGTATTTTTTCACGACATTGTTTATATATCTTTCGGCTTTTGTCATCATCTGTGAAAAATCCGGTTTTTTTCAGATAATTGAATTGTTGTGAAAGCATTATTGTGTCTTTAACATTTTTTACAAAAAGAAGTACAAAAGCAGACATAAAAGATATAGCAAATGGCATTGTACTGCCGTCAAAAATCAAAGAATATAGAAGCGTTGTTACAATGATAAATACAGCAAGAAAAATCTTCCATGTATTTTTCAGGAATGTCTTTATTCCTTCTAATTTATAGGCAATATATATCAGTCTGCAAATAATTAAAAGTGTTGCTACATATCCTGTAAAGTTATATAGTATTTTCATTTTCCCGACTTGATTAAATCCATGTCGTTTTTAACCATTCTTTCAACGAGTTCAGAGAATGATATTTCACGTTTCCAGCCTAAATTTTTTTCTGCTTTTTCGGGATTTCCCAGAAGTATATCAACTTCGGCAGGACGGAAAAATTTCTTGTTTACTTTGACAACAGTCTTGCCATCAGCCTTGTTTATGCCGATTTCGTCAACGCCCTCTCCCTGCCATTCGATTTCGATTCCTGCATGACGGAAAGCAGTTTCTGCAAATTCACGTACTGTACGGGTTTCATTTGTGGCAATAACATAGTCGTTGGGCTTGTCCTGCTGTAACATGAGCCACATAGCCTTTACATAGTCCTTTGAATGTCCCCAGTCACGCTTTGAATCAAGGTTGCCAAGTTCCACGCAGTCTTTAAGTCCGAGACTTATCTCAACGGCAGACTTTGTGATTTTTCTTGTCACAAATTCAACGCCACGTCTTTCGCTTTCGTGATTGAACAGAATACCCGAACACGCAAAAAGTCCGTAGCTTTCACGGTAATTCTTTGTAATCCAGTGACCATATAATTTAGCCACGCCGTAAGGACTGCGAGGGTAGAAAGGTGTTTTTTCGGTCTGTGGGATTTCCTGAACAAGTCCGAACATTTCAGAAGTTGACGCCTGATAGAACTTTGCTTCCGGCTTTACTATGCGGATAGCTTCAAGCATATTTGTAACACCAAGAGCGTCGATTTCTGCGGTACTGAGGGGAGTGTCCCAGCTTGTCGCAACAAAGGATTGTGCAGCGAGATTGTAAACTTCGTCAGCCTGTGATATTTTCATAGCGGAGATAAGTGAAACAGGGTCGGTCATATCGGCGTAAATAAGATTTACTTTGTCTTTGAGATGTTCGATATTTCCATAGTCAACAGTAGCCTTTCTTCTCCATATACCGTAAACGTTGTAACCTTTTTCAAGCAGGAGTTCAGCGAGATAAGAACCGTCCTGACCTGTTATACCTGTGATGAGTGCATTTTTCATAATAAAATTCTCCTTTTCTTTATATAAGTTCTGTGCGGTTGTCTTTCTTAAGACGTGCAATAATTTTTTTCACGTCCTGAGTGCTGTTTTTGGAACATACAAGAACAGCGTCGTTAGTGTCCACAATAATAATGTCCTCAACGCCTACAGCGGCAACAAGTCTTTTACCGCCGCATATGGTGGTACGTTCACAGTTTTCGGCGATAACGTCGCCTTCAATATAATTGTGGTGGTCATCGGTATCATTGATTCTCTCGACTGCCAACCAGTTGCCCACATCGTCCCAGCCGAAACTTGCAGGAATGGTGTATATATCGGACGCTTTTTCCATTATGCCGAAATCAATGGATTCCGACGGAAAAGCACTGTATTCGCTTTCAAGGACTGCTTCAAAGTTTTCTGTTCCGAAAGCTTCGCCAATTTTTTCCGCACCGCTGTAAACTTCCGGCATGAACTGTCTGAAACATTCCTCAATTGCCGAAATCTGCCACACAAACATACCGCTGTTCCACAGATATTTACCGGACGAGAGATATTTTTTAGCTGTACGCAAATCCGGCTTTTCGACAAATCTTTCAACTTTATAGGCGTTGCCCGATTCCTCGCCGAAATTTATATATCCGTAGCCTGTTTCCGCATATGATGGTGTTATGCCTATAGTTACAAGATTATTGTCCTCAGTAGCCTTTACAATGGCATTGCAGAGGGTTCGTGTATAGATATTTTCATATTTTATCAGGTGGTCAGACGGCAGAACAAGCATTACTGCATTTCCGTACTTCTTCTTTATTACTGCCGCCGCAAATGCTATACACGGAGCGGTATTTCTTGCATAGGGTTCGGCAAGTATATTTTCTTGCGGAATATCAGGAAGTTGTTCCCTTACAAGATTTCTGTATTCGGAATTGGTAACTATAAAAACGTCTTCCGCCTGTACAATCGGACTGATTCGTTTCACTGTTTTCTGAATCATAGTTTCACCGTCGTCAGTGAGTGAAAGAAACTGCTTGGGGTGTGAAGTTCTGCTTTTAGGCCAGAAACGTTCACCTTTTCCACCTGCCATTATAACTGCTGTAATTTTCATTTTTCGTTGTTCTCCTCTTTGTTTATGTTTTGTTGTGCTGAAATACGTCCTTCATCTGTTTCCGCATTTGTCTTTGCAGGAAAAAGCATGGTTTTTACAGTCATGAGAATTATCTGCAAATCCATGCGGAAAGAGTAGTTTTCTATATACATGAGGTCCATTTTCAGCTTGTCGTAAGGTGAGGTATCATAAACGCCCGTTACCTGTGCGTAGCCTGTAAGTCCTGCCTTTACTTTAAGACGGAACTCAAATTCCGGCATCTGCTGTTTGTATATTTCAGTAAGTTCGGGGCGTTCGGGGCGTGGTCCTACTACCGACATATCGCCTTTCAGTATATTGAAAAGCTGTGGCAGTTCGTCTATACGGAATTTCCTTAAAATTTTTCCGACAGGTGTTATGCGGTCGTCGTCCTCCGAAGCAAGACGGGGTATGCCGTTTTTTTCTGCGTCCTGAATCATGCTACGGAACTTGTATACATAAAATTCCTTGCCGTCAACCGTAAGGCGTTTCTGTCTGTAAAATACTGAACCGCCGTCGCAAAGCTTTACGGCAAGTGCGGAAACAAGCATTAACGGCATAAGGAATACAAGTGCAATGACAGAAAAAACTATATCAAAAATCCGCTTGAAAAACTGCTGTTCAAAGTTAAGTCCGTAATTTCTGCAAAGCAGTAAAGGCGTGTCAAAAAGACGTATGTCGTCACCGCCTCTTATGATAATATCGGAAATTTTCGGGGCTATATACGCACGTACTGATTTTTCAAAGCAGAATTTAAGATATCTGTTTCTCTGGTCTGCCGGAATGTCACATATTATAACACCCTCGTACTTTGTTATAAGTTCCTTTACTTTTTCGGCAGGTTCAGAAACGCTTATTGATTCGCATATCATATACTTGTCAACACGCTGACTCATTTTCAGAACAAGTGAGGCTGCCTGTCTGCTTCCGTAGAGTATGATGAGTTTTCTTGCGGGATATATAAGAAAATAGAGTTTTGCCGTAAGCACTGTCCATATGGCGATTATTCCGAAATCCGTGAAAGTAAGGTAGAGTATCGGAAGAAAAGCCATAAAGTCACGTCCGATTAGGCTTATCATGAAATAGGCAACAGTATTGACGCACGCCATAGAAATAAGCTGTGAATAGAGCATATCAGTCTTTTTGAGGTATCCGAGCTTGAAACCGCCGTAAGCTTTGAAAAAAAGTACGATAAGCGTACAGTAAATACCTATCAGAACCCAGTTGCCACGACGGTAAAACGGCAGGACAATTGATTCACTGTAGTATTCATACCATACAACAGCAAACATTCCCGTCAGAATACCTAAAAGAAAAACCGCAGAAACGAATGAAATAATTCTTTTGTACCGGTTTTTTTTATTTGTCATAATTTTTATCCGGTCTGAAACAGCCGGTGTCTCCTTTATTTTTTAATTGTGATGCTATAAAGTCATTATATCAAATAGCAAACGGCGTGTCAATAGAATCTGCCGTATTTTACAATAATCTTNTCACATTTATGGTATTATATNCAAAAAANTATTATAAAAAANCTCTCCGGNAAAGANAGGCAATATATTAGTTATTTGTATATTCAGTTGTTTTCAAGCCAGTTTTTTNTGTCNGTTTCATTACCNCCTGTTGAGTTGTATNAATAGAATGNAAGTATGGCAGACGNATCAACGGAGTCGANTAATCCGTCAGAATTAACATCATATACNGCNTTTAANCTTTTATTCGGCGACANATCCGGATTTGTCGAGAGCTTTGCATAATAAATAAGTACCTGAGTTGCATCGATTGAATCAATCAGTCTGTCGTTATTGACATCGCCGACAATAGTCTGCTGAGGTTTTATACTGCTGAAATAGTCATAGATAACTTCTGCTTCTTCTTTTGCAAGTCTTTTAAGATTGTCATCATCATAAAGCCATAGTGTAGCCCTGTAGTTTGTGTGGAAAGAATGTTCCATAAGTATACCCGGAGTTCCGACATATCTCGCACTGAAAAGAACACTGTACCATTCATCGTCCATAACGCCGTTTCTGTCCCAGTCACCAGTCCCTTTTCTTCTTGCTATACTGCCTTTCTGATTTGTCTGCATTACTTCAGAAGTTTTTTCTGCAAGCAGTCCGCCGAGTTCTGCACTTATATCGTCTATATCCGTCCACGAAAGCTGTTGATAGACAAATGCAAGCGGCTGGTCCATACTTTCATATGCACCGGCATTGCTGTGCATTGATATGAAAAAGTCATAGCCTTTTGAACTGAATCCCCTTTCATTCAACGTCGGGTCAGCTTCAAGAGAATCTTTTGTAAGGTCAGCGTGTACGCCGAGAGCCTGTAGTTCCTTTTGAAGATAGTTGGATAATTTCCATGTCATGATACTTTCCCAGTACGGCGAATACACGGAAGAACGGTTATAATGGTCAAAATGCCCCGGGTCTATCATTATTTTGATTATATTTTCATCAAGACCTTGTATATTTTCGTTTACAGGGATAAGGTCGGGCGATTCAATAGTAGTATCTCTGTGGGTCTGCTGTTCGTCGATTATATTGTTAACTGATATTTCCGCACTGACCGCATTTACGGAAAGCGGTGCGGAAATACTGCAAAGTAATGCGGTTCCCGTTATAGCTGATATAATTTTTCTGAACAAATTAAAACACCTCCGTTTTTATTGTTTCCGTGAAATTGTATATAATAATTATAATATGTAACGGTACTTCTGTCAAGTTAAACTATAAAGTGGCAGAAGTATTTTTAGAATGACTATTGACATATATTGTCTTTTTTAGTATAATTAATTATATGATTTTGAAAACGGACGTGAATAAGATGAATCTTACAAATAAGGATATACTGGAAACTGCCCTGAGACAGTCTGCCATTGATGCAGGTTGCAATAAAAATGATTTTCTTTGTGATAATAATATTGTTGTAATTTCAGAAAATAATCATGATGCAAGAAAATATCTTGAATTGCCTTTTGAATGTCATATGATTTCATACGGAAATAATGTAGTTGCGTCTGTTTCAGAAAAATGCAGGGATATTGTATTTGATTATATCAGCCGTTTCAAGCCTGAGCATTGTTTTGAAACTCCTAATATGCACGTACTTAATGACAGACTTGAAGAAAATAGTCTGCGTGTCTGTTTTATGGCTGAGTACTTTCTTCCTGATTTGAATTTTCTGAAAGTTCCGGATTGTCCTTATGAACTTAAATTACTTAATCAGAATGATTTTTCTGAACTATATATGGAACAGTGGAGCAATGCTCTCTGTGAAAAAAGAAAAGAACTTGATGTTTTAGGTGTCGGGGCATATGACGGAAACAGGCTTGTCGGACTGGCTGGCTGTTCTGCCGACTGTGAGGATATGTGGCAGATTGGTATTGATGTACTTCCGGAATATCGTAGACAGGGTATAGCTTCATCTCTTACGTCACGTCTTGCTTTTGAAACTTTGAAAAGGGGGAAAGTACCGTTTTACTGTGCGGCATGGTCTAACATAAAATCTGTACGAAACGCCATAAAAAGTGGATTCCGTCCGGCGTGGGTCGAAATGACAGCAAAAAGCATTGACTTTGTAGAAAATCTTAACAAGGAGAATAATAATTAAATGTGGGGAATATGTCTTGATATTTCAGTACCAGAATTATTTCAGCATATTGTTGAGTATGATTGTGAAAAATCCGTTATCCTGCAACCGTTGCCAGACATAAAAGTATCATCAGATAAAATTAAATTTATAGAAAACATTCCGGATTTTGTCTATAGGGAAAATGTATCATCTGTAAATCATACCGATATTACCGGAAAAATACACGAAATAATATGGCAATTCAAAAGAAAGGAGTTCTGTTATTATATTGAGGTTGACGGAAAGAAATTATCAAGAAGATATTATGCTAATGATTTGATAAAAATATAATCATGTTTAAAAAATTAAATATAATGTTTTCCTCTTGACAAATATATATTTATATGATAAAATATTATAGAAAATTTTATCCGCTTGTGTAGCACAGTTGGTAGTGCAGCTCATTCGTAATGAGCAGGTCGCAGGTTCGAGTCCCGTCACAAGCTCCATAAAAAACAACGTAAAACAGGCGATTCTCATTTTAAAGAATATGCCTGTTTTTCTGCATAAAGGCTNNTAGGAAAATTTTAGAAAAATATTTTTTNCCAAATGAAAGGATTGTATATTTCCAATCGTATTAATAGTGAAGTCGTCAACGGCTTACATTATTAATTAATCAGGAGGAATTTATAATGACAGAATTTATTGCAGGTATTACAGCGGTAGTAATGTCACTGACTATGGGAGTGGCAGAAGCTTCTGCATCAGCAAGAAATCATTGCGGAAATGCAGACGGCGTTCGTGGTAACAGAGGGGGTTATGTAAACTTTACGGACGAGAACGGCGATGGCGTTTGCGATAACAGAGTGGATAATGAAAATTGCCCTCAGGACGGTACAGGCAAAAGAGCAGGTAATGGCTGTGCATTTAAAAATACAAACTTTACAGACGAGAACGATGACGGAGTTTGTGACAATAAATGTAATAATGCTGACTTTACTGATGAGGACGGAGACGGAATCTGTGACAACAAAGGCGGTGGGCTAAACTGTCAGAAGGACGTAACAGGCAGAAAAGCCGGACAGCATATGGGCAGAAACAAATAATCGGAAAGGAACAAAATGCGGAGCGAACAGGAAGTAAACAGAGCAATAGACACCTATGCAGATGCTGTCAGACAAATCTGCATGGTGCATCTGAAAAACTATTCCGATACAGAGGACATATTCCAGAATGTTTTTCTGAAATATGCCCTCAGCTCCGTTGTGTTTGAAAGTACCGAACACGAAAAAGCGTGGATTATCCGTGTGACAATTAACGCCTGCAGGGATTTGCTTAAAAGCTTTTTCAGAAATCATACCGTTTCAATTGACGAAATTCTTAACATTCCTGACACGCAGACTGCGGAGTGCAGAGAGGTTTTAGAAGCTGTTTTATTATTGCCAAAGAAGTATAAAGATGTGGTTTATCTGCACTATTATGAGGGGTATTCCGCAGTTGAAATCGGAAAAATTCTTGGTAAAAAGGTAAATACGGTTTATACATTGTTGGCTCGTTCAAGAAAAATGCTGAAAGAACAGCTGGGAGGCGATGAAGATGGAAAATAAATTCAAATCTGCTTTCGGGCAAGTCCATGCGGAGGACTCTCTTAAATCGGAAACCAAAGCCTTTATTTATAAGAAAACTAACGGTTACAGCATAAAAAAGAGAGTGAATTTTCAACGTGCAGTTATGTCGGTGACCTGCCTGTTTATAGCTGTTGTGGGCATTTTAGGGTATTTTTCTTATAACATTCCTGTTACCGCAATAAGTATTGACATCAATCCGTCTATAGAACTGGAAATCAATAGGTATGACAAGGTTATTGACATAAAAGGCTACAATGATGACGGTATCAGACTGGCGGAAGAATTAGATGTCCGGAATATGGATTATGCAGATGCAGTAAATGCCGTTATGGAAAATCAGACTGTTGTTTCCTGCTTGAATGACAATAATGTTTTAGAAATTACCATATCGGGCAGTTCCGAAAAAGTCAAGGAGAAAATGCAGTCCTGTATTTTGGATAAAACCAGTGTTGCATCAAAAAACATTCACTGCTACGGAAATAAAGATGATATTGAATCGGCACACTCGGCAGGACTTTCAGTTGGAAAATACCATGCTTATCTTGAACTGAAAGAAGAAAATCCCGATATAAAGCCCGAAGATGTAAGCGGACTTACTATGCGTGAAATCCGTGATATGATAAAAGATGAATCATCGGATAATGCAGATAATTGCTTTGAAGTCGGACAGCATCACGGTAATGGCAATGGACAATGCGGTAAAGGTAAGGGCAACGGGAATCGTCACGGCAAAAACTAAAGTACATCATAAAGGCGAATCCTTTTTATCGGATTCGCNTGNNNNGNTGTATANGCGNATCAGANGATAATATCTGTTCTAAATTCAGANTCAGTACACGAAATATCAATCTTTANGTCGTTCGCAACANCGGATTTTTCGGCAATCGCAANTCCGAGACCGCTTCCGGACTGGTTACTTCTTGCAGAATCTCCCTTTATAAACGGCTTTTTAATATCTGAAATATCAACTTTCTTATTTACTGTATTTGAGATTGAAAGACTTTTTTCTTCTATTTTAATTTTAATACCACCGTTTTCGGGTGTATATTTGACAGCGTTTGAAACAAGATTTTCCACAATTGTTTCAAAAAGTCTGACATTGGTTTTTATTTCGGCATGACCGCTTATATTTAAAGTTATATTTTTTTCGTCAAGGCTGTTAAGGTACTTTTCGGTTATATTTTCTGTTACCTTGCGAATATCGGTCATTTCCTTGAGTATTTTATCAGAATTTTCAATCTGATTAAGTTCAAGAGTACGTGTAATTATCGAATCAGTATATGCAACACTGTCCATGATTGATTTAAGATATTTGTCGGTTTCCTCACCGGACAGACTACCCGAAAGGATATTTTCGGTATATCCGCCTATAGCCATAAGTGGCGTTTTAAGGTCATGTGCAAGACTGTTTGTCAGATTTTTCTGATAGTCCTCAAACATATAGTCTGCCTGATTTCTTACATTTCTCTGCCATGCGTCAAGAAATGCTATAATAAGCGTTGCAAGCAGGAATATCATTACAATCTTGAAATACAGCGGTTTCGTAACATCATTCCATACGTCTATCTGTAAAATTACTGAAAGAACATGGGGTTTTCCGTCAATGTATATTTGGGCATTCTGATAGTATTTTCTTGTGTTATTTCCGACGTTTGCCCAGCCACCATCGTAATCAGAATAAAAAGTATCTTTTTCTTTTATATAATCAAACCATTCCCTGTCAGTTCCGACATAACCCAATGCGAAATATCGGGGGTAAGTATCATTTGATATTCTGTAACGGTCAAGACCTGATAAATCAAATTCAACAAGTTCGTAACCGTAATCTTCCGGAATATTTATATTATATTCTTTTGTTTCAAGAATTTCGTCGGGTTCGGCATCGTTATAATAAATTTTTTTCATGGATATTTCAATTTCATGTGGAATGAATGTTTTTTCTTCCCTGTTTACATATGCACTTTTCATTGTTATGCTGGTCTCAATACTCTGATTGTTTTTTATGTCATATTTTTCTTTTTTCAGAAATTCATTATAATCCGCTTCAAACTGTTGTAGTTCCGGAATATCTCTGTTTTCTGTATCGCAGGTCATTAGCATTGTTTCTTCTTCTTTGAACCTCATATATGTCTGCAATGCCATACGACTTGAATATATAATATTTCCGTCCTCATCGGCAATACATGAAAATACATGACAGTTTTTGGTATAGGCTGTACTTATCTGATATTTTGCATTTGTATCATCAAGAGTTATACTATAACCTGAATATAATCTCATACGGAAAGAAATATCTTTATCATCAGAATTTTCGGAGTTTAAATTTCTGTCAATAGCATCACGAATATGATTCATATTAACAGATTTGTATGAATCAGCCTTTTCAAATATCCACATTCTGCCGAACTGGAAAAATCCTACAGCAAAAATAGCTGTCAGCAATAATGAAGTAAGTACATTTTTGGCGAATAATTTCCCGAAAGTTTTTCTTTTTCTCTTATATATCTTAGGTTTCTTTTTGTTCCTTTTAAAAATTTTCCTCATAGTTTTCATATTGAAAAAAGGTATAGTAAATTCTTTTTTCAGAATACTGTTATCCGGAATTTTTTTCATAATATCACCTCTCTGTNAGTCTGTAGCCCCTTCCTATAATTGTTTTAATCTGACTGCCTGCACCCCCTAACGCTTTNCGCAGTTTNTTNATGTGATTGTCAACAACACGGTCGTTTCCGAAATAGTCANATNCCCATATTCTGTCAAGCAGGNTATTTCTGTCGATANCGCAGTTCTGGTGTTCCATAAGATACTTAAGTNTTTCAAACTCTTTTTTAGGAAGTNCGGTTTCANTATTATTCACGGANCACACAAGACGGCGTGTGTCAAGTTTTATGTCTCCGCATTCAAGAATACTGNTANGTTTTTTTCCTGCGGAACGTCTTACAAGTGCGTCACATTTTGCATACAGTGCCGACAGAAGAAACGGTTTTATAATATAGTCGTCACAGCCTGTGCCGTAGCCGTATAATATATCCTCCTCTCTTGCACGGGCGGTTATGAATATAACCGGAATATCACTGTTTTTTCGTATTTCACGGCATATTGTGAAACCGTCTGCGTCAGGAAGCATTATATCAAGAAGAACAAGCTCATAGTTTCCGAGACAACTGCCTGCAATTTCAAGTGCCTCAGAACCATTATGAACGGAAAATATTTCTGTGCCTTTGTTTGAAAAGTACTTTTCTATGACTTCACATATTTTCAAATCGTCCTCTATCAGCAGTATTTTTTTCATAATCAAGAAGCTCCTTTGATTTTGTGATTTTATTATAGCATACAGATGTATCTTTTGTATATCTTTTTCTGAACGACAGAAAATTTGTTGCATATCCACAAAAAATATATGGTGAATTTGTGCATATGTACAAAACAAAGAAACGTTTCGTCTTTTGTTTCTTTTAAAATCACTTAGAGCCTGTTCAGTATCTTTTCAAAGAGAGAAAAAAGTGGTATAATGGAATAAATAAAACCATGAAAGCGGGAAAACGATGAGAAAAGAATATCCAAGTGATATCAGCAGAAAGCAATTNGAAATCATAAAANAAGATTTGAAAAATNTACGAAAAACAACANANCCGTCAACATATGATTTATATGATATATTTTGCGCAGTACTCTATTTACTGAAAGAGGGCTGTACATGGCGTGCAATACCACATGATTTCCCTAAATGGA
>WFLZ01000094.1 GCA_009177225.1 Clostridia bacterium
GCGTTATCTTGAATACGACTTCCTGAGAGATCATGGCTTACAGCATTTCGATAATTGGGTATCGGTAATCACCCACCCAAAAGGACAACCATTTTACGATTGATGAATTTCCACGCAATTTTGCGGTAATAAGAGGTTTCTGCTGTCGGCAAGGGGAGCATTGATGAACTTGTAATAAATATCAATGTTGCGAGGTGCGCCGTATTCTTCGGGACGGGCATAGACCACGATGAACTCGATCAAGTCCATAGCCAGTTCACGGGTAAGGCACTCCACATCAGCCCACTTCTTCAAACGCTGAATGAATTTATCAACGTCCTGTTCGTCCTGCTGTGCCTGTACTTTAGACTTGCGATACAGCTCTGCCTGTGCGGAAAGCTCTTTCTGCTCGGCGGAGTATTTTTCAAGCATTTTGGTACTCAAATCTTTGGGCAGCTTGCCGAGCATTCTTTCCTCATAGGTCTTGCTGATAATAGTATCAAGCTCCGCAAGGCGGCTCTCAGCCTGTTTCAGAAGTCGGCTCTCGTCCTCAGTCTGTTGCTTACACTGACTTGTCTTGATTGCCATATAACGCTGTCTCTCGCTGTTCTCATCCTCATTTACACGGCTTGCCCTCGCACGAATATCTGCAAGCACAAGTCCCTCAATGACACGCTGTAAAATATGGTGAGAAGTGCAAGCCTCCTTGCCGTGATTGGCATACTTATTGCAGATGTAGCTAACGACCTTATACTTGCCGCGTTTTTTAGAAGTATGGAACGTAGTGTTATTTTTCAGCTTAGAGCCGCAGTCGGAGCAATACATCAGACCTGTCAACGGAAGAATAATACCACTTTTCGTGACCTTGCCATGACTGCACGACCTGTTGACCTCCTGCACCTTATCCCATAATTCCTTGTCCACGATAGGCTCAAAGGCATCTTCAATAACTATCCATTCATCAGAATCCTTGATGTATTTCTTGTGGTTTTTATAAGAAACGGTGGTATATTTCTGGCTGACAACAGCACCCTTGTAAATAGGATTTTCAAGAATATCACGCACCATTGCTGCATTCCACAGGTGATTAGAAATATAGGGATTCGGCTTGCCTAAACGCTGATAGGTGTAGTCGGACGGCGTTATCACTCCCTGAGCGTTCAGAGCTTTTGCAATTTGCGGAGAGCTTGCACCCTCGGAACGCATTTTATACATCATACGGATGTATGGAGCATTCGTTTCGTCCACTACGGGCAAACGATCTTCCGTGTCTCCTACGAGATAGCCGAAAGGTGCGATAGGAGCGTGATACTTGCCTTGTTTAGCATTGGACACCATAACTGCACGAATCTTCTTTGAAGTGTTGGCGGCGTGCCATTCATTAAAAAGATTCATTATCGGCATCATATCCATCGCCGTGCTGTTACGGTCAAGCGTATCCACGTTGTCGTTGAGTGCGATGAAACGGATATTGCTTGACGGAAAAATATAATCTACATACTGTCCCACTTCGATATAATTTCTACCGAAGCGTGAGAGGTCTTTGCAGAGTATCAAATCAATTTTTCCCGACATCGCATCATCGAGAAGTTTCTTGATTGCTGGTCTATCAAACGTAGTGCCACTATAACCGTCATCTTCGTAGATACCGACCAAGTTCCAGCCTGTCTGATTGCCTACATATTTCGTCAGCATTTTCTTCTGATTTTCAATTGAAAGGGATTCTCCTGCACGTTCGTCTTCCTGAGAGAGTCGTACATAGATCCCGACATTGTAATGTGACTGCTTTGTCATAAATAAACTCCTTCCCAAGCAAAGCAGCCATATTCGGTATATCTCAAAGAGTTGGAATCACCGAATATGGCAGTTTTAACTACGCTATTTCGGTTTCTTCCATTGCTCTCTGAAAAGCATGATCGTGAATCACCTTATCAAGATTTTTCTTCCCGACAAAGTGTGCGGTGACAATAAATATTTGTCCCTCAATTTCATAAGTCGCTGTATCGGTGGGCTTGTCTTTATATCGCTCCACCTTTTCAGCAAGTGTCTCTTTCTTCTGCAATTGTCTCCTTTCCGCCTGCGATTATCTATCTCTACACGCACGGCTTTTATTGCAGGGCGTTACCCCTGCACAGTAACATTATAGCGCACTCCTACGCTGTTTGTCCATAGGTAATACGCACGAAGTTTGTGTCTCCTGCTTGGTGAATTTAGACTGGTATGCCAGTTATAAAACTTTTTTGCCCGAANTGTTCATNAGATTCTTTCTATCTTAAACCGCATACGGATTTTCTTTTTCAAAGAAAGAAGTCTGTCCGACAGTTTCACCGTCGGCATCAACCTCATTTAAGCTGTCTGCATTACCTTGATTGGTAAGTTTCAGGAGCTTTTCAGGATGCTTTGTGATAAGCTCAAAAAAGTCCTTTTGAGTAAGCCCGAACGTGTCACGCACCTTTGCGAGCTGCATCTCATTCAGCCTTGCATTGATCTTTTCAATCTCAGCATTATCCTCACGGATACGATCCTCCAGTGCTTCTCTCTTTTTTAAGAGCTTTTCAGTCTGCTGTTCATAAGTAAGCATATCGCCACCTCCCTTCGTTTTGTTGTGTGCTATCGGATATATTCCGATAATCTAATTATAGCGCACTGTTACGCCATTTGTCCAG
Source organism: Clostridia bacterium (assembly GCA_009177225.1). Classification (GTDB taxonomy): domain Bacteria; phylum Bacillota; class Clostridia; order Oscillospirales; family Ruminococcaceae; genus Ruminococcus. Next base: position 2,646 of record WFLZ01000094.1, read on the forward strand.
CCGCAATTGCGCACGAACTTTTGAGAGATTTTGAGCTTTGCCCGGTGTATTTTGTCCGGGGAAAAGATATTCATAAGGCTATCAGAAGTTAAACTACAAGCAAAGTAAACATCCCTCTATAATATCAAGTACAAAAATCTAAAAATCGGGCAGGATTCTCTTAATTATTCACAAAATATTTACATTTGAGTTGTTTTACTATAGTTGTCAAGCGATTGATTAAAAATATCCCTCTACTTTACTACCGAGAAAAATCGGTTTTGGACATAGATTTCAAGAAATTTCTTTTCCAAAAATTGAAAATTCTACTATGTGCATAAATTAGGGCAGGCAATTCTGTTTATTATGCCAATGATTTTTATTCGCATATCATACAAATCAGCCGTGATGATTTTATGCAAGAGGGAGAAATATGATTGCAGAGCAAAAAAATAATCGTAAAATCCTTTCCGATTTTACGATTTTCGTACTTGTATATATAGAGGGCAATATGACCTGTCGGCAGCTCAATCCATTCGCATCATAACCATAAATCTGATGTTGAATTTAGGCAAGAGAGAGAATTACTATGAACAAACTGTAAACTTTATCGAAAATCCCGTACTTTTTCTGAATTTCTCGGTTGTATAGTAGAGGGATATTTTCATCGTACTGCCGCCCAGACTGCATCGAGATATTTTCAATAATACTGTTGCATTGATAAGGGTATCACGGCGGAGCGTGAACACTACGACCGCCGACCAAAGCGGCGTAGATAAAAAGATAGTCGCATAGCTCCAATTTCTCGCTATGACAGCGAGAAAACCGCCGAAAGGCGGATATAAGCCGTGCCGATGAAAAATCGGCACTCTCAGTTTGCAAGCACGGTAGATTGTGCCGCGTTTTGGAAAACACGGACAAATCCACGATGCTTGTCAGGGGAAATTTCCCCTAAGACCCCTAAAAGAAAAATGACCGCTGATGCGGTCAAGATTGAAAGGAGACCTTTATGACAAAGGCAGAGAAAAACTATAAGCGTGATTACGGTAACAAAGACACCGAGGAGCTTGCCCTCAACTATACTCGTGACGGTATGAAAGAGGAACTTGACAAGGCTCTCTCCGAGGTCAGTCCCGATGATTTATCCGAAGACGAAAAAGAGTATCTGGACGGACGAAAGCAATGCCGTAATCATACGCTCAATATCCGCTTCAATGATACCGAGTGGGAGCATATATGTAGGCAAGCTGAATTGCTCCATGTGAAGAAGTCGAGCTATGTCCGTGAGTGTGCGAAAGCTCACTATGTTTTAATGCTCGATCAAGACGATATGGACGGCATTATTAAGGCGGTCAGAGCCTTATCAACGAATGTTAATCAGATAGCACGGCGCACCAATAGCACAGGGCGAATTTACAGCGAAGATATTAGAATGACGAAAGAGAGCGTGAACGAGGTTTGGCGATTACTNAATTATATTCAATCAGCAGTTCATTGTGCGGAAGCCTTGAATACATCGTGGNCGGGAATAAGACCNGAGATCATACGCTTGTCGAGTCTTTTATGTGCNAGACAGACCCCGTCCGNGCAGCCGAGCAATTCCGAGCCGTCCGTGAACGTTTCGGAACAGGAAGAAGTACCACCCAAGCACAGCACATAATCCAGAGCTTTGCACCTGGGGAAGTTACTCCCGAAAAGGCTATGGAGATAGCACAGGAATTGTGTCACCGATTGCTGAAAGAACAGTATCAATATGTGCTTGCAATACACACCGACCACGACCATTGCCACGCTCATATTATCGTAAATAACATCAACATGGTTACGGGCAAAACCTTTGAAACGGAGCATAATCAGGGTAAAAAAAGTGACCGTGCCTGGTCAGAGGTTCGGNGAATATCNGACGAGATNTGCAGTGAGNATGANCTATCNGTTATTCAGCATCCCGAAACGAGCAAGGGAAAGTCTTATTGGGAATGGGATATGTCACGTCAAGGTCTATCGTGGAAAGCCAAGCTGAAATATGCGATAGACCAAGTTGTTAAAGACAGCGAGAACTTCGAGGATTTTCTTTCCGAGTGTGCAGCTCACGGCATACTTGTGGAATATAATCCCGCCCATAAGATTGATTTGAAATTTATGCTTGCGGAGCAGAAAGAGAACAATCCGAGGGCGAAAATGACTCGCTCAAAAACTTTGGGTTGGTATTATGAAACCGAGCAGATTAAACGCCGTATTGCTCAGTACAAGGAAGAGATGATTTACACGCCGAGAACAAAGGTTAGAGTTACCGTCCCGAAAGCTCCCGAAGCGGATAAAAATAAGTTTATCCGTGACGCTATTGACCGCAACAATATGAAGCTCACAAGCAAGGCGATGAACATTTTATCCAAGTACGGCGTGACAGTTGATGAAGCCAAAGATGCTGCTGTTGCAGCCTTTGCGGAGAGAACATCTCTTGTAGGTAAGCTGAACAGCATAAATGAAGAGATCAAGGCAAGAGAGGAACAGCTTTTCTGGCTCACGCACTATCTTGATGTGAAACCTTTTCACGATAAGTATATGTCCCTCAAAGGACGAAAACAACAGAAATATGCAGACAGATTTGATGCCGAGCTTTACAGGTATAGCGTTTGGGAAAGCGACCTCAAAAAAGCGTATCCGAAAAAGTTTCCGACCGTAAAGAAATTGGAAGATTATATCGAAAAGCTCAGAGGTAAATTGGCTAAGAAAAATGCCGAGTATGTCATTGCCGATCAGAAGTCAAGAGAGCTGTCCGAAGCGTCAAGGGAGATAGAAGTATTTCTCCGAAAGGAACAGGAGCAGAGCCGAGATCAGCAGAAAAAGAAAAATGGGAATGACCTTGAATGATGATAGACTCTTTGGCGAACGAAAGAATCACTCTAAGCTTACATCAACCTAATACTTGTTGAAGGATAAGCTTCGTGAGTTTGCAAAATATTTTCCGAACTCTTATAAATACCGAATTTCGTCATAAGGCTCGACTATCCACAATCCTGAATCAGTTGCTTGATAATATTTGTCATTTTCGGTATTTACTGCAAGAACTGGAATTTCTCCGCTGCTCAGTACCGTACCGTCAATGTAATAGTGGCTCTCTCCATCAAAATAAACTTCGTGAAAGCGTGGGTTTCCGGAAATTTCTGATGTTCCAACGTGTCCAGCAACGATCTTAATATCCTGATCGCCGCACTCAAACTTTCCCGTCTGTGCGGGAAATTTCCATGTGAAGGTATATTCGTCCGTACCAAATTCCCAGAAATCCTCCGCCTCCTCGTCAATTCCTGCATGGCAGAATATCGTATTACCCTCGGTGTAATACAGTGGAAGATTTTTCATCCAGTTTATGTACACATCATCACGGTCGTCCTCAGCGTAATTCGACTCACCGCTGTATGCACTTCTTGACGCCGATATCTGCCACGAGCCATCTATCGCCATATCCTCGTGGTTTCCCCTAAGCGCGATCACCTTGTCCGAGCCGTATTTTTGCTGAAGCGCAATTATCTTGTTGAGAACGCCATAGCTATCCTCGCCACCGTGAATATAGTCGCCAAGCAGTATAAGCTTATTATCGCCCGACAAGTCCACCAAAGAAAGCGCCGCTTCAAATGCTGTATAACAACCGTGAATGTCACTCATTGCGTATATCATATTAGATCTCCTTTCAATTTGTCAATCTTCATAATACTCACTTAGAACCATCTTCAGGATCATAGATCAACTCAGTTTTATCTTTATTGTAAAGTTTGCCGTTCACACTGCTGAAACAACAGTTGTCAGGTGAAACATCAATGCGTTCCAGACTTTCGCAGAAACTAAAAACACTATTTCCTATAGTTGTAACGCTGCCAGGTATCGTTACGCTTTTAAGGCTTTTACAGTACCAAAAAGCTCTGTTTCCTATACTCGTAACACCATCAGGAATGGTTATTTTTGTAAGGCTATTACAGTTCCAAAAGGCAGCTCTTTCAATGCTTGTTACTCCATTTGGAACAGTATATTCTCCTGACTTTCCCATCGGACAAATTAACAGTTTCGTTTTATCTTTGCTGAATACTACGCCATCTATATCGCAATATATAGAATTATCTTCCGATACAGTGATTTCCATTAGGCTTTTGCAGCCAACAAAACTATTATCTTTTATGCTCTTAACACTATTAGGAATCGTTATATTTGTAAAACTTATACAGTCATAAAAAGCTATTTTTCCTATACTCCTAATGCTATTAGGAATTATTATGCTTGTAAGGCTTATACAGTCACAAAAAGCAAAATCTCCTATACATGTAACGCTATTAGGAATCGTTATATTTGTAAGGCTTTTACAGTATGAAAACACACTCCTTCCAATGCTTATTACTCCATTTGGAACAGTGTATTCTCCAGACCTGCCCCTTGGATAAATTAACAGTTTTGTTTGATCTTTACTGAACACCACGCCATCTATATCACAATACAGTGGATTATCCTCAGATACAGTAATGTTAATCAATTTTTTGCAGCTATCAAAAGTTGCCTTTTCCATTCTTGTAACGCTATCCGGAACAGTTATTTTTGTAAGCTCTTCGCATCTCATAAAAGCGTAATATCCTATACTCGTAACAATATTCGGAATAACAACCTCGGTAACGCCCGGTTCTTCACTATACTTTTCAAGTACGCCATTTTCAATTTTAAAGCTCATAAAACCATCTCCACAATTTTTATTTTTTCTTTGATGTTTATACTAATATACCTTTAAAAGCCTGTTCAGGATCAAAGATTAACTCAGTTTTATCTTTATTGTAAAGTTTGCCGTCCACGCTGCTGAAAAAACGGTTGTCAGGTGAAACATCAATTCGTTTCAGGCTTTTACAGTACAAAAAAGCTCCGATTCCTATACTTGTAACGCTATCAGGAATCGTTATGTTTGTAAGGCTTTTACAGTACGAAAATGCCTCCATTCCAATGCTTATTACTCCATTTGGAACAGTGTATTCTCCAGACCTGCCCGTCGGATAAACTAACAGTTTTGTTTTATCTTTACTGAATACCACGCCATCTATATCACAATATAGTGGATTATCCTCAGATACAGTAATGTTCATCAGTTTTTTACATGCATAAAAAGCCGCCTCTCCTATACTTGTAACGCTATCAGGGATTGTTATGTTTGTAAGGCTTTTACACGCCCAAAAAGCAGCCACTTCAATGCTTGTTACTCCATTTGGAACAGTATATTCTCCAGACTTTCCCATCGGATAAATTAACAGTTTCGTTTTACCCTTGCTGAATACTACGCCATCTATATCACAATATATAGAATTATCTTCCGATACAGTAATTTCCATTAGGCTTTTGCAGCAAGTAAAACTATCACACTTTATGCTCTTAACGCTTTTAGGAATCGTTATATTTGTAAGGCTTATACAGTCACAAAAAGCCATTTTTCCTATACTCCTAACGCTATTAGGAATTATTATGTTTGTAAGGCTTTTACATTCCCGAAAAGCCATTGTTCCTATACTCCTAACTCTATTAGGAATTATTATGTTTATAAGGCTTTCACATTCCAAAAAAACTTTTTTTCTTATACTTTTAATGCTATTTGGAATTATTATGCTTGTAAGGCTTTTACATCCATAAAAAGCCGCCTCTCCCATAATTGTAACGCTATCAGGAATCGTTATGTTTGTAAGGCTTTCACAGCCCAAAAAAGCTTCATTTCCTATACTCGTAACACTGTTAGGAATCGTAATGCTTGTAAGTCTGACACAGCACGAAAAAACGGCTTTTTCTATACTCGTAATATTAGGAATCGTGATGTTTGTAAGGCTTATACAGTCATAAAAAGCCATTTTTCCTATACTCGTAACACTATTAGGAATCATTATGTTTATAAGACTTGTACAGTACGAAAAAGCTTCTTTTCCTATACTCTTAACGTTATTTGGAATTATGATGCTTGTAAGACTTTTACATGCAAAAAAAGCCGAATCACTTATACTTGTGACGCTATCAGGAATCGTTATGTCTGTAAGACTTCTACATGCAAAAAAAGCTGCCTCTCCTATACTTGTAACGCTATCAGGAATCGTTATGTTTGTAAGGCTTTTACAGTGTGAAAACGCATCCCTTTCAATGCTGATTACTCCATTTGGAACAGTGTATTCTCCAGACCTGCCCGTCGGATAAACTAACAGTTTTGTTTTATCTTTACTGAATACTACACCATCTATATCACAATACAGTGGATTATTCTCAGATACAGTGATGTTCATCAGTTTTTTGCAGCTATAAAAAGTTTCCTTTTCTATTCTTGTAACGCTATCCGGAACTGTTATTTTTGTAAGCTCTGCACAGCCTTTAAAAGCATAATATCCTATACTCGTAACACTATCAGGAATAACAACCTCAGTAATGCCTGGTTCCTCATTATACTCTTTAAGTATGCCATTTTTAATTACAAAGCTCATAATAAATACCTCCGCTTTCATTGTTTGCGTTGACTTATACTATATATTATAGCAAATATCATCTTCGAGTTCTCGAATATAGCAAGCTGAAAAGAAAAAATTGGTACAAAAAGTACCAATTTATTTCAAAGAATCGTCCAAAGCCTTCATTTTTTCTCTGACAAGCGCCTTTACCTCCTCGTCAATGACCTTGAACGTCCCTGCGTACTGCATCACAAGTATAGCCATAGCGTTTGCACTGCATCGGACTTCTATCTTATCATAGCCCTCCTCGTCACATCTGAGCGAACGGTAGTGGTCTCCGAAATGGTCGTGGATAGCGGTATAATTGCCGCTGGGGATCTTTAACGTGATACTGCGCGGCTCGTCATAAAACATATACAGATGCTCACGCATATATTTTTCCGGATCCCACTCAATGCAGGTGGGGAGTCCCTTTATATCCGATACCAGCTCACAGGGAATATCTTTATTATTCTCGTCCTTTGCAAAGCCGACATTGCTCATCAGGTCTATACGATAGTGGCTGATCTTTCCCGTGCCCGGTTTCGAGCATATCAGATAATACAGCTCGTGATAAACGACCATGTAATATGGAGAAAGAATATACCGCCAACCGTTATTGCGCTTTTTAAGGCTATGGTCTTTAGTGTATTCGTTAAAGTCAAATACGATCTGCTTGCGGTCGTTTATTGCCTGCTGTATGAGCTTGATATTCTGTATCAGCTCGGTTTGCACCGTAGGATAATGCCCATTTGTCTTTGTCATTGAAGTTCGAGCGTCAAGTCTTGTATATATGCCGAAATCGTAAAATTTCACTTTGTCGTTGCATTTATCGTAAAATGGCGATTTGTAATACTTGCTTGCAGTTGCCTGGAGCTTTCGCATAAGCCGTTCCTTTTCCTCAAGCGACAGCCGTCCCGAAAAATTCACAGCGTCCATAAGCATATCAAGCTCATTCATATCAAAGTCATGGATATATCGCAGATTAGTGACAGAGGGTGATTTGCCGTAAGAAGTTTTTTCGACCTTTTCTAAAACGATATTCTCAGTCTCGCTGTCATAGCCGCTATACTTTATTCTGTATTCGTTGTCGTTATCTCCGGTGTACATTATAGGATCAAGCTGTAGGATCAGCCGATCAATAGTTTTCGATATAGTAGCCGGATTTACATTTTCCATCGCCGCACGAATATCCGCCTGCCTGACAGGGTGCTCCTCGTCGGAGATCTCTTTAAGAATTTGAAGCACCTCGACCGTTCTGCTTTCGGCGTCGTAATTTGCACCGTTGTTGATAGGAATTCCGTCTTTATTTTTCAACTGTTTGTTGTTTTGCATATTACAGTACCCCCTGCAAAGCTCCCAGCATATGAGCGGTGCGCTCTCTGATACGATCGGCTGCATTTTTGAAGTATTCCTNGCACTGCGCGGNTTCTTGAGGAATAGCTGANNCGCATGATTNANATTTATCAAAATGTCCGTTCCACAGNTNCTTGGNATACNGTGTGCCGTCATGTTCGTAATCAACAAACGCACGNAGATNGTTCTTATTCANAAAATTCTCCCAATTACCGAAGCTGTCTAACCACTCTTTATATTTTTTGACCAGACCATCATAATCAGCAACTTTTTTTGGTGATAATATTGCTTTGATATCTTCTATGCTATTGCCAGCTGTATAGTATTGGTGAATATGCAAAAGTGTCAGATCCCAGTAATCGTGTACCTTAGCACTGCCCCTCGGAAAATTGCACCCCCATGGAACAGGCATAAAGTTTCCGAGCGTGTGGTACACGCTTACAAATTTTTCAAATTCGCTTTCCCACAAGAATAACATATTATCTCTTTGCTGTGAAAAATCGTCATGATGTTCAAAATATCTGCTCAAGATATAATATATAGACATTTGTTGCTTCGTATTGAACTCTTGATTAATTTTCTTTAAATGATCTTTGTTGTAAAATACATTTAGGGTGGTGTTGACAGAATTTAAGGTTTCTCCCTGTGTTTTCATACATGGAGCATAGTCCCATAAAGCGGCATACACTTTTTGTACCAATTCACTTCCACTGTCGGGGTCTTTAACTTCTCCAAATAATACGGCAGTTTTTTTTGCACATTTTTGTCCTCTTTCAAAGAAAGTGAGAATTTCTCCATTAAGATTACTCAGATTAAATTTGCCATGATGTATAACGCTCATATACGCCAAAAACTTCTCTACACCATTTAACTTTGTGTAAGCCTCATTCGCCCCCTCATTTGAATAATCATACAACGGGTCAAACAGTTTCCTTTTCTCATCTACGGTAAAGTCAATTTTCTTAGCCATAATAAATTCCTCCTTTTACATAAAAAATTCCATACTATAATTATACAGATATTTATCTTCGAGATCTCGATTATAGAGCTATACTCCATAGAATTTTTTATGCCAGTTTCTGCTAATGGCTTTACCGTATATTCAGATATCCCCATTTTCTTGCCGATAGTGCGATAGCCATTCATACAGGATGACTCTTTCTTGATTACAGTCTTTTTTAATTATAGCATATTATATCTTACTTTTCAAGAGTATAGTCCATATTATTTCATAAAAAGAAAAGTACTTTTACGAAATGCTGTCCTCAGTTCATATCGCTAATCATACACTTTCAGCTTAAAACTTATAACTTGGTGAAATAACAAGTTTTGGAATCGAAATTTTGTAGACCGTTCAGGCCTTGTGGTGTGTTGTATTCAGCATAAAAGCGGCGAAGCTTATCGAACTATACAGTATGCAGAGAAACAGGGTAAAAAGATAGTGAACATTGCAGACGAGAATTGAATGGAGCTTCTGAAAAAGAAATAGATAGGGATATGCCTTCCGACATTTACGAAGGACATATCCCTTTTGCTTTAGTTTGCCCAGAATGGGCAGTAACTTGGTGGTGAAAGTCCACTACACGCTTGGCAGTAGGAAGTGTTAGCAGAGGGCAAGTGCGTCCATTGTGAGGTGGAGTATGAAGTAAGCCTAAAGCAAACTCTTGGTCTGACGAACAGAAACCACATATAAGGCATATGCAGAGCGGACGAGCTTGCTAAACAAAGCAAAGTCCAATACTGCCCGAACTCTGCGGTGTAAATGTGGCAGATATATGAGAGGAAGGTTACTGCTCTTAACTGGGGAGGTCTTGCAAGGGGACGAAGGACAGATAGATTGACACCCGTTCAATCCGTGCAGTGATGTATGGCTAAATTGCAAGAAGTCAGCAGAGGTCATAGTACTGAAAAGTTTTTTTCAGGAAGGACCGAACAATAACAGTCTTAGAAACGAAGGAAGGTAAAGCAATGCAAAGACCACAGAAAACAACGAAAGTTGGCTGCCCGTGTGAGGGTATGTTGGAAACAAAGAGTAACAAGGGAGCGTGCAGCATTGCCGCACTGGAAACGGAAAGAAAAGACGGTGCAGGAAATTTACTGGAAACAATCCTTGACAGAGATAATCTGAATAGGGCATATTTGAAAGTAAAGAAAAACGGAGGTTCGGCAGGCATTGACGGAATGACAGTTGATGAAATGCTGCCATATCTAAAGGAACATCGTGAAGAATTGCTTAGTGAACTCAGAAGTGGAAGATATAAGTCGAAGGCAGTCAGGCGAGTAGAAATACCAAAGCCCGACGGAGAAAAGAGAAAACTTGGAGTACCGACAGTCATAGACAGAATGATACAACAAGCAATCGTACAGGTATTACAGCCAATATATGAGCCGCTCTTTTCNGAAAACAGCTACGGTTTCAGACCAAAAAGGAGTGCANATCANGCAATATNAAAAGCATTGGAATACTACAAGTCAGGATATACGCAAGTAGTAGATTTAGACCTTGCAAAATATTTTGATACAGTAAATCACGATATATTGATAGGCATGTTAAGAGCGCGGATAAAGGACGAAAGAGTAATATCATTAATCCGAAAATATCTGAAAAGCGGAGTAATGATAAATGGNCTTGTAAGTCCGACAACAGAGGGAACACCGCAGGGTGGAAATCTCTCACCGCTGTTGAGCAACATATATCTGACAGCTTTTGATAGGCTGCTTGAAAGTAGATGTCATAAGTTTGTAAGATATGCAGATGACTGCAACATATATGTCAAAAGCCGAAGAGCCGCTGAAAGAGTAATGAAGTCTTGTGTAAAATTCCTTGAAGGTAAACTCAGGTTGAAAGTAAATCAACAGAAAAGTCAGGTGGGAAGTCCGCTGAAATTAAAATTTCTCGGATTTTCATTGTACAAGACAGGAAAGAAAACAGGAATACGCCCACATGGGAAAAGCATTAAGAGGTTCAAGGACAAAATCCGTGAACTAACAAGTCGAAAACAAGCGAGGTCGGTTGAGCAGATACTTAAACGGCTGAAAAGATATACAGTTGGTTGGCTTGGATATTATTCTAT
>WFLZ01000345.1 GCA_009177225.1 Clostridia bacterium
GGTGACCTCCGTTTTCACTTCGTTTTTCCTCTCTTTTCAAGAATTACTCTTTGTTTTTAATTTTACTCAAAACTTCAACCCCGATTTCTATTCCGAAATCGGGGTTTTTCGACAGACTGACACGGAGAGTTATTTGCTCTCCGTGTTTTTTGTTATGTTTTTGTATTTTTTAAAAGAATCAAATCATTGTATTTATTCTTGATTTCACTATAATTCTGGATTTCGTAACAATACTTATTGTCAATATTTATATACTTACCAATAAATAAAGCTCTAAATTCAGTTTCGTCTTTATATTGTACAGTGNANTGNGTTGAAATACCGCTTAAAAGCTCATCATTACACGGNGCTACTTTGACCGACTTCATGAATTTTATATATTCATCATATTTTTCACGTTCAACGTCGTACTTTGTTTCACCACTGGGAGTGAAGTTTAAGATTTGAATTTTTGTAACTTTGTCTTTTGAATGCACAATATTATTAATACTGTTATTCCATCTGTTCATATTGTAATTTCTCTCTTGATTATATTTCAGAACCAACAATATACCAGACAAAAATAATAAAATCAACAATATGATACCGTATTGAATAAATTTAATTTTTTTACCTTTCATTTTAACCATTCAGGACATTCTCCCAGTCATTTTCCCTGAAACCGACAAGTACAGTATTTTTAGTTATGACAATAGGTCTTTTAACAAGCATACCGTCCGTTGCGAGAAGTTTCAGCTGTTCCTCCTCACTCATTTCGGAAAGTTTGTCTTTAAGGTTCATTGACCTGTAGACAAGTCCACTTGTATTGAAAAACTTCTTTAAAGGCAGACCGCTTTTATTGTACCATTCTTTGAGTTCCTCATAAGACGGATTATTTTCTTTTATNTNCNTTGTTTNGTATTCAACGCCGTTATCGTCANGCCATTTCTGAGCCTTTTTGCACGTCGAACACTTCGGGTAACATACATACAGCATTATAATTTTCCTCCTTTTTATAAATAGCAGACAAGTATTTCAACATCGGTATCGCTGAAAATATCCCTCACCTGCTCCGAAACTCTTTCCCAGTCCAGACCGTCAAGACCGCAGGCTATTTTCGGCATAGCAAGCTGTTTTATACTATTTTCATTAACCTGCCGTTTAAGTTCAAGCAAACATTCTTTTACACTTTCCATAGTAGGCTTACGGCGGAATGTCTCTTTAGTCACAAGATTGAATACCCTGTCAATCAGTATGCACTTTGAATCTGTCTTTTCCAACCCTTTAAGTCTGTTTTTCATGTCAAAGCGTTTTTTAAACTCCAGTGCTATCCCCTTACCAAGTGCAAAATCCGCACTTACACAGTGTACGAAAAAATATTCTTCCGGAACAGAAAANAGGTCACGTTTTTNCTCTGTAAAANTCNCTTNGNCATCTCCTTCAANTCACTTTCACTTATGACAGTTGNTCNAAGACTCTNAGCCTTTACAAGTTTGCTCCNTGCTTCTTCACCTGCCACAACATAATTTGTCTTTTTTGATACAGAACCCGAAACTTTTCCACCAAAGCTTTCTATAAGCTTTTTAGCCTCGTCACGTTTCATAGTGGGCAGTGTACCAGTAAGAACAAAAGTCATTCCCTTGAATCTTTCATCAGCTGATGACTGCTTGCTGTATGTCATATTGAGACCATATTCACGCAGACGGTCAATAAGTTCAAGNCGGTGAGGTTCACGCAGTGCNTTGACAACATTTTCAGCCATAATGTCGCCGAATCCCTCTATATCAGAAATATCTTCCTTTTCAGCACTGAGCAGGTTTTCCATATCATGAAACTTTTCACAAAGCAGTACAGCAGCTCTTTGTCCTATATTGCGTATTCCAAGAGCGAAAACAAGACGGTCAAGTCCCCTGCCCTTTGATTCCCGAATTGCATTAATCAGATTTTCAGCCGACTTTTCTGCAAATCTTTCAAGAGATAACAACTGTTCTTTTTCAAGAATATACAAGTCCGCAGGAGATTTTACAAGACCTGTTTCAACAAGCAGTTTCATATTAGCTTCACCAAGACCGTCAATATTCATGGCGTTCTTTGACNCAAAGTNAATCATNTTTTTCAGTAACTGAGCANGACATTNAACATTCGGACACCTCANAACACTTTCTCCCTCGTCCCTTACTGACGGAGTGTTACATACAGGACATATTTCGGGCAGTCTGAAAGTAATCGTATTTTCTTCATGTCTGACAGAACGGATTACTTCCGGAATAATTTCCCCTGCCTTGCGTACAGCGATTATATCTCCTATACGTATATCTTTTTCATCTATAAAATCCTGATTATGCAGAACGGCTCTTGAAACAGTTGTACCTGCGAGCGTAATGGGTTCAAAGACGGCTACCGGAGTTATAGCGCCTGTTCGTCCCACATTCACTTCAATATCAATAAGCTTTGTTTCCTTTTCCTCCGGCGGATACTTATATGCTACTGCCCATTTAGGAGTTTTTGAAGTAGAACCCATTATATCACGCTGTGAAAGACTGTTGACCTTAATAACAACGCCGTCTATATCAAATGAAAAACCTGCTCTTTCCTCACCTATACGGTTTATCTCTTTTTCTATTTCCTCATATTCATGACAAATTTTATATGACGGAACTGTTTTTAATCCCGTTTCTCTGAGATAGTCAAGAGTTTCACTATGCGTTAAAAATGTCTTTCCCCTGTACTGCTGTATATTGAATATGAATATATCAAGCTTTCGGGTTGCTGTAATTTTCGGGTCTTTCTGTCTGAGAGAACCGGCGGCGGCGTTTCTCGGATTCTTGAAAGGTTGTTCACCTCTTAACTNCNGCTNTTCTACCAGTNNNNGAAAANTGCTNTTCGNCATATATACCTCTCCACGCACTTCAAGAAATTCAGGTGCATTTTTCAGTCTGAGAGGAACAGAACGGATAGTTTTTATGTTTGCCGTAACATCTTCNCCGATGNAGCCGTCGCCTCTCGTTGACGCTCTCGTNAGAATACCGTCNGTATATTNAAGCGATACGGATAAACCATCTATTTTCGGCTCTACAGTATATTCAGNTGANTCAAGNTCCGCANTGCACTTATCAAGAAAATTCTGCACCTGCTCAAAGTCAAAAACGTCCTGAAGGCTCGCCATCTGAACATCGTGGTGAACTTTTTCAAAAGTATTGAGTGCAGTCCCCCCCACTCTTTGAGTAGGAGAATCCGGCTGAATAAGTTCCGGAAATTGTTCCTCAAGATTTTTAAGTTCCTGCATAAGCATATCAAAATCATAGTCGCTTATATCCGGATTGTCAAGAACATAATATTTATAGCTGTGTTCTTCAATTATCTCTGACAATTCCTCAATGCGTTTTTCAGCAGATGATTTATCCATATTTTTCCTCCGATACAAATATTTTTATATATCATATTTTATCATATTTTTTTATTATGGTCAACTGTCGGAAAAGAAATTTTTATGAAGATAGAAAACATATTCTGAATCTTAACGACATTTTTCGGTTACAGTTTGTAATTAGTAACGATATGGTAACAAAAGTGTATAATCTTGTAATTTCCCATAAAATAAGGCGAATAATATCATTCAGGCAAAAAAATGAGCCGGATTCATATCATTTTCTGTTTCACTGTTTTGTATCTGTTGTAATAATTCTGTAATTCTTTACAGATATTTATTTTTATTTATTATCTCTTTGTTTATTATATATTAATAATCAGTTCATGTTTTTTGTGCCTTTTCACCTTATAACAGGTATTCTGTAACTTCGTTTTTGGGCGTAAAATGGAAATGTTTCAAAAACTATTGCCATTTTAAACTAAATATGCTATTATTATGTCAGCCCTAAAAGGCATCCGGAAAATTTTTCGGGGAAAGGATTGAGTTAATGAATAAAGTTAAAGCGGCAGCCATCGTTCTTGCAGTAATTCTGTCATGTATGTCTGGATTTCTCCATATTGCATACTATGCAGCTCCAGACAATAACTCCAAAAACATAAATAATTCTGAGGTTTTCAATTTTAAAAATCAGATGCTGGCAAATACCGCTCCGGTGGATTTCAATGAATCTACTTTAACAGCAACAAATATGGCAGAGTGCTTTACAGAAGAT
>WFLZ01000159.1 GCA_009177225.1 Clostridia bacterium
AAAATGTTTAATGAGACGGGATATGAAGTAGAGTCACAAGATAGGATAAAGAGTTAGTCTACCGAGAACGAGCCGGTGCGCTTTAACGAGCTGTACCGAAACATTCCGTCCATTTCCGAGAAAGTATTATCACAAGTTTTGAAACAGCTTACTGTAGATGGCATAATACAGCGTGAATTGTTTCCAGATGTACCGCCTCGTGTGGAATACTCAGTCACAGACTTGGGCAAGACATTATTGCCCCATATTAATGCGTTAATGAAATGGGGACAGGAGAATTTTGAGCAAATAATGATTAACCGACACACCTGAACGTGTGGAGAGGTATTATCAGCTTAACAAGCAGTGCTTCTGCAAATTATTCCCTCAATAAGTTGAATCTCTCTTATGATAGTTAATATAACATAAGAAATCATGGTAGTTATAATCACTGGTGCTTCTCACACAGGCAAGACGTTTTTAGCTCAGAAATTACTTGAAAAATATGGTTATCCATATATTTCAATCGATCATATAAAAATGGGATTGATTCGGAGCGGTTACACAGATCTATCACCCGAAGATGATGCAGCATTGACTGATTATATGTGGCCCATAATTCGCGAAATGATTAAGACAGCGATAGAAAATGAGCAAAATCTTATTGTTGAAGGATGTTATATTCCATTTGACTGGGCGAAAGATTTTTCAGAAGCCTATCTTACTCAAATAAGAATGTATTGCATTGTGATGACGGAGAAATACATAAGGAAGAATTTTTCTAATATTCAACGTTTCGCAAACGTCATAGAATCTCGTATCTCAGATGATATTACCATTGACTCTGTGATAGAAGACAATGCTCGTTTCTTAGAGATGCAAAATAATGAGTATACTCAGNTAATCNNTATTGATACTGANTATGATATTGANATAAACCTTTAAACTGATAGATAATAGATAANTATGTTTATNGCAATTCTTACATANANAAAGCCNNTGGAGGAAGTNGANCGNTTNCTNCANGCCCATCGTGACTATCTCGCNGAACATTATGCCGCTGGNGACNTCATTGCATCNGGGCCACAGAANCCTCGTGTCGGAGGAGTAATAATGATTAAAGCGTCTGACCGTGATGNGGTCAACTCTATTATCTCAGAAGACCCTTTCAACATTAATTCCATCGCCGAATACCAGATTGTAGAGTTTACCCCGACTCTGTTCTGTGAGTCATCATTGAAATCAATCCTTTAAACCATGAGTATGTTACTTCGTCCATATGAACCTTCTGATGCTAACGTAATAACCTCTTGGATAAAAGACGAGTTTCATTTACGTCAGTGGAGCGCAGACAGATTTCCACATTATCCAGTATCTCCTAATGATATGAATGCGTATTATCGTGAGTTTATAGATGGGAAAAATGCGGTGGCTCTAACTCTATGTTCCGACAATGAAGTCGTGGGATATATTACATTAAGAATACCGGGGGACGACCTCTCAGAGCGAAGGCTTGGATTTGTGATTGTCGATGACTCAAAGCGCGGACAAGGGCTCGGCAAGACTCTTGTCAATATGGCAGTGGAATATGCATTTATAGAACTTGACGCATCAAAAGTATCTCTTGGTGTATTTGAAAATAACCATGCTGCAATCCACTGTTATTTAGCAGCAGGTTTCCATCGTGTATCAATGCCTAAACCGGAGAGCTATCAATGTCTTAGTGAGACATGGACTTGCATTGAGATGGAACAAATCAAATATTATCTCATTAGTGTCCACTAAAAAATCATAAGAGTTCTTTGAAATTATTGAAATACAATTTGTTGTAAGAGATTTTGCTGCGCAACGATTTGAATTTATCTTTGCAGTCTGAATCAGACTGTTATGAATAAAGACAAATACGTTTTCTCCCAATTAGTCAGCTTTCTTGACAACTTTAAATTTCTTCGCATCGTAAAAAAGTATGAAGGAGACAAGTATGTCAAGAGTTATACGTGTTGGAATCAATTACTTACCCTCATGTTCGGACAATTGTCAAACCGTGAGAGTCTCCGTGATCTGATAGTTGCCATGGAAGCCCATGCTGGAAAACTCTACCATTTAGGCATAGGAAAATCCGTAAGCCGCAGTAATCTTAGCAAAGCCAATGAGCAACGGGACTTCAGGATCTTTGAGGAGTTTGCCTTCTATATGATATCGGAGGCTCGTAAACGAAGGATACAGAAAATCTTCGAGCTTGATGGTCACGTGTATGCTTTCGATTCCACCACGATCGACCTGTGTCTGTCTGTTTTCGAATGGGCGAAATTCCGTAAACATAAAGGAGGAATCAAGATGCACACTTTGTATGATGTAGAAGCGCAAGTCCCTGCCTTCGTGCATATTACGCCAGCCAATGTGCATGATTCAAAGGCCATGCCGGAGATACCGTATGAGAAAGGCGCACACTATATCTTTGACCGTGGCTACAATGATTTCCGCAATCTCTACACCATAAACAGGATTGAGGCATTTTTTGTCGTCAGGGCAAAAACCAACGTCAAGTTCAAGTCTGATAAATGGAAACGCAGACTCCCGACAAACGTGGTTTCCGATGCTGTCGGCAACTTTTTGGTTTATAAAAGCTCAAAGGATTATCCCGAAAAGCTCCGTAAGATAGTCTGCATTGATCCCGATGATGGGTCAAGATATATATTCTTGACCAATAATCTGAGCGCCTCAGCAGAGACTGTGTCAGAGTTATACCGGAATCGTTGGAGCGTTGAGTTGTTCTTCAAATGGATCAAGCAGCATCTGCGTATCAAGAAGTTCTGGGGAACATCGGAGAATGCAGTCAGAATCCAAATATATTGTGCAATAATTACTTATTGCCTTGTGGCAATAGTCCAGCACGATATGAAACTGGAGCGGAGCATTTACGAAATACTTCAGATTCTTGGCATCTCGCTCACTGACAAGACTCATCTGAGAGATCTCTTCGACAAATCGAATTTCAAAAATGTCAATGTTCTCTGTGGTTCTAGTGAACCGAATTTATTTAATTTTTAACCCCGTCC
>WFLZ01000208.1 GCA_009177225.1 Clostridia bacterium
AGTCCAATACTGCCCGAACTCTGCGGTGTAAATGTGGCAGATATATGAGAGGAAGGTTACTGCTCTTAACTGGGGAGGTCTTGCAAGGGGACGAAGGACAGATAGATTGACACCCGTTCAACCCGTGCAGAGATGTACGGCTAAATTGCAAGAAGTCAGCAGAGGTCATAGTACTGAAAAGTTTTTTTTCAGGAAGGACCGAACAATAATAGTCTTGGAAACGAAGGAAGGTTAAGCAATGCAAAGACCACAGAAAACAACGAAAGTTGGCTGCCCTTGTGAGGGTATGTTGGAAACAAAGAGTAACAAGGGAGCGTGCAGCATTGCTGAACTGGAAACGGGAAAGAAAAGACGGTGCAGAAAACTTACTGGAAGTAATCCTTGACAGAAATAATTTGAACAAGGCGTACCTGAAAGTAAAGAAAAACGGAGGTTCGGCAGGCATTGACGGAATGACAGTTGATGAAATGCTGCCATATCTAAAGGAACATCGTGAAGAATTGCTTAGTGAACTCAGAAGTGGAAGATATAAGTCGAAGGCAGTCAGGCGAGTAGAAATACCAAAGCCCGACGGAGAAAAGAGAAAACTTGGAGTACCGACAGTCATAGACAGAATGATACAACAAGCAATCGTACAGGTATTACAGCCAATATATGAGCCGCTCTTTTCGGAAAACAGCTACGGTTTCAGACCAAAAAGGAGTGCACATCAGGCAATATTAAAAGCATTGGAATACTACAAGTCAGGATATACGCAAGTAGTAGATTTAGACCTTGCCAAATATTTTGATACAGTAAATCACGATATACTGATAGGTATGTTAAGAGAGCAGATAAAGGACGAGAGAGTAATATCACTGATCCGAAAATATCTGAAAAGCGGAGTAATGATAAATGGACTTGTAAGTCCGACAACAGAGGGAACACCACAGGGTGGAAATCTCTCACCGCTGTTAAGCAACATATATCTGACAGCTTTTGATAGGCTGCTTGAAAGCAGAGGTCATAAGTTTGTAAGATATGCCGATGACTGTAACATATATGTTAAAAGCCGAAGAGCCGCCGAAAGAGTAATGAAGTCCTGTGTAAATTTCCTTGAAGGAAAACTCAAACTGAAAGTAAATCAGCAGAAAAGTCAGGTGGGAAGTCCGCTGAAATTAAAATTTCTCGGATTTTCATTGTACAAGACAGGAAAGAAAACAGGAATACGCCCACATGGGAAAAGCATTAAGAGGTTCAAGGACAAAATCCGTGAACTAACAAGTCGAAAACAAGCGAGGTCGGTTGAGCAGATACTTAAACGGCTGAAAAGATATACAGTTGGTTGGCTTGGATATTATTCTATTGCAGATATGGAAACCCATATTAAACGTCTGAACGAATGGATAAGACGGAGAATACGTCAAATCTATTGGAAACAGTGGAAGAAAGTCAGTGCGAGATTTTCAAATCTCAAGAAACTTGGTATTAACAAGTATAAGGCTTGGGAGTGGGCGAACAGCAGAAAAGGATATTGGAGAATTTCTGATAGCCATATTCTGCATACGTCATTAACAAACAAATACCTTGCATCTGTCGGATATGATGATATACTCCACAGATACAAGGTACTGCACTTAAGTTATTGAACCGCCGTGTACCGAACGGTACGCACGGTGGTGTGAGAGGTCGGCTGCTCAATCAATGGGTAGCCTCCTACTCGATTAAATGATATAAGTGGTTACTAAGAAAGAAAATCAAAATATTAATATTTCCTTTTGAACGCATATATTGATTTATGATTATTTTGCAGGACGTATCTGAGAATAACCATTCCAAGCGTAAACAGCTTCTTCCTGTTCATTGCCATAAACGTCCTCTACATTGCAGATATACAAATAGTGATCGCCTGTTTCAATAAATTCTTTCAAACTGCACTTGATTGCCACACGGCTATGAAGCGGAATTTTGATTTCGCTATTCGGTACTTCCTGCATTTCAATTCCCAGTTTAGCGATTTTGTCTGTATCACGACCTGTGGACATACCGCAGCCCATCACCTCATCGGCAATTGCGATGCCGGGGATCGTGAGAATGACTTTCTTATTATTGCGTACCATCTCACCGCTGTATGAGGTCTTTGCCATCGCATAGGCAATCATATTTGGGTTGTAGGAAAGATAAGTCCACCATGATACCGTGGCAAGGTTGGTGCTGCCATCGGGCTTTTGTGTGCAAACGAGAGTGACGGGGTTAGGTGAAGTCAGCGTTGATGCCTGCGGAAGTGAAATCTTATTCATATAAAATTCTCCTTTAAAAAATTATTATTTATTCATAAGTTCTTTGCCTGCGTTCCAAGCCTGACCGACTTTTTCGCCAATCGCAAAATAGCCGGAACGATACTGATCGAACACAAGAGCATTGACCTTTTCGGGCAGTATCTTGTCCTTGTCACCGACAACGCTTTCCTCTGCGCTCACATTGACGATCTTACCGACAATAGCGTGCATATGCTCGGTATTGATTTCCTCTGCAAGCTCGCACTCAATCGTGACAGGATATTCGGTAATGATCGGAGCATTGACAAACTCNCTCTTGACNGCGNGNNAGCCGGAACGCTCANNCTTATCGGGCATTTTATTGCCGGTTGCGATACCAAAAAAATCAGCAGTTTCCATATTCGGCACATCTGCAATGCTTACCGTAAAAGCCTTTGTTTCCATAATGTTCTTTGTTGTCTTGTGGTCAGCGTCAATAAACAGAGCGATCTTGTCCATATCGCATATCTGCGCCCATGCAGCGTTCATAGCACAGATATTGCCGTCAGCACCGTAAGCCGCAACGATCACCACGGGCATGGGGAACAGAGCAGGCTGTACACCTAAATTTTTTCTCATTGTGAATACCTCCGTAATTAAATATTGGCAACGATATTTTCCTCAATAGGTTGACTTTTTCGTCAGCTTGTATTATAATTATACCACACAAAGAAAATCAATGTCAAGTACGCACATTGAGGTTATATACTTACCTAAAGGAGAGTGTAAAATGTTAGAACGCTGTATCACAAACGAAACTCTTGAGACCACCGGCTTTAGCTATACTTTATCGCTTATAAACGGGAAATACAAAATGACAATACTCTATACCCTTATGAATTTCGGCATTGTTCGCTTCAATGAGATGAAGAAATATATAGGTGATATTTCCTATAAAACATTGAGNCATAATCTGAAAGANNTTGAGGCAGACGGACTTATTCACCGGGAGGAATATCCGCAGATACCGCCAAAAGTGGAATATAGTCTTACTGAGCGAGGAAAGTCTTTAATACCAATTCTTGATCAGATGTGTACTTGGGGAGAGGAAAACAGACAGACTTAATTGTCATATTATATCAAGTTTAAATATTATATTATTTCCAATATGAACCCTAATTATAATTTTCTAAAAGAATAAAGATACAAAGGCAATGCCCNACTGAGCATNGCCTTTATTTTTAACAAANTAGCTTTTAATACCATTCTGGGATTTACTATTTACATTCAACNCATACACGGGTTAAGTAAGTGTTCGGTCGAATAATTATTAACAAAGAGCTTTGCATCGGCAAGGCTCTTTTGTTATCTATAAACTAAAAAGCTCCTTACGATTTCTACTGTCAGAAATCGTAAGGAGCTTTTTTCACATATTCAGCGCGCTTTAAGCGCAGTATTAGCGCAATAACCCTTTATAATTACAAGAGCTGATTTCTTAACATGAACAATTTAACGAAAACCGTTAATTTTAACAAGAAAGAATACCAAATAAGTACATTTTGCTCTTTTTCATAGCCTGCTATTTGTCATTTGCTTTAATAGGATACTTCACCTTTTATTTATCGGTATAAGGTCACTTTGGATTTGTCCATTGTTCACCTTAACAAAATTTAAGGAACGCACCAGAATCGCCAACTACACAGGCTTGCCTGTCTGGAAACCTTATGAATTAAATTACTGAAATCTGCACTCATCAAATGCAGAACTGAACATGAATACCGTCCTCATCGGACACATAAACCGCATCAATCATCATAACAGCGACTTCGTGTTTTGCTTCAATCGTCAGGCTGTCCCAATTTTTCAGCGGTTCTTTCAAAGGCTTCGTGTTGATAGTTTTATGCTTACGGCATTTCGTCTGGAGCTTGCTTTCCAATTTGGACTTTGCCTTGTGATACTCCTTAACATGCTTCTGAATATAGGCGAACAGTATCTCATCGGCATCGGGGAGCTTATCCATTAACTTGTGAATATCATCATCATATTTCAGTATCTCAGCTTTGAGGGACTCCACCTCGGCATCAGGAGCATCGTCCTCGTGCCTTGTGACCTCAAGGCTTTTGATTTTATCACACATAGCCATGTAGACAGCTTCTTCAACATCATCAAGCTTTGTTTTCAGAGTACGCCGTTTGCAGCCGTTGAGCGTGGTGAAACCGAAATCAATCAGATATTTTCAAGTCCTCGTCCCCGTTTTGTTATGCTGAATATTGATCTGAATACTGTAACCGCAGTGAGAACACTTCAACAAGCCTGCAAGCCAAGAGCTTTTGGCTTTGCCGTTATTAGGGAACTTTTTGTTATGGGATTTTTTGTCCTGCACGGCAAGCCAAGTCTTTGAATCAACAAGACCTTCATGATAGCCAATTTTCACATAGGTCTTTCCCTCGCTGTCCTTATGCGAGAATACTCCATGAATACTGTCATAGGCTTCGATTTCATCAATGATCTCATAACCCATAGACTGAAAGTAAGCATATACATCTTTGTCGGCTCTCACATACAAGGGACTCTCCAAAATAAGAGAAACATGACCTTGATTGATACGCCCCTTTGACTTGTAATTTCCTGTTCTCCTTGTGACAATATCGTTCTCCTTGAAATATTCGATAATATCTTTCAGCGAACAATCAGGGTTCTGATACATCTGAAAAGCGATACGCACCGACTCTGCCTGTTCCGAGGGAACGAGAACCGAGCCTGTCTTGCCGTTCACTTTTCTGCGCTCCGAATCATAGCCATAATACATTTTACCGCCCTGATAAAAACCTGTTTCACGGGCTTTGGTATTGTAGGCATCAGCAACTCTGGCGGCAATCGTCTCACGCTCAAACTCTGCAAAGTTGAGCAGATTGTTCCTCATCATTCGCCCCTCTTTTGTGCTTGTATTGAAAGGCTCAGACAGGGAATAAACAGAAACGCCACAGCGGTCAAGCTCGTCCGTGATGTTAAGATACTCCCTCATGTTTCTGCTGAAACGGTCATACTTCTTCACTACGATA
>WFLZ01000328.1 GCA_009177225.1 Clostridia bacterium
AATTTAGCTATATTCCGAAAAATGCGAATAATATAAGCAGAACTCCCCCTACCCATGAGAAATCATGGTGAAGTGATGAAATTTTTTTGCCGGTAATGTTTCCGAGAGTGATTGAAAGCAGTCCCGCAATGAACGTAAAAAGAAAAGCGGTAAGAGGATTTATTCCGGAAAAACCACTGCTTAGTCCGGTGGCGGCTGAATCGAGAGAACTTGCAAGGGCAAGGGCGGCGGCTTCTGCGGCAGAGAGTATTTTGGAATTGTCAAAGTCTGCGGCAGTTTCGTCAAGATAGAGTTTCATGACTATTCCGTATCTGCACGACCGCACGGAAACTTCTCCTTTCTTGGAAATATGCTTTGTTATACTGCGTATGATGCTCTTGAAAATAGTTATTACACCTATTGCAGTTATTACGGCAGTTCCGCACATACGGCATACTTCCGACGGAACGAACGAACTGATAAAATCTGAAAATTTCAGTGATATGCCAAGTACGGCAGCACTAATAAGGCTGATTACGGACATTGACAGCATGGGTATTTTTATTCCGCTGTTGCAGTATGCCGCAGCCGCAAGATATGTATCAAGGCTTACAATGACCGCAAGGAAAATTTCGTCATACAATTTCACACACCTCCCGACGTATAATATGCAGAAGATGCGGAAATTGTCAAAACGCTTTGATTCACCGTCTGTACAGCTAAAAATAATAAAAATATATTGACTTTTCCGGCGGATATGAGTATAATAAATAATAATAACTTTCCGCATATGGACAAGTTTATTTTCAGAAAGGGGATTTTATTTTGATTGCCGGAGTTTCAACAGCCTGTCTTTATCCCAAACCGCTTGAGGAAAGTATTTATGACCTCGCCGTCAACGGTGTTTCATGCACTGAAATATTTATAAATACCCATTCTGAACTTAAAAAGAGTTTTGCGGACAGTACGGCACAGCTTCTTAAAAGATTTGACGTGAAGTGTGTGTCCGTCCACCCCTTTACGTGCGAAATGGAAACAATGATGTTCTTTTCCGACTATGAGAGACGAATGGACGACATTCTTGAATATTATAAATTATATTTCAGTTTCATGAATACTGTCGGGGCAGATATTTTTGTATTTCACGGTGGAAAAACAGGCTCAGGAAAAAACAGGGACTTCTACTGTGAGCGTTACAGCAGGCTCTGGAGGCTGGGGAAAGAGTTCGGCATAACAGTAGCCGTTGAGAACGTTGCACGCTGTCAGAGTGCGTCCTCAGCGTTCATACGGGATATTTCACGTATGCTCGGAAATGAGTTTGCATTTGTGCTTGATACAAAACAGGCAGTCCGTGCAGGAGAAAACCCGTTCAGCTTTCTTGAATCTGCCGGAAAAAGCACTGTTCACGTACACATAAGCGATTCGGGGGAGTTCGGCGACTGTCTGCCTGTTGGCAGGGGACGGTTTAAATTTAAGCAGTTTTTTGAAAAATTAAACACCTTTAATCCGCAGTGCAGTGTTGTTCTTGAACTCTACCGGAGTGGATTTGGAGGAATAAGCGAACTTATAACAAGCTATAACGTACTTGAAAAAATGATTGAACCATATTGCAGGGNGGTAAANGTATGNAATGTCCTTTTTGCGGATTTGACGATTCAAAAGTAACCGACTCACGACCCACGGACGAAAAAATCCGCAGACGCAGGGAGTGTATGAAATGCAGAGGAAGATTCACGACTTATGAAGTTGTCGAGATTCCGCTCCTCATGGTTGAGAAACGTGATGGAACTTACGAGACTTTTGACCGCAGTAAACTTATAAAGGGAATTTTTACGGCAATAAAAAAACGTCCTGTCACTATAGGACAGGTTTCGGAAATTGCGGACTATATCGAAAATTATTATGCCAATGAACTGAAAACGGTTGCACCGTCAAAGGAAATAGGCGAGATAGTCCTCGAAAAACTCAGGGAAATTGACCCGATATCATACATAAGGTTTGCGTCCGTGTATAAGGATTTCACGGATATAGAAAGCTTTGTTGCTACAATAAGTGAATTTGAACAGGGAGATTGATTATGGATATTGATAAGATTATTGAACCTTTTAACGACGAAAAAACAGCGTGTATGTTTGATTACAATGACGTTCAGCAGAATAAAGTTGCGGCAGTAGTTCCGTATTTGATTCCGGTTCTGNTTTTTCTTCCGCTGATTATGGATAAAAATTCTGCTTTCTGTAAATTTCATGCCAATCAGCAGTTTACATGGTTTTTGCTGACGGCTGTTCTCGTAATAGTTAAAAATATAATAGGCATTATTCCGATTATCGGCGGAATTGCAAACACTGTTCTGAACATTGCACAATTAGC
>WFLZ01000019.1 GCA_009177225.1 Clostridia bacterium
TGGTACGTTTTAAAACGTAGAATAAAAGCATTTCTGCGTTATCACTTATCTTTAAACGATTCCATTCACTATGCTTTTCTATGTCCTTGTAGTTTCGTTTATAAGTAGAATAACTATAAATCATCTTTCCGTTTATGCATCTTATAAAAATTGATGTACCTGATTCTGTAGAAAGTGTTCCATCAGACTGTCTTTCTGCAATTTCATAGTTACCGTTTCTGTCGCACTTATCTTTTATCAGAAGTGTGCCTGGATTGTCAAAAACATTACACTCATATCGTCCCATAACAGAATCATAAAACTCTGATATATGTCTTCCATCTGGGAGTTCCTTATTTTTTATTGTAGTTCCATCTGAACAGCTATAATCTGTCTCAAGGAAATTTTCCCATGTACGTTCTTCGCTGAATACAGTACCTATATTTATTTCAGGGTCATAATCGTCATCAATCCAAAGCTCGATTTCACTTATAACTTTAGGTTCATTTTCCAGCTTTCTTGATTTTCCATGATAATCAAAGTAGCAATAATCAAACATTTTCTTTTACTTCACCATTATATTCTGCATAAACCTCTCTTGGCACATCAGAAATCATAAATGGCAAGTACGCTTTATTAGACTTGTTCTAAAACTATTGAAAAAGAAACAGAGAAGTGATAGAATAGTAACAGGTGATGAAAAATGGATAATCAAAAAAGGTTAAAAAAGTTAAAAGAAAAAGACTATCAAAAATATTTTGGAGTAAATAAAACAACATNTGATAANATGNTTGAAATACTTGAAGAAGAGGACNGATACANACGCAGGAAAGGNGGCAGACCATCAGTACTGAGTGTGCTGNATAAGCTTGTTATAATGCTACAGTATTATCGTGAATATCGCACAATGGACAATATAGCATTTGATTACGGAACAAATAAAAGTACTGTATATTATGCGATAAAATGGGCAGAGGAAACTCTGATAAAAAACAAGACATTCCACCTGCCGTCAAGAAAGAAATTACTTGAAGATACATCAATAGAAATTATAGTTGTTGACGCAACAGAAGTTGAGATTGAACGTCCTCAAAAAAACAGAAAAAATACTATTCAGGAAAGAAAAAAAGACATACATTAAAAATTCAGATTGTTGCAGATGAAAAGAAAAAGGATATTCTGAGTATAGCAGTTTCAGGCGGAAACAAGCATGATTTCAGACTTTTCAAAGAAAGCAGACCTGTTATTCCAGAAAGCACTTTTATAATTGCTGATAAAGGTTATCAGGGTATTTCTGATATTCATTACAGCAGCCTGACTCCTGTAAAGGCAGCTGAAAATTATAAACTTAATGACATTGAAAAAGCTTTCAATTCTGATTTATCAAAACGGAGAATTTTTATTGAACACATTAACCGTTATATAAAACG
>WFLZ01000110.1 GCA_009177225.1 Clostridia bacterium
AAACGCACCTATGTACCTGTTGCCACAAGACAATAATACAATACCACCAATACCGATAGCAAATTCCGTAACTATTGCTCTTAGTAAAATATCTGCAAATCTTTTCACTTTAAGTCCCCTTACTTTCTAATTCTTTATATATTATATCACTAAATTCATAAAATGTAAAGAGAATTTTCGGAAATATTTCCAAAAGAATTATATTTTTTTCGTACCACGCACGCTCCGTCCATCGCCGTAACTATCAAGAAAATGATGATATTCATCTCCGATATGATATGAAATAAGCGTCTGCAAATTAACGTTTTCCGCACTTCTGAAAATATTCATATCCACTTCCGGATTGACCTGACGGAGTTGTTTAAGAAGATTCTTTATTTCCTGACGTTTGGAACTTTTGTCTTTTTCCGTAACCTGACAGGCACAGTCTATAAACTGCAAATCATTCATTTCAGCCCACTGAGAAATATTTTCCTCACGAACAAGGTAAAGCGGACGTATAACTTCCATTCCCTTATAGTTTTCACTGTGGATTTTAGGCATCATAGTCTGCATCTGTGAACCGTAAAGCATACCCATGAGAATCGTTTCAATAACGTCATCGAAATGATGACCGAGTGCAATTTTATTGCACCCTATATTTTGAGCTGTCTTATAAAGATAACCTCGTCTAAGACGTGAACAAAGAAAACAGGGGTTATTTTTTGTTTCAACAACNGATTCAAAAATNTTTGTTTCNAAAAANTGNACCGGNAGACNCAGTTTTGTAATATTTTNTTTTATTTTAAGATTATTTGCTGCACTATAACCGGGATTCATGATAATAAACACAACTTCAAAGTCAATATTTCCATAATGCTGCCAACGTTGCATACATTTCGCCATAAGCATTGAGTCTTTTCCACCGGAAATACATACAGCGATTTTATCACCATTTTCAATAAGCTGATAATTTTTTATTCCTTTTAAAAATTTTGACCATATCGTTTTATTAAACTCTTTCACAATTGTATTTTCAACTTTATCCGTAACTTTCATGATATACTCCCACAAAATAAAAAGTCCGATTCTTCGGACTTTTAATAACAATATAGTGGGCCATTAGGGACTCGAACCCCAGACCGTCCGGTTATGAGCCGGATGCTCTAACCAACTGAGCTAATGGCCCTTATAGCATTAAACGGAAGTTGAAATAACAACTTCCGATTAAATATGTGCCGGCACCGTTCTACTTTCCCAGGTCGTCTCCAACCAAGTATCATCAACGTCAATGAGCTTAACTTCCGTGTTCGGAATGGGAACGGGTGTGACCTCATCACTGTAAGCACCGACTTTTTTACTGAAAACAAAAGCAAAGTAAGCAGAGGGAAAACTCTATTTCCATGAATCAAAAGGAAAAGCCCTCGACCTATTAGTACCCACAAGCTGAACACGTCACCGTGCTTACACTCTGAGCCTATCAACCTCTTAGTCTTTGAGGGGTCTTACTCTTTCGAAGGGATATCTTATCTTAAGGTCGGCTTCACGCTTAGATGCCTTCAGCGTTTATCCGTTCCGCACTTAGCTGCCCAGCTGTGCCATTGGCATGACAACTGGTGCACCAGCGGTGCGTCCATCCCGGTCCTCTCGTACTAGGGACAGCTCCTTGCAAATATCCTACGCCCACGACAGATAGGGACCGAACTGTC
>WFLZ01000112.1 GCA_009177225.1 Clostridia bacterium
TTCTGAAAAAATCCGCACGTACTGCAAGACATGCCGTGAATTTTACGACACTTTTCTTGGTGGAGGAACGTCTGAGAAAATTTTTTCCGGCATAAGCGATAACAGTCGCAAATACGACGAGGTTTTTGAATCGTTACTTGATGTTATCAGCAGACAGCGTGTTGAATCAGAGGGCAGAATGTCCAAAATTGCCCAGCGTTACGCACCGAAAAGACGTTTGAAATGATAAACATTCTGTTTGAGGAACTCCCCGATGCTGTTGAAGTGTCGGGGAAATTTTATAAAATTTCTACCGATTTCCGTGACTGGATTGCGTTTTTTGACATGATGTCGGACANCGAAATCGACCANAAGCAGAAAATGNTGACCGCTNTGGCGTGGTTTGCGGACGAAATCCCAAACAATATAACCNGAGCATACACAGCATTGATGGATTTTGCATCATGTTCGGGAATAAAGAAAAGTCCTGAAAATCAGGGAAAAAACAANGGTAATTCAGGNGTTCCNACACTTTCATGGCTGTATGACTCGGCGTATGTTCTGGGAGCGTTCCGACAGGTTTACGGCATCGACCTGATTCGCACAGATTATATGCACTGGTGGGAGTTTTCGGCGTTATTTGAAGCTTTGCCGGAAGAAACGCCTATGAAAAAACGCATTGCGTACCGTCAGATTAAAATTTCTGATATCAAGGACAAGGAACGCAGAAAACAAATTCTGAAAATAAAAAAAGCGGTGGCATTTCCGCACGANCCNNTTTCNGCTGAAAAAACCGGAGAAATTTTTTCGTNTTAAGGAGGTGGNNCTTTGGCAGACGATAAACTTGAAATNCAGTCGGCAATTGATACAGACGGCGTTGATGACGGTATGTCTAATATTAAAAATCTTGTCGTNAAAGGTATGGACGNACTNAATAACAGNATTTCAGGGTGTATTTCTACAGTTTCCGGACTTGGAAGTGCTTTGCTGAATGTCGCTGAAACTGCNGGAAAAAGTCTGCTTTCTCTCGGAAAATCGGCTGTTTCTGTGGGAAAAAATTTCGAAAGCAGTATGTCGCAGGTTATCGCAACAATGGGCGTGACAAGCGATACAATGACGGAAAACGGCGAAAATATTTATGAAAAANTGTCAGAAAAAGCTAAAGAAATGGGCTCGACGACGAAATTTTCAGCAAGTGAGGCGGCAGACGCATTAAATTATTTGGCATTAGCCGGATATGATGCCGAAAAAGCCTGCGATGCACTGCCACAAGTCCTGAACCTCGCACAAGCAGGAGGCATGGATTTGGCTCGGACTTCCGACCTTGTGACCGATGCAATGTCGGCTCTCGGTATCGATGCAACCACCGAAAATCTACAGCATTTCGGCGATGTTCTGGCAAAAACGGCAAGCAAGTCCAATACATCAGTGGAACAGCTCGGCGATGCGTTGCTGGTCTGTGGCGGTCAGGCNAAAATGTCGGGNCTTGAACTCAACGAAATGGCGACAATGCTCGGAATTTTNGCTGANAACGGTATCAAGGGTTCGGANGGCGGTACAGCCCTGCGAAACNTGTTGAAAAATATGTACACGCCAACCTCAAAGGCGGCACAGGCGATGGAACAGCTTGGAATTTCGGCAAGCGATGCAGTTACGGGTGAACTTCGTCCTGTGCAGGAAGTCCTCATGGACACGATGTCCGCAATGGAAAGCCTCAGCGAAGCCGACAGAATGCAGGCGATGAGCGATATTTTTGACGTTCAGGTTCTTGCATCTGCATCTGCCGCATTGAACAACAGTTCGGACAGGTTCAATGAACTGAGTGCAGAAATCGCAAATTGTGATGGTGCTATGCAGCAAATGGCGGATACAATGAACGACAATCTGGAGGGTGACCTCGCCGGACTTAATTCAAGTCTGGAAGGACTTGGCGTTGAAGTTTATGAAAGCCTGAGCGAGTCTCTGAGGTATTACGTGCAGACCGGAACGGGCTATATCCGACAGTTAAATGATGCTTTTAAAAGCGATGGTTTTGAGGAACTCGCCGGAGCGATCGGCGATGTTTTAAGTCAGGCATTGACGGAAATTGCATCGAAAATTCCTGATATTCTGAAAATTGCATCAAAAATTGTGGTCTCTTTCGTTCACGGCATAACTTCACAATTGCCTGTAATCAGGGCAGAGGCTTCCGGAATGATGCGGCGTTTTTCTGAAACGATTCAGGAAAAATCACCGGAAATTGTCGCAAAAGCAACCGAAATGATTCAGCAATTTATCAGTGGAATTTCAAATACAAGTTCCGGTTTAAAAGGGCTGTTTTCTACTATTGTAGGCGGATTTTTAAAAGCAATTTCAGGAATTTTACCGGAAATTGCAGCAAACAGTGCAGAAATTATAAAGACTTTTGCCGAAAAATTTATCAATTCAAAAAAAGAAATGATTAAATGTGCAATTCCGATAATTCAAGGACTTTTGCAGGGAATTTCAAAGGTTCTTCCCGAAATTGCAAATTCAGGAATTGAAATTCTGCAAAACCTGATAAACGGCGTAGTTTCGGAAATTCCAAAGCTTATGCCAATTGCAGTTGAAATAATTACAGGTCTGTTAAACGGTCTGACGAATGCAATAAATACAATTTTAGAATTTGCACCACAAATTCTGGAGGTGTTAATAAATGGCGTAATTTCGGCACTTCCCCAGCTTTTACCGCTTGCAATCAACATAATTACGGCACTCATAAACGGCTTGACACAGGCAATTGTTGCAATATTGCAGTTTGCACCGCAGATACTCACAACGATAATCACCGGAATTATAGCCGTTTTGCCGACTTTGATTGAATGTGCAGTTGAAATTCTGAATTTTCTGATTTCAGCGATAACCGAAAATCTTCCGTTGATTATTTCAGCGGCAATCGAAATTTTAATGGCACTGATTACGGGCATTATTGAGAATATCACCATTATAATAAGTGCTGCAATAGAAATCCTGAACGCCCTGATTTCAGCGATTACGGAGAATTTGCCTCTTATTATTTCAGTAGCGATTGAAATGCTTATGGCGTTGCTGAATGGCATAATTGAAAATCTTCCCATGCTGATTGACGCAGCTATTGAAATTCTGAATACGCTTGTAAACTGTCTGATTGAAAATCTTCCATTGCTGATTGATGCAGCGATAAAAATTGTAACACAGCTTTTTGACGGAATAATCGACAATCTTCCTCAATTGCTTGATGCAGGAATCCGTTTGATAACAGAACTGATTGCAGGTCTTGTCAAGGCAATTCCGGATATTATTGAAGCCATTCCACAGATTATTTCGGCAATTTGGGACACAATCAAAGACGTTGACTGGCTTTCACTCGGTGCGGATATTCTGAAAGGCATTGCATCAGGNCTTGTTGANGGTTTGGGTGCGGTNTGGGATTCAATCAANGANACNGGNGAAAAAATCTGGACTGGTTTCAAAGACTTTTTTGGCATTCATTCGCCGTCACGACTTATGCGTGAGGAAATCGGTCAGTGGCTGTTGCCAGGCGTTGCNGTCGGAGTTGANGANACGTCTNATGAGACGGCGGACGNCATCAATNGTAGTCTTGAAAGCCTGTCAGAACATCTTGAAATTCCGGAAATCAAACAGCCTGAATTTTCGGAATTTGAACCATTTAAATTTGAAAATCCGAAAATTGAACCNCTTGAACTTCCCGAACAGTCAGAAATTAAGGTGAATTCGCCGGAAATCAGCGTTTCAGAACATAAACCAATTAAGTTTGATAGTCCTGAAATTGAACCGCTTGAACTACCTGAACAGTCGGAGATTACTGTGAAATCACCGGAAATAATAGTTTCAGAATCCGAAACACCTGAATTTAGCGGCTTAGGCATAGAAGAACCCGATGCAGAAATGTTCACCCAACAGATAGAAATCCTCAGAAGTTTCGTCCCTGAAGGCAATGTTTCAGAGCTTGATGACGAACGTATCACAGCAGAAATTCAGTCACAGCTTGATGAACTTATGGTCACTTTGGACGCTGATAATTTCATTTCACGGTTTGAAACCATACTGTCGGGCATGGGGAATACTTCTGTTCCTCAATATTCAGCGGTTTATGGTCAGACTCAGACTGTGCCAGAAAAGTCTGAAAACAATCGTTCGGAACTTCCACATAATATGCAGTTAAGCCCGAAAATCAGCGTTTTCATAGGTGATACGGAAATAAAGGATTTTGTGATTTCGGCTATTGATGAAGCAAATGCAGTATCGGGAGGTGTGAGTGTTTAATGGCGTACCTTAAAATTTCATGGGGCGATTTAAATTATACAATTAACAGAATTTCACAACATCATTTATCTGAATTTCCTCATTCCCATAGGAGTTGGCAAGAACATCGCCAAGGATGTCGGCATTGTCAACCACAATCGTAGGGTTATAGACCTTCTGCATCTTCTGCGTATATACGCAATCCTCTCCGTTTTCAACTCCTGAGCCGATGGTGTCGGCGGGAGAAAGATAATATTGGTTACGTCGGTTATAGGAATCCACATCCATATCTCCCATATTGGCGATATAGTTGGATTTCTTCTCCTTTTTCACCTTGACAGTAGACGTCTGGCTCTTCTTTGGATTGTAGTAGATGTCATCTTCGAAATATCCTTGTGCA
>WFLZ01000030.1 GCA_009177225.1 Clostridia bacterium
GTTTGTTGGTCGTTCATCACAGAGCATAGACGGCAATCAGAGCGGAGCAAGAAACCATTAACAAGAATATACATTCCTAAAGGGGGGGAACATTTTGGACACCCCTTTGACCTGCTCCGGAATGTTTTTTTATTCTGAAAGTCGTGAACTTTTGTAACTAAAATCACTATAATATAAAAAATGGCTATATTCCGCACTTTTTAAAGTAAAATACAAATGTAACCAAAATGAACTATAATAAACTGTATTGTTACTATAATAGGATTAGACTATTTTAGTTACAAACCGAGCTAATTTAGTTGCATTTTGATGATAACAAAATAATATCCCGAAATACAGGCAAAAAATAATTTCAGTTACAATTTTAGGGGGATTATAGTTACAATTAAAAAAATTCCTTGAAATCACGTAATACAGGCAAAAAACAGTTGCAGGTACTATTTTAGTGATTTTAGTTACAAAAAATCAGAAAATAAAAATGAAAAAATATCCGCCCGACGTATGCCGGACGGATTTTTTCATTATCGTTATGTTATGCGTATACTGAATTTTCTTTAGGTTCTGGAATGTCACGACCGAGCAGACGGGCAGTTTCAAGCCATTCTGAAATTACAGTATTGATATTCTGTAATACTTCTTCTTGTGTTTCACCGTCAGCCATGCACCCTGAAAGTTCTGGAACTGTTGCAATAAAACAGTTGTCCTCATTGCTCCAGTGGATTACAATTTCATATTTATACATTACTCAATCCCTTCCAGTTTATATTTTATGATGATATTTCTTACCGGAATACACTGAACGNAATTTTTAAAATTTACTTTTCTATCGGAACTATTGCAAGGGTTTTTCCGAGAGGTGCAAGAACTTTTAAGAACGTTTCAAGCTGTGGACTTGTACTTCCTTTTTCCATTCTTGAAATTATTGGTTGTTTAACTCCGCTGAGTTCTTCAAGTTTTTTCTGACTTATTCCCTGCTCCTGACGTGCTTTTATAAGTTCGCTGATTAAAGCTACTCTAAGACGACTTTCAGCAATTTCTTCCGGAGTAAAAATTTCCTTTTCGAGTTCTTCCCAGTTTCTGCCGACTGCACTGTTATTAATCATATTCAGTACTCCTTTCAATCAAATCTTTATATTCTCTCTTAGCCTGTTCTATTTCCCTTTTAGGTGTCTGCTGTGTTTTCTTCATGAAGTGATGCAGTAATATAAAGCCGTCACCGTTCCATGCCACAAAGAATATTCTGTCTCTCAGTGGTCTAAGTTCCCATATTTCGTCTTCGATATGTTTCATATAAGGCACTCCGGCAGATTTGCCATGTTCTTTCAGCACATTTATATAGTCAAGTATTTTATTGAGTTTTATTCTGCTGTCCTTGTCGTTTTTCTTTGCAAGTGCGGTAATATATTCNGCAACAGGTTCTTTTCCGTTCTTGTCNCTGTAAAAATTTATCCTGTACATTTTTTCACTTCCCTTATTTATATTATACTTAAAAGTTATAGAAATGTCAAGACTTTCAGAAAAAATTTTTATAGTTTGATACCCCTTTTATTACCTGCTCCGTGTTCGTTGGTCGTTCATCACAGAGCATAGACGACAATCAGAGCGGAGCAAGAAACCATTAACAAGAATATACATTCCTAAAGGGGGGAACGTTTCGGACACCCCTTTGACCTGCTCCAATTGATTTTTATTTTTAAAGTTATGGGAATTTTGGGAATTTTGGGAATGCAATATTGATTTTTCCTATTTTATGCGGTTTTAGGCATTTTTTCAAATTGGGAATGCAGTGGGAATAACTGGGAATCAAATGGGAAACATCACTATTTTCCCACTGTTTTCCCGTTGTTTCCCACAAGTTTCCCA
>WFLZ01000321.1 GCA_009177225.1 Clostridia bacterium
CGCTGAATTCAGCAAATGTATCTGCCATACTTGCGGTATTGTCGTCCTTTATATCAAGCTGGAAAACTGCATATACAGGAATACCCATAAGGTCAGTCATTTCCTCGCCCTCGACTACCATCTTTTCGCATTCCCACTTACCGAGAAAAGCAGTAGCGTCAGCATCTTCAAGGTATTCACGGGTTGTCTTTTCTGTTTCTTCCTTAGTTTCTGTTTCTTCCTCAGTAGTTTCTTCCTCAGTTTCTTCTTCGGTAACAGGTTCTGTTGTTGTTTCCTCGCTTGATTCGTCAGAAACAGAATTATCCTTTGAAACAGAACTTTCCTTTTCCTCGTTTCCGCATGATGCGAATACGCAGGTCATAGTTGTGCAAGCCATTAAAAGTGCAATTAATTTTTTCATAATTATTCTCCTTATTCATAATTAGTGTATAAAAGTTTATCTTAATTGAGAACGAAAAGGCGTGATATGATATTTTCAACACCTATTTCGGTTTCGGTTATTGTTTCCGTTCCAAGTCAAAGTCATACATGAAACCAGAATTGCAATAAATTTATTATATTACTCATTCATAAAGCTTTCAATGTCAAAATGCGTAAACTCGTCAACCCTGACAAGATATATCATATCATCTGAACTGTCAATTCCCACAAGATAATCACCGTCAGCAGTAAATACCATCAAATCGTCGTCCTCATCAGTTACTACGATTTCAGTTTTGCTTTCCATACTCCATGAACAGATTGTTTCGTCCATAAGTTCAGCCATATCCTCACCGAGTAATACTGTGCCGTCTTCTTTAAAGTCAAACTGGAACATCACATATAACGGAATACCATTTATATCGGTAATTTCCTCACCGTCTATAACTGCTTTTTCACATTCCCACTTTCCGAGAAAAGCCGATTTGTCGGAATCACTAAAACCGTTTATAAAGCTTTCAAAATCAAAAGGTGTAAATTCGTCAACCTTAACAAGATAAATCTGCTCGTCAAAACCTTCTTCAATACCTACGAGATAATCGCCGTCAATAGTGAGAAGCATAGCGTCTCCGTCCTCATTAACGATTTCCATTTCTGTATCACTCACCATACCCCATGTATAAGTGATAGCTTCTTCTGAATCGCTGAATTCAGCAAATGTATCTGCCATACTTGCGGTATTGTCGTCCTTTATATCAAGCTGGAAAACTGCATATACAGGAATACCCATAAGGTCAGTCATTTCCTCGCCCTCGACTACCATCTTTTCGCATTCCCACTTACCGAGAAAAGCAGTAGCGTCAGCATCTTCAAGGTATTCACGGGTTGTCTTTTCTGTTTCTTCCTTAGTTTCTGTTTCTTCCTCAGTAGTTTCTTCCTCAGTTTCTTCTTCGGTAACAGGTTCTGTTGTTGTTTCCTCGCTTGATTCGTCAGAAACAGAATTATCCTTTGAAACAGAACTTTCCTTTTCCTCGTTTCCGCATGATGCGAATACGCAGGTCATAGTTGTGCAAGCCATTAAAAGTGCAATTAATTTTTTCATAATTATTCTCCTTATTCATAATTAGTGTATAAAAGTTTATCTTAATTGAGAACGAAACGGCGTAATATGATATTTTCAACAGCTATTTCGGTTTCGGTTATTTTTACCGAAATATGCCAAAGTCATAAATAAAACAAGTATTACAATAAATTAATAATATTACTCAAAC
>WFLZ01000267.1 GCA_009177225.1 Clostridia bacterium
CGACTATCCATAAATTCTTGTCAGCATCGGACTTCTTGTAGCCATAGATTGGCGGACAAAGATGTTTTCCTGATTGACCTTTTGCTTTGAACACAGCACGGATTTTTTTCGAGCAGTCACGGGCATACCAGTCATTGAAAATATTCTTGAATGCCATAAACTCATTTTCACTCTTGAAAGTGTCCACACCGTCATTGACAGCAATGTAGCGGACATCATAATCGGGGAATGTCATTTCAATAAGTTCGCCTGTTTTGAGATAATCACGTCCAAGACGGCTCAAATCCTTTGTAATCACGATACCGACCTTGCCGTCCTCAATATCGCTCATCATAGCTTTGAAACCATCACGCTCAAAAGTCGTGCCTGAAACACCGTCATCGACGTAAAACTTTGTGTTGCGAAAACTGTTATCTTCCGCATATTTTTTCAGAATTGCTTTCTGATTTGTTATGCTGTTACTTTCGCCCTGTAACATATCGTCCTGCGAAAGTCTGCAATATAAAGCTGTAATCTTGTCTGNCATAATTTTTCCTCTCTTTCCGACAGATACAGCAAGCTATGTTATCATTATAGCGCAATATTCCGAAATTTTCAATGCACTAATTCATAGATTTTACAANGCCTGCTTCTCAGATTCTTGTCTGGTTTCACCGANGAAATTTTCACTCTCACGGACAATAAGTCTTTTCAGAATATCCGAAAGNCTTTCACGAAAAGCAGGNTTGAAAGTNGTTTTTACCACATAAGTGGTGTGTCCGATTTTGTATTCGGACACGGTTGTTTTCTCATTCATAGCGAATTTTCTCCTTTAGCTATCTATCTCTATGCTTTTAGAGTNAGGGCANCGCTTTNTNTCTNTTACCTCTCATATTTTGTTGTNANAACTCAAAAGTAGTCTGATTTATCNTTTCGGTATCGTGANNNTCAGCAAGTTCTGCGATTTGTTCNNNNGTCATACCGCTTGCTGTCAGCTTTTCGATAAGCTGATGTTCCGCAGTAANNGCATCAACAAGTGCCTGATTTTCAAGGTTGTAAATCTCAGAAATCATATCATAGACCGTGATTTTATTCTGCTCAATCAATTTGCGTTTGCGTTCATTGAAAGCCCTGATATGCTCCTCAATATCGGAAATTTTTGTGATATTNTGATTNATATTTTTTGTACTCACAATATTCACCTCCAGTTTTTATGATTTGAATATGATAATATTATACATCATTCAGGTAGTTTTTGTCTATTCGCAAAGCGGCTGAAATTTCCGTTCCAATAGGGTTTCTCCGTTCGACATTTTGTCCGGGGAAAGTGAATAAAAAATCCGAATGTAACGATTAAGAGATAATCGACATTCGGAACATCGGCAAGTCTGCCGATGATGTGATGAATAATTTCATAAAACTGCCACACTGCCAGCACGATAACTGCGCAGCCACCCAGTAAAATGCTTATCAAGATGATGTCGCAAAGCTCCAAATCGCTGTTGAAACAGCGAAAAATAAAGGAGGTCTGCACTGATGTGCAGAAAAATAGCAAGCACGGTGAATTGTGCCGCAAACGGCAAATAATTCACGATGCTTGTTAGGGACACATTCCCTAAGACCTTTGCAAAAAATCGGCTTACACCGAAATAAAAAACAGGAGATTTTCAAAATGGAAAATGAAAAAAAGAAACGTGGCAGACCGCCAAAAAAGCAGTTACCCGAAGTTGCAGGATTGTCCGTAGAAGGAGCAGTTAATCTAGCACTTGACAAAAATATCAAGTCGGAACTGCAAAATCAGCTTGCAACTAAAAGCAATGATATGCTCGCTAATGATGAAAAAACTTTTCTGAAAAATCAGCGTGAAAACAAGTCAAAAACGCTGAATATCCGCTTTACAGAAAGTGAATATCAGAGCATTATTGAGAAGTGTGAACAGTTCGGTTACAAGAAAAAATCGGAGTACGTTCG
Organism: Clostridia bacterium; assembly: GCA_009177225.1. Classification (GTDB taxonomy): domain Bacteria; phylum Bacillota; class Clostridia; order Oscillospirales; family Ruminococcaceae; genus Ruminococcus. The sequence continues at coordinate 1,951 of WFLZ01000267.1, forward strand.
TGATTGTGTCAGGGCGAGAATTTCACTTGAAACGCAACAGACGGATTTTTCAGAAACCAACAGACAAATCAAAGCTATCGGAAACAACATCAATCAGACATCAATACGTGTGCACAGTTAGGGTAATTTTTACGCAGAAGATAGGCAGGAAATCAAGCAGAAAATAGGTGAATTATGGAAGTTA
>WFLZ01000137.1 GCA_009177225.1 Clostridia bacterium
TTTTTTATTTTTCGTTTTTGAAAACTATGGGATAAAAAGGATAATAATATCATTCGTCTTATTATTATCCTTATTATCCCACCAAATCAGAAAATAAAAATGAAAAAATATCCGCCCGACGTTATGCCGAGCGGTTTTTTCTTTATGCAGAGTTTTTCTTTTTAAGTTTCTGATTAACAGCGTTTATGATTTCTGCATAATCTTCAAAGTCCAGCGAGTTTATTTTTTCCATTAGTTCTAAATCTCTTTTAGGTATATCACTATTTACAGAGTTATCTGTATTAGAGGCTATGTTATAATTATTATCGTGTCCAGTTATCATTTGTGTAACAACTGGGACTGAATTAGGTGTGTTTCCTAACAAATAATCAACAGAGACTTCTAAAAATTTTGAGATAGCTAAAAGATTATCAGCTTTAGGTACGCTTTTTCCACGTCTCCAATATCCTATTAAACTATCGGAAATCCCTGTTTTACGGCTCATTTCATAATTAGAAATGTTTTTTTCTGTCATTGTTTTATCCAGTATTTGTGCAAAGTTCATAGAAACACCTCCGGAAGTTTGTACAAAAATTTTTAGTTACCTCTATTGACATTCTAAAAATTTAGAGTTATAATAACAATTGTAACCAACAGGGCTACAGTTTTATTTATTTTAGTATACCATAAGGCACGCTAAAAGTCAAGAATCTTGAAAATAAAATAGAAAGAGGTGAATAAAAATGTCAATCGGTAAAGCAATTAAAGCTGAGAGACAAAAGCACAACATGACACAAGCAGAATTATCGTGTGCGGTAGCCGTTAATCGTGTAACACTTGCAAGATATGAGAACGGAACAAAAAAGCCGTCACTTGATACATTGATTGCCTTAGCGGACGTTTTGGATTGTTCGCTTGACGGACTTTTAGACAGATGTAAGTATATCAGAAAGGACTGACAGCAGGAATACACAGCAACCGCCGGAACGCTTGAGAACTGGAAACAGTAGCAAGGCGAACGGGGTGAGAGTGACACAAGCTGAAAGAATCTTGAAAACTGAAAGAGGGTGAAGCCGTGAACATTGGAAAAAATCTCCGCATTCTTCGTGAGGAAAAGGGTATGACACAGACTGAACTTGCTGAAAGACTGCACGTCACCCAAAGCCTTATAAGCTTGGTTGAAACAAAAAATAAAAATCTCTCAGTAGATTTGATTTTTAAACTTTCAAAAATTCTTGATTGCTCCACAGATGCTATTATTATCGGAAACAGAAGATAA
>WFLZ01000058.1 GCA_009177225.1 Clostridia bacterium
ACAGGCAGATGAACCAGTTACATCGTATATGCAGGAATATGAACAGCTTTTCATTGATTCTGATACGGAATATATTCCGGTAAATTATATTAATCAGACCGGCATCTGGTTTCCTTATATGCACTTTTAGGAATATATGTACGGGAAAGCTGAAGATGAGTTCCGCACGGCTGTACGTGAAAAATTTTCTGAAGCACAAAAGGAGGATGTAAATACTGTTTATCTGCACGTTCACCCCTGCGGAGACGCTTATTACAGGTCTGATATTTTTCCGTCGGGAACATATCTTGACGGCGGTTATGACCCTTTTCAGATTATGCTTGACGAAGCTCATGCACTCGGACTTTCTGTTCATGCGTGGCTGAATCCTCTGCGTTGTCAGACAACAGGACAAATGCAGAATCTGTCAGAAAATTTTATTATAAAACAGTGGACGGAAAATCCAGATTGTCATTTTGTGGAAATTGTCAACGACCGTTGGTATCTTAATCCTGCATATGATGAGACTGTACAGCTTATCTGCGACTGTGTGGACGAAATAATAAATAATTATAACGTTGATGGGATTCATATCGACGATTATTTCTATCCAACCACAGACCCCGAATTTGACCGCATAGCTTTTGAAAGCAGTGGAAATAACAGTCTTGAACAGTGGAGGACGGCAAACTGTACACATCTTGTTAAATTAATTTACGATACAGTTAAAAAGCATGATAAAAATATTCTTTTTGGAATAAGTCCGCAGGGGAATATTAACGCAAATTATAACACTCAGTATGCAGATGTGAGACTGTGGGGGTCTGAAAGCGGATACTGTGACNATATTNTTCCACAGATTTACTTCGGATTTCAGAATGAAACCTGTCCGTTTGCNTCTGTTCTTNCGGAATGGGAAANGCTTGTTTCAGATGAAAATATTCTGCTTGTTATCGGACTTGGTGCGTATAAACTCGGTCAGGAGGACAAGTGGGCAGGAGTTGCAGGCGAACAGGAGTGGATTGAAAATCCTGATATAATAAAACAGCAGATTGAGCTTGTAAACTCGTCATCTGCTGTTGGATATGCTTTGTATTATTAAAAAGGACGTTCAGAATATTTGCCTGAACGTCCGTAAAATCATGTCAGAAGGTCAACGGAAAGTTTTCTGGAATTAACATCATAGTAATCACCAAGTTCAGCAACATAGAAACGGAAACATACTTTTCCGTTGAATGTCATGATATCGCCTTCTTCGGATACTCCGAGTTCGGCAAGCTGACTGTCGTCAAGTGTACTGAGATATACTGAATGACTTTTTTCAACGAAAAACTGACTCATTTCTTTGTCTTTAAGGTCGCTGAAATAAAGTTTTCCCGTAACATCATCGTGATTGGCAAGAAGTTCATCGTCCGGATTGAGTACATAATATCTTCCGTTGTCTCTACCTATTCCGAAATGTGCAAGCTGTTCGTCTGTGAGTTCATCAAGCGGAAGTGGGTCAACGTCGTGAGCGGTTTTACCGATAGCAAACTTGTCNNCTGAATAANNGNCACTCATGGNNAGANTAAGTTTTTCATCGAATGTATAGNCGNAATNTTCAAGTTCGCNGTCTGAAACATTGAATGTTATNTTATCGGAAAGCTTATTGAGTTCGGCTGTTATATCCTCTCTTGACTGGGTGTCCCACTGAACTTCAATATTTTCACATACAGGTCTTTCAACGTAAACGGCTCTTTCCATGTTTTTAAGTTTGAAGATTACAAGAGGTTTTTCCGCACTGAATAAATATTCATCTGCATAGTTGGGTTCAACGTAAACAGTAGTACTGCCGTTGGAGCTGTCCTCTGTGTTTACGACGGAATAGCGGTACTTTCCGGACGGTGATACACCTGAGTCAATTATAGTTTCCTGTGCAGTGGCAACGAAGAACGAAGTAAAAAGGAAATAGCCCAATGCACCGAATATATAAAGCAGCATTGTAAGAGTACCGAAAGCAGTTTTTGCACCTTCTCCCGCACCCGAAAACAGCAGTATCGCCGCACCTGTAATCATGATTGGAAGTATAAGTCCCCATTCACCGAAGTACAGTATGACGACGGGTAGCATTGCCGGAAGGATAATAAAGCTTGAAATACGTGTTAGAATCTGTTTTCTTGAGTAGAGCATTGCAACAAGTGCAATAATCGAAACGCCTGTAGTAAGCAGGCAGAGCGATACACGGGAAATTATATGTATATCGTAGAAAATAGAAAAGTAGCATATACGGCAGACAAGATAGGTATAGAGTACGCTTATAAGAGCCGTACATCTTTTTGTCCATACATTTGATAAAATATTTTTCATTGCAGCCTCCAGAATAAGAGTAATATATTTAAAACCATACAAGTGCAGGTCACTCACTATATTATAGCATTTTCTTTGACAATATACAAGCTATTTTTCAATTTTTTCACGAAAAATTAGCATAATTTTTTTGTTACGGCTTTATAAGGACGGTAAAAAACTGTATAATAACTGTTAGAGAAATAAAGAAAAGAGTGAAAATATGAAAAGAAATGTATTTATAATCTGCACCGTAGTAATGATGGTTTTTATTTTCTGTTTTTCTATGGAAAATTCTTCTGAATCTTCACACCGGAGCGGAAACGTTACTGAATTTATAATAAAGATTTTTGTTGATAACTATGAAGATATGTCCGGCAGTGAGAAGAAATGTATGCTCCGGCAAGTAGGGCATATAATAAGAAAACTTGCACATTATTCTATTTACACAGTACTTGGTCTCCTTGCTTCTTTGTCAGTGGGTTCAAGAAAGCTTTTCAGCCGTGGAACGCTGATAACTGTTTCTTTCGGATTTATTTATGCCTGTTCAGACGAATTTCATCAGTATTTTGTTTCGGGACGTTCCTGTAAATTTACTGATGTCATGATAGATACAGGAGGAGTAATAACCGGAGTACTTATTTCAATGTTAGTATTCCGCATTTATAGTCATTTTAAACATAAATCACCTTTTAATCCCCTCTGAGAAAGAGGGGATTTTTGGTATTTCAGCGTGATGACACTGTTGTTGTCTGTGAAGCCGTTGACGTTCCGTAGGAAGTAGCAGAATTTCTGGTATTAGTTCCTGTACCTGTTCCTGTTCCCGTACCTGTGCCTGTTCCTGTACCGGTTGACATGCCTGTACCTGTTCTCGTACCTGTTGCAGTTTCGGGAATTTCACCGTTTTCGTTCGGAAGAACTGCTGTCGGTTCAACTCCGTTCAGACCGTAGCATTTCTGATATTCAAGAATGATATCACGAATCATATATTTTGAATATTCACCGCCCTCAATAACGCCTGCAAAAGCAATTTCGGGGTCGTTAGCCGGAGCGAATCCGATAAAGAATGAGTTCTGCTTACTTAAATCGTTCTGGTCTGTCTGCGGAGTACCTGTCTTTATTGCAACGTCAAAACCGAGATTTGAAAGTGAATATTTATATACAGGAATATTTCTTGAAGCGTCAATCATACCGTACCTGATAGAATCATAGAGATTTTCGTCGCTGAGTTCGATTTTTTCGGCAACCGTCGGCTGTGTTTTATAGATAAGTTCATCTGTACCGTATTTGTAGAGACTGTCAACGAGATACGGTTTGTAGCGTACTCCTTTATTGGCGATAGTATTGGCAACAACAGCCATCTGTAAAGGTGTCATACCGCAGTCGTAGTTTCCTATACCTGCCTGAATTACGAAACCGACATACCAAGGCTGTCCACGTTCCGCAAAAGTTTCCGGATTACAGAGATAGCCGGCAGCGTCACCTGTTTCTATTCCTGTATTTGAACCGAGACCATAAAGCTGTGCATATTTTGTGATGTTGTCGATTCCGAGACGGCTTGAAAGTTCATAGAAATAGCAGTTGCATGAAACCTGAATAGCCGAGCGTACAGCTATATTTCCGTGAGTACCTGTACAGGAGAACGTTGAACCGTGGAAATTATAGTAATGACCGCAGTAAAGCGTACTATACGGTGTTACAATTCCCTCGTTAAGACCTGCTGTGGCAGTAATTGTTTTAAAAGTCGAACCGGGGCGGTAAAGACCGTAGGTACAACGGTTAAGAAGGGGAGAATCCTCGTCTTCAAGAAGTTCATCATAGTCAATGGCATAATCTTTCAGATTGTAAGTCGGAGCGGTAGCCATTCCCTTGACTGCACCTGTTTTTGCATCAAGTACGACGATTGCTCCCTTGTTTACATTGGTGAGATGCCAGTTTGTGTTTATATTCTGGAAATTATCAAGAAAATTGTCAAGTATTCCCTGTAGTTTAAGCTGGTAAGCACCGTCTACCGTAAGTTTTACAGTACTGCCCGAATTAGTTTCGTTTATTATTTTAACGTCTGATACAGCACCATTGGCAACAGAAATTTCCTCAAGACCGTTCTGACCTCGCAGTTCAGTTTCCATTGCACTTTCAATACCGCTTTTTCCGAGAGTATCATTAAGGGCATAGCCTTTTGTTTTAAGTTCGTCATATTCTTCGGCGTAAATAGGTCCTACCGTTCCTATTTCGTGTGGGAGAATATCGCCCCTTGCTATACGTCTTTCGGAGACTTCAACCGCTTCAACGCCTTTGTAGAAATTTCCGAGTTCCTTGATGTCGGTAATGGTTTTTGAATCGACGTTTTCCGCAAGAACAAGGTCATTACTGTAGGAAAATTCCTTTGCAAGCATTTCGTAGCGGATACCGGCGATTATACGCTTTTCCCTTTCGGTGTAGGTATCAGCTATTTCGTAGTCTGAAATAAGCTTGTCAATGCAGTTCTGAGCGGACGCATAGACATTCAGATGAAGTTTGCCAACAACTTCCGAAACGTCGTCTGTTGTAAATTCATACGGTTCATTCATTGTTATGGGGAGACTTTCCCTGAATTTACAGCTGTGTTTCAGCAGAGCCATATAAACATTTATTATAACGTCGTTGCCTTTGCTTAAATCTTCTGGAAAAAAAGCTTTTTGGAGTACAATATCACAACGCTTGTCGTTTGTCACGAGCAGATTTCCGTTGAAATCTATAATTTCACCTCGTGTTGCCTTTACTTCTTTCCGGTAAATAAGGGTATCATCGTGTGTTTCCACCGGACTTACGCTGTCACTGTCTACTATCTGTATTTTCATAAGCCGCATTGCACTTGAAATTACAGACAGTACAACAACAGTGACAATAATTATTGATTTAATTGTATCTGATATAGTCTTTATAAAAATCACTCCTTTAGAGAAAACCGCACATATTACCTGTGCGGTTGATAATTTAATGCTGTTCGCCGGATTTTATTGTTTCCTCAATAGTCAGATGAGCTTTCGGCATAAGAAAATGATTTATCATTTTTAACAGCAGGTAGACGAAAACCGACGATATAACCGTATATGCCCATACTTTAAGAGTATATACGGTAAATATGCGTTCAGAGTTTTCATAGTTCCATATCTCGTAGTAGAATTTGTAGTCAAGTACGCACTGTATGTACGAAATAACAGCAGATATAAATAAAAAACTTACGAATTTATATCTGAGATAAAATTCAAACAGAAGTGATATAACTATACAGAATATCGTCAGAAGAACGGCGTTATATCCGAAAAGCTTTCCACAGCTTGTATCAATCAGAAAACCGCATACCGCANCCGTAANCGCNGAAGCATACTGATTGNTGTTNANTGCAATANAGAGAGCAACAGGTACAAGTATAATAGGTTTACGCCATGTACCCGAAGACATTATTATAAACCCTGCAAATATTATTATATAATAAAGAATCCATCTTGACGCAGTTTTTATATATAAAATGCGCTGTTCCCGTGTAGTTCGCAGTTTCATTCGGAAACCTCCCTTTTGCCTGTGAAATCAGTTATTACAAAAACAGAGGTAAGGCTTGTTATATCGGCACACGGTTCTATTTCTGCATACGCTGCCAGACCGTTTGAATCCATGTCAACTTTTTTTACTTTTCCGACAGAATAGCCTTTAGGGAAAAGTCCGCTTGTGCCGTCCGTAATCATGAGGTCATTTTTCCGCAGTGTATTATCTGTTCGCAGATGCAGGAGTTTTGTCATGCCGTTTTCAGCCGACATAATATCACCTTCTATAATTCCGGTATCAGCTCCCGAAGACGAACATTTTACCGCTATTGAAAGGTCAGGAGAAAGAATTGTCCTTACGGTTGAAAGATGCTCCGAAACTTCAATTGTTATTCCGACAAGTCCCTCTGACGTAGCTACAGGGAGATAAGGTTCAATTCCGTCAGCCGAACCGACGTTTATCGTGAATGACTTGAAAGGGTCGTNTGCGGTGTAGCCTATTACTTTGCAGAAACGNGACGTTNAATAGTCGGGGTNTGCTTCCTTTATGCCAACTAATTTTCTGAGTTCNNCACATTCTGACTTAAGGTTTTCGTATTCCGTAAGCTGTTCGCTGAGTTCGCTCACCTGTTTTTTCAGTTCCTGATTTTCGTCATAAATTTCCTCTGCTTTTGAAAGTTTGTCAAGGGAAGTTTCCACTTTCATGCCTATGTCGTTTGAAACGGTACGGAAAGGCTTTGATATTGTATTTATGAACGATTTTCCGGAAATTGAATATCCGCCTTTTGTGACGGAATATATCATTATTCCGATAAGAAAGGCAATAAAGGCAAGCAGAATTTTAAAACGTGTGCTTTTAAAAAAATCACGCATCAGAACGCCTCCTTAGTAATATCTGACATTTTCGGTAAGAGCGTCCTGATAATCGCTGATGTGTTCAAGAATTTTTCCCGTACCCTCTGCAACGCAGTCAAGTGGGTATTCCGCTATATATACGGGCATACCTGTTTCACGGTTTATAAGACGGTCAAGACCTCTCAGCAATGCACTTCCACCGGAAAGTGTTATTCCGCTGTCGATAATGTCCGCTGAAAGTTCGGGCGGAGTTTCCTCAAGAGCCGACTTTATAGCGTCGATTACTCTTGCAAGAGGTTCAACAAGAGCGTCACGTATTTCGGCAGAATTTACCACTATATTTTCGGGCAGTCCGTTGAGAANATTACNACCTTTTATTTCCNTTGATGNTTCTTTTTCGTNCGNAAANGCCGAGCCTATTTCAAGCTTTATGTTTTCTGCCGTTCTTTCGCCTATAAGCAGATTGTATTTCTTTTTTATATAATTTATAATAGCGTTGTCAAACTCATCTCCGGCACATCTTATTGAACGTGAGGCAACAATTCCGCCGAGTGATATAACGGCAACTTCGCTTGTTCCGCCTCCGATATCGACAATCATGCTACCGGCAGGGGAATTTGTCGGCAGTCCTGCACCGATAGCCGCCGCCATGGGTTCTTCTATTATAAGTACATTGTTTGCACCGGCTTTTTTGCAGGATTCACGCACGGCACGTCTTTCAACCGCAGTTACTCCCGACGGTATACATATTATGACATTTGCCTTTGTGAAAATCGTTCTTCTGAGAGCTTTTTTTATAAATTCCTGCAACATTGTCGTTGCTATGTCAAAATCGGCAATAACGCCGTCTTTAAGGGGTCTTACTGCAACTATTGAGCCGGGGGTTCTGCCGATAATTTCCTTTGCTTCTTTTCCTACATAACGGCACTTGTCTGTTCTTGTGTTTACTGCCACAACAGACGGCTCTCTTATTATTATCCCTTTTCCCCTTAAATAAACAAGGGTATTAGCAGTACCTAAATCTATACCAATATCTTTTGTAAACATTCTGCACTCCTTAACTTTTGCATATTCATTTTCTTTTTTATATTTTTAAATTCCAACAATAATATTATATCACCAAAACCGGATACAGACAAGAATTTTGAAAGAGAAATCCGGATTTACAGAAAATTTGTAAAAACATGAAAACAAAATAAACCGAATGAACAGAAAAACTGTAAAATTTTCTGAAAAAATCCGGTTTTTATAGGGATATTATCCCTGAATAAGTTTGGGAGCTGTTTTATAAAATACGAACAGTGCAATAAGAATCATGATAATCTGTGCTATGCTGATACTGAAAGTGAAACCGAGAGTTATGGTAATTATGCTGAGATTAATATAAGGGTTGGCAGGAAGTGAAAAGCCTCCGGAATATGCAAGCCACCCCATAGATTCGCTTACCGCCGCTTTATCAGCAATAAGAGAACCGATTATTATTGCACCGACTATCAGCAGTATCATGTATAAAGTTTTTTTCATTGCATTCTCCAGTCTGCCATAAAGGCATTTTTATTTTATACCGGAAGAACCGAAACCGTTTTCTCCCCGTCCGGTATCGGAGAGACTTTCGCATATTTCAATTTCAGGTATCAGAACTTTTGTGGGTAAAAGCTGAGCGATTCTCATTCCGTGTTCGACTGTAAACGGCTGTTTTCCATGATTTATAAGCGGAATAAACCAAGCTCCCCTGTAGTCGCTGTCAACTACGCCAACGCCGTTTGCAAGGGCAACGCCGTATTTTGAGGCAAGTCCCGAACGTGCGTATATAAGCAGTGCGACATCATCGCAATCCGGTTCTGCCGTAAGACCTGTGGGTATCATTTTTATTTCACCGGATTCAATAGTTATCGGTTCATCAAGACAGGCATATATATCAAAACCTGCACTTCCGGCTGTTGCTTTTGACGGGATAACCGCTTTTTCGTCAAGTTTTTTAAATTTGAGTTTCATAATTCATATACCTCTGTAATAAAGTCCTCTTGTGATGTTTCCGGACGGCTTTTTTCCTGAAAGAACGGCTTTTGTCTGTTCAGCGTTTTCGTCGTGAAGTATGACAGTTCCAAAAGATATATTTCTGAACGATTCAAGTTTGTCATACATATAAAGACAGTCGGAATTGAGTATTTCGACATAGTACGGCGAACATGATACAGGAAATTCACGACCGGTGCGGTCTGTAATTTTCATGGTGCAGTTTTTACAGCCGACTTCATTCTTTATCGGACAGTTTCTTGTGAGCATAAGCGGAAGCCGTCCGTATATTACAGCTCCGACAGGCAGATTTGTGTGTATGTTGTTAATCTGCTGTAATTTTGCCTCATACGAAAAGATAAAGTCCTCAAAACCAAGTTTTTCCATATATTCCGCACTGAACGAGTTGAAAATATTCAGTGAAAAACTGCCGTGAAGCTTAAAGCCGAGCTTTTTACCTATGGCTATACAGTCGGGTGTATGGCACAAAAGGCGGTCAATTCCGAATTTTTCTTTTATCGTTTTCAGTCCGGAAATAGTCCTTTCCTCGTCCGCCATGAAACGAGGCGGTGAAAGTATTATTTTTTCCCTGTATTCCGAAAGTTCCGACAAAAACGGCACGGAAAGACTTAAAGCGGAGCTAAGTATCATATACTCAGACATATCGGCAGAAGCTTTTGCCTGTTCAATGTTTACACAGAAAGTACGTATGGGGAGCTTTTCGGGAGTATCACAACGCTTTTCCGCAATAACAGGGGAGTAGTCAGTAATTTTACGCACAGGAGTATTTTTTTTAATTATCTTCTCGGTGAGTTTTCCGATTANTTCACGGCGTAATTCGTTGAGNTTTCCGGCAGGAACAACAAGNCCGTNGTCAATGTCCGCAGTTACATCTTTAAAGCTGAAAACTGTGTCACCAAGTTTTGAAAGCTGTTTTTTCAGTGAATCCGAATCAGTGGGACGGTTTTTTGCGGTTTCGGGAATGTCTCCGGTTGCGGTCACGGAAATATCATCACATAATACAGTAATTTTTACGGGAGAATTTTTCTTTATTTCCGCATGAAAGCATATGTCATATACTTTTCTTTCAAACCTGTATATTTCGTGTACTTTCGGAATCAGTTCCTTTGCGGAAATAACATCGTCCTTTTCACGTATACCAAACATATCCATGCGTTTTCCTGTAAAATATCCGTCAGTGAAACCGCTGCGTGAAAAAATTCCCCTTAAAAAATTCATGTCGGGAACTTGTCCGTCGATTGCCTTTTTCAGTTCGTTCACGGCAGATGCGACGTATTCGGGACGTTTCATTCTGCCCTCTATTTTGAGGGAGTCGGCTATTCCGGAAAGTTCCTGAACGCATGGAATAAGTGAAAGGNCTTTNAAAGAGAGCGCNTTTTTATTTCCGGACACAGAAAACGGAAGTCTGCAAGCCTGTCCGCAACACCCTCTGTTAGCGGAACGTGAACCCATTATCGCCGACATATAGCATTGTCCCGATACCGACATACACAAAGCACCGTGTACAAAAATCTCTGTTTCAATACCAGTATCGCTTATTTTTTTCAGAACATTTCTGTCAAGTTCACGGGCAGGGACAACCCTTTCCCAGTTGTTTTCCTTAAGAAATTCCGCACCTGCTGCCGTGTGTACCGACATCTGCGTTGATGCGTGAAGAACAGCGTCCGGAACACATTTTCTGATAAGTTCCGCACAGCCCCAGTCCTGAACAATATAAGCATCAACTCCTGCCGATGCGGTAAATTTTATGTACTCGCAGAAATCAGCCGTTTCTTCGTCGAAAATTATCGTATTCACGGCAAGATAGAATTTTGCACCGTATTTATGGCACAGTCGGACGGCGGTTTCAAGTTCATCATTTTCAAAATTTGAAGCATTATTCCGTGCGGAAAAACGTTTGCCGCCGGCATAGACTGCATCTGCACCTGAACGCAGGGCAGCACAGAGTGTTTCCATACTGCCGGCAGGAGCAAGGATTTCCGTTTTTTTCATCAGATACTGTCCTTAAGCTGTTTAAGCTTTACCATGTTTTCAAGCTGTACGATTTTAGACTTGAGGACTTCAATTTCTTTCAGTGCCGCATCACGTTCAATGCGTATTCTGCCTGCCTCGTCAACATATTCCTTTGTCTGATTTCTGATATTGTCAAGGTGCTGATTGGCTTTGTTGAGGTCGTCAAGGGTGCTGAGTGCAACCATAATTGACGCACTGTACGGTGAAGAACCGCTTCCGGAGTTCATATTGTCATTGATTTTTGCCTCCAACGCTCTTGCGAGTGCAAAAACATAGTTAGGTGATTCGGAAGTTTTAAGTTTATACTCCTTACCGCAGATAATTACTTTGACATCATTAAGCATTTTTGAAATTTTCCTTTCTTTAAAATGTACTATTCTACATTATACAACATTTTTTTATAAATTGGAATAGTTTTTTTAAAACTGATTAATAATAACGTTTCAATCCGATTACACGACCGAGAATTTCCACCTCGTCAAGTATGATAGGCTGCATTGTGTCATTTTCGGGCTGGAGTCTGAAATGACTGTTTTCCTTGAAGAAACGTTTTACAGTAGCGTCCTCATGACCGATAAGTGCAACTACTATGTCGCCATTTTCGGCATAGTTTGCTTTCTGAACAATTACTATGTCACCGTCGAATATTCCGGCATTAATCATGCTTTCACCTCTGATTTTCAGGGCAAAAAGTTCGTTGGGATTTATTCCGGGAGCTTCAAATCCCACATATCCCGTAATATCTTCAATTGCCGTTATAGGCTGACCTGCTGTGACAGTTCCGATAACGGGAACGGAAGTTATAGGACTGTTCGGCAGTTTGAGTGAGCGGTTCATACTTCCTGTTTTTTCAATCAGTCCGGCATCTGCAAGAGTTCTGATGTAACGGTGGGCGGTTGAAGTTGACTTGAATCCCATAGCGTCCATAATTTCTCTTACGGACGGGGAAATGCCGTCACTGAGACGGCTTTTTATATAGTTGAAAACAGCTATTTCCTTATCCTTTGGCATATTANTTCTCCTCTCCTGAAAGNNTTTTAAGAATCATCTTGGCGANTTTNTAAGCGTCACCACAGCCNAGANTAATCACAAGGTCNNNCTCCTGTGCATTTTCACATACATAGTCACAAATCTGTCCGAAATTAAAATATTTTCTTTCGTCAGTCCATTCCTCGTCCTCGTTCTGCGGAAACCATATACAATCCGGAATTTTTTCAGCG
>WFLZ01000108.1 GCA_009177225.1 Clostridia bacterium
ACCGTTGAATTGCTTCATTCTGTAATTCCGGATGCTTTTTCGGCGGTTTCTATTTCTGATATTTCAGGTTGGTTTTCTGCTTCTGGATACTCTTTATCTTAAGTGGAATTGCTGTAAGGATTGCTGTGGTTTGCTCGATTTTGCACTAATTTATATTTTTTGCCATACTTAAGTCAATTAGTAGTATGGCAGGACAATATACTCAAATCCTTGAAAACATGGTATTTTACGGCATTTGAGAAAGGAGAAATGATAGTGAATAAGATACTATTCATCTGCCACGGAAATATCTGTCGCAGTCCTATGGCGGAGTTTATTTTTAAAGATATGCTTAAAAAGTGTGGGCGTGAAGCGGAATTTATCGTTGCGTCCAGTGCAACAAGCACCGAGGAAATATGGAACGGCATTGGCAATCCTGTATATCCGTCTGCAAGAGCAGAACTTGCAAAGCATGGCATTTCCTGCAAGGGAAAAAGGGCTGTACAGTTGAAAAAATCAGATTATGATAAATATGATTTGTTTTTGTGTATGGACAGCAGAAATGTTGCAAATACTATGTGGATTTTCGGCGGTGACCCCGATAATAAAGTACGCAAACTNCTGAAAAATAAAGATGTTTCAGACCCTTGGTACACGGATAGATTTGACGTTGCCTNTAATGANATTTACGNGGGCTGNCGTCAGCTTCTGGAGAGTTTNTGATGNAGATATGGAATCCGTGGCATGGCTGCCGTAAATACTCGGAGGGCTGCGAATATTGTTATATGTATTACCTTGATGCACAGCGTGACCGTGACGGTAGTGAGATATATAAAACCAAAACAAACTTCAATCTTCCGCTGAAAAAGACAAGACAGGGAGAGTTTAAAATTCAGTCGGGAACATTGCTTCACATCTGCATGACATCTGATTTTTTTCTGGAAGAAGCTAATGTATGGAGAAATGAGGTCTGGGATATGATTCGTCAGCGTTTCGATGTGANNTTCTGGATTCAGACAAAGCGTGCGGAGCGTATTGAAGAAAATCTGCCGTATGATTGGAACGACGGCTGGGAGAATGTAATTCTATGCGTAACAACAGAAAATCAGAAACGTGTAGATGAAAGGCTTCCGATATTGTTGGATATTCCTGCAAAGCATAAAGCATTTATGTGTGCGCCGATTCTGTCGGAAATTCATGCAGAACAGTATCTTGCCACAGGTCAGTTTGAAAAGGTTCTTGCTGACGGCGAAAATTATGATGGAACAAGACCTTGTCGCTATGAATGGATAAAGTCTTTACATGACCAGTGTGAATATGCAAATGTGGAATTTGACTTTATCGGCACAGGAAATATTTTTATCAAAGACGGTAAGGCATATCGTATTCCGAAAGCGTATCAGAGAGTACAGGCACAGCGTTCGGGACTTAGTTATCCGTCAAGAAATACGGATATTCCAATGCAGCCTAAATGTAGGTTCTGCAAAAGAAAAAACAGTTGCAATGGCTGTAATTGGTGCGGAAAGTGTGACTGAAAATCAAAAATTACACAGTGGAAGGATTACAGATATGAGAGAATTATTTGTGATAGATTTGAAAGATTATGATTTGGAATTAAAACGTTTCAGACGACCGTCAGTTCGTGGTATTATATTTAAAGATAAAAAAATTGCAATGGTGTACAGCCAAAAATATGATTATTATAAATTTCCTGGAGGAGGAATTGAAGCAGGTGAAAGTCGCAATACAGCGTTGATTCGTGAAGTGCTGGAAGAAACAGGACTAAAAATTATTCCTGATTCCATAAATGAATACGGTTATGTTCTTCGTATACAAAAAAGTACTTACAATGAAAATGAAATTTTCGAGCAGGAGAATTATTATTATCTTTGTGATGTTGAAGATAGTTTAGTAACTCAGTATTTAGATGATTACGAAAATGAAGAAGGGTTTACATTAGAATATGTTACGTCGAATTATGCAAGAAATGTCAACCGTACTCACGACCATAATGGTTATGACAATATTTTAATTGAACGGGAAGCTAAGGTGCTGGAAATGCTGGAATCGGAAATGCTATAGACATTGAAATGATTCTTAGAGGAATAAAGGACATGAAAATATACATCGACGCTGACGGCTGCTCGGTTGTCAGAAATGCACTGAAAATCGCAGGAAAATTCAATATTCCATGCGTTATCATCTGCGACACTGCACATCAGATTGAGCATGATGGTGCTAAAACAATTGTAGTAGATAAAGGTGTAGACAGTGTAGACTTTCGGCTTGTCAATCTGATTCAGCAAGGTGATATTGCCATTACGCAGGATTACGGTCTTGCGGCGATGTGCCTGAGTAAACAAGCAGTCGTTCTCAATCAGGACGGAAAAGAATACACTAATGATAATATTTCGGGATTACTGGAATTTCGTGCAGTTTCAAAGAAAATCTGTCAGAACGGCGGAAGATTGAAAGGTATGCCGAAACGGACAGGGGAGCAGGATAGAGCGTTTGAAAATGCACTGCGAGGTATGTTAGTAAAATATAAATTATAGTAGTAGGGTGATAATATGAAAAGATTTCCAAGAATATATGCAGAGAGTACACTGAAAAGAATGTACTCCAAACTTAATTTAGAGGATAAACAGATTGAACTTTTACGGCGGTATTTCGATGCTTTTTCGAATTTATACGGAATTATTACAATGAGAAAAGCCTTTGAAATCATAAATAAGCAGAATCATGGAAGTATTTCTGAGGAAGATTTCCTTGCCTTTGCAGAAATAGCCCGTCACGAGAATCACTATTATTATATTCTCAGTATGGATGAACTGTATACTGATGAGCTTCCAAGCGAACCTATGGAACGTGAATTGGTGGGTGAGTATTTGCTTGTCTGCGGATTTGACGATTACTATAATATGTCAAAAGGTCATCTGGGCAAGGAATACTATGTGCTATCGAAAACTGAATTACTGAAATATGCAGATGAAAGTTACTATAAAAAAACACCGCAGACCAATGCGATTCTGAATTTTTTCATGAAAGATATACACATGAACAAATCTGATGCGGAAGAATTTCTTTATGAGGCAGTTTTTGAACTTCGAATGAACGACGGGCAGTTCAATTTTCCGTTTGAAGAATATGAAAGAATGGGACTTCTTTTTACAGAAAATCAGATTAAAAAATTTCTGCCTCTATATCAGGAATTGAACAATAATTTACGTACTGCTTACAATAGGGGACATACGCCAAATGAACTATATAACGGAACATCTCCCAAAGCAATTGTTTTTGGAAAAAATATCACATCAGCCTTACAAAGCGGTGAAATGGATATAAATGAACTTCGCAGAAATCTGACGGAAAGTGATGTGCCTAATGAACTTCGTGTTCAGATACTTTCTGAACTGATGAAAATTGATAATGTAAAGCCAATCAGTAAAAACGCATTATGTCCATGCGGAAGCGGTAAAAAATATAAGCGGTGCTGCGGAAAGGATAAATAATAGACTTGTTCGAAAACTATGTTTTACAAAAAAATATATCGAAATAAATAATTATATTATATAATTAATATTCTGAAAATCTAATTTTTCAAATAGTTTTTAAAGAAATTAACTCCAAAAACATAGTTCAAATTTTGTTATTTGTTTTAAAATATTGAAACAAATTAGGTTTTCGAACGGGTCTAATGAAAGGACGTGTGATAACGTTTCCGAGAATCTTAACAGTACGGAATCAGCGTAAAATAACAGGTAGAAACATATGACAAAAATTCGAGGAGTAGTAGAGAGAATAACATATCAGAATCCAGAAAACGGCTACAGTGTGCTGCGTGTGGCTGTAAAAGGTTATAATGAACTCATAACGGTCGTGGGAAATCTGGTTGACGCAAATATTGGCTCGGTTCTTTTAATTGAGGGCGACTGGAAAGTCGATAAGAAATACGGCAGTCAGTTTATTGCGCAGAAGTGGGAAGAAACTGTTCCTGCTACTGTATTCGGAATTGAAAAATATCTCGGCAGCAGACTAATAAAAGGCGTGGGGCCGAAGTTTGCAAAAAGAATTGTGAATCCGTTTGGTATGGATACCATTTCAGCTATTGAGGACACTCCGGAACGAT
>WFLZ01000111.1:0-1045 GCA_009177225.1 Clostridia bacterium
ATCCGTTCTTTGAAGGCTATTCAAAGCCGAATTATTCTGCCAAAGACCTTGAAAAACTCGATGAAAGAAACATTGAGTACAACGGAAAACTTTATAATCAGTACGAAATTTCGCAAATTCAAAGGGGTTATGAAAGAGAAATCAGGGCGGCAAAACGTGAACAGGTTGCTTTTAAAGTAGCCGTTGAAGAGGCTGATGACCCTGAATTAAAACAAGTCATTCAGGATTCATTTAATTATGCAAACTCTCTTGTAAGGGACAGACAGGCGAAAATGCGTTATTTCATTAATCAAACAGGTCAGGACAGGGACTATTTCAGGGAGCAGAATTATCTGAAAGAAAATCAACGAAATAGCTTGACTTTTGCTGAGGATAATGGTAAAATGAAAACAGAATTAGGAAAATTCAAATCTCTTCTTAAAAGTGATGAATATATTGATACTGAATATTATTCTGCTTTAAAAGAACGATTTTCCCATGCTTCTAAAGCAAGTAAGAAAGTTTTCAATAAGTATATTAAATCAGGCTCTGTTGTTGACAGTCAATTTTATGGAACAGCTCATTATACCAAAGGTTCAAAATGGGAAAAAGAAGGAATTTATATGAATTATCAAGCTGATTCTAATAATGTTCGTGGAGTTGGAGCAACATGGTTTCATGAACATGGTCACATGATTGATACTTTAAGCGGTGGTATTTCATATAAAAATAAAAATTATATAAAAAGCCTTAGAAAAGATTATGAAAATTTAATACATATTTATCATACGAAATTTCCTGATATGAATCTAAATGAAATTGCAAAAAATATTGGTGATAGTTTAACTGATATGCGTGAACATTCTGCTGTTTCAGATTTATTACATGGTTTATCAGGGGAAATGATAGAAGGTTGTGCTGTTCATAAAATGCAGGATGGTTCTTCTTATTGGAATGACATATCAATAAGTCGTGAGGCTTTTGCTCATATGTTTGAATGCCAATCAGACGAACTGCGATATGCAAAGATGAAAGAATATTTTCCTTATTCGCTGAAAGAGTTTGA
>WFLZ01000111.1:1050-1680 GCA_009177225.1 Clostridia bacterium
TNTTNNAGNNGATATGATATGAAAAAATGGCAGCGTCTAAAAGATAAACATTTTGATATGTTTGGATATAGTTTTAACGCTCCTTTTGAAGTAATATCCGGAGACAATAAAGAAATAGAGAAATTTATTGAGTTGTTACAAAAAAGTATCACAGAACATAAGGATTATATTGTTGGTAATTATGGCATTACTGAAAGTTATATTGTACAACAAAAAAAGCCACCTGAAGATACTATATGGGATTAAAAAACACTTTTAAAACGCTCTTTAAGGGGCGTTTTAATTATGCTTAAATTGTATTTGAAAGGAGGATAAAAATGTATATACCAGACTATAACAGCGCTTTGTTTTCGCTTTATGCAGAGGACAGTTTTGCTGTTGATTACCTTTCATATGTCAGAACAGTACTTCACAGAAAGCATTACGGGCATACAGGAAAATATCGCAGATAAAGGCTTTAAGCCTTATTTTTATACTTGAAAGGAGTTTTGAAAATGAAAATTAAGGCGTCGGCAGGAGAACTTGCTTGTCTTATGGAGGAAATTAACAGACTTTCTCCTGTAAATATTGAGGGTACACTTGAAGTTACAGACGATGAAACCGAAAGAACAACCGGACAGGAGGGTGGTT
>WFLZ01000216.1 GCA_009177225.1 Clostridia bacterium
CTGGTACGTTTTAAAACGTAGAATAAAAGCATTTCTGCGTTATCACTTATCTTTAAACGATTCCATTCACTATGCTTTTCTATGTCCTTGTAGTTTCGTTTATAAGTAGAATAACTATATGAGCGTATCCTNTNTTTCTCGTGCNTTGAATAATNTNAAAACTCACATTGTAAAGCATCTTTCTTCAATCCGTCCAAACCGTTCTTTTCCGCGTAATTTCAAACATTCCAGACATTCTACCTGCCATTCGAGAGCTGTTTTAAGTTAATGATATTGACGACAAAGATACATCTTGTCTGCACTTTTGCAAGAACCGATTTTGTTTTTTAACTTTCAGCAGGAAACCGTCATGATGCACCACAGGGAAGAAAACTGATTGAGACAATATATTCGGAAGATAACCATAATCTTCTCATGCACAGAGCTTATGAAGATGATAAAACCTGTTCTCTTGCTGAGAAAAATGGGTTTATTCCTGTTGTACCTCCAAAAAAGAACCGTAAAGAACCCTGAGAATATGATAAAGAACTTTACAAGCGAAGAAATGAAGTAGAACGTTTCTTTCTGCGGATGAAACGTTTCAGAAAAGTATTTACATGTTATGATAAACTCGATACCATCTATATCTCTATTGTTCATTTGGCTATGATTTTTGATGCTATTTTTTNATGTNAACAGACTNTAAGAAAACACCTAATAAAACAAAAANAGTTTTGATGTTCGNAATTGCNAAATATCTTAAAATGGAATTAAAACAAGTAATAAATCTTCAAAAATAGTTTTACTATATGCTTGCAAAATTCAGAATAATATGCTATAATGTTATTAATAAAAAGCTGTGAGGTGATAGCATGAGCGGATATAAACCTATTCCAATTGGAATTGAGGATTTTAAAGAAATTATTGATAGAGAATACTATTTTATTGATAAGACGATGCTTATTAAGGATATTCTGAATAGCGGTTCAAAAGTTACTCTTTTCATTCGTCCAAGAAGATTTGGTAAAACTCTCAATATTAGTATGCTTAAAAGATATTTTGAAAAAACTGATGAAGATAATTCATATCTTTTTGACGAACTTGCAATATCCGAAGCAGAGGATAAATATAAATCTTACATGGGACAATATCCTATTATCAGTATTTCTTTGAAAGGTATGAAACAACCTGATTTTGATACTGCATTTGCACGATTTAAGAATTTGGTTACAAGAGAATTTGAAAGACATGATAATATCATTTCATCTGAAAAACTGAAACCGTTGCAACGAAAACAGTTTTCCGAAATCTATAATGGGACAGCAGACAATTCAATTTATTTGGAATCCCTTAAACTTCTTTCTGATTGCCTTGATAAGGTGTACGGCAAGAAGGTTATTGTGCTGATAGATGAATATGATGTGCCATTAGAAAATGCCTATTTCAATGGATTCTATGAAGATATGATTAATTTGATTCGCTCTGTTTTCGAGAGTGTTCTCAAAACCAATGATTCACTTGAATTTGGTGTTCTAACTGGCTGTCTACGTATTTCAAAAGAGAGCATTTTTACAGGTCTGAATAATCTTTCTGTTCACTCCGTGACTGATAATTCGTTTGCATCTTATTTTGGATTTACTGAAAGTGAAGTCAAAGAGGTTTTGGAATATTATAATTTATCTGATTGCTTTTATGAAATAAAGCAATGGTATGATGGTTATTTGTTTGGAGAAACTGAAATATATAATCCCTGGAGTGTATTGAAATACATTCAGTTCGCTTTAAACAACAAGAATCATATTCCACAGACATATTGGGTTAATACAAGTTCAAATAATATTATTCATGAACTTATTACAAAAAGTGATAGAAAAATAAAAAATGATATTGAAACACTTATAACTGGTGGTTCAATAGATAAACCACTGTATGATGATATTACTTATGCAAATATGAATGTAAAATCTGAATATATCTGGAGTTTCCTGCTCCATACAGGCTATTTGAAACCTACAAATATATATCAGAAGGGAATACAGAGTTACTTTACTGCTGTAATTCCTAACACAGAGATTATTACTACCTATGAAAATACATTCAGACAGTGGTTTGACGAATCGATTAGAATTGCAGATAAAAGTATATTACTCAATGCAGTTCTTAATGGTGATGCTGAAACATTTGAGTTTGAAGTAAATAAGTGGTTATTGAAAAGTATAAGCTATCACGATGGCTATGAAAACTTCTATCATAGTTTTCTTGTGGGACTGCTGGAATACTCTGACGAATATCTTGTTGAATCAAATCGTGAAAGCGATACTGGTCGCAATGACATTGTAATTAAAAATGTTCTTACACGGGAAATTGCTGTCATCATTGAAATTAAATCAGTCAGCAAAGGTGAGACTCTTGACAGTATGTGTGATGTAGCTTTAAAGCAGATTGAGGACAGACAATATGAAGTCGGTCTCATAAATGAAGTATATAAAAAAATCGTTAAATATGGCATTGCTTTTGAAGGAAAAAGATGTAAAATAAAAATATAGTTTCAGGTTCTTCCAAAAAATATTCTATAGTAACGTGAGTTTGACAGAAAAAATCAGTCAAGTAGGCATAAAAAGCCGTTTGGCATATTAGAATCAGAAGAGACAGAGGGCTTTTTAGGGAGAAAAGAGTAAGCTGCCAGAGCAGAAATAAGATTGACAAGGAAATTAGTTACACTGCGATGTCTGGAATTCTCTATATCACAGATGTTTTTCAGAAAATCATTTACTGATTCAATTACAGCACGTTTGCGGAGCATAAGTTTGTCGTGTAAATTCATCAGCTTGTTTTTCATATTTTTCTTTGCTCTGGTGACAATCGTAATATCTTTTTCCAGAAGTTTTTCAAACAGCTTCTGAGAAATATAGCCTCTGTCAGCAAACAGTTTCCCAAATATTTCTTTTGGAACTTTTACCTGTTTTCGCATATTCACTGAAAACACGATGATTATGTATTTTGTGGTTATCACATACTTTCAAATGAGTGGAGTCAACAAAAGATATTCCTGAACACTTGCCAGAACGTGCCTTTATCGTGTATAATATAAGTAGGACAAGTGCAAATTTCATAATTTCTACAAATCGGTTGTAACTTACAATATCAGGATAATCTTTCCTTTGATGTAGCATTACAAGCTTCGTATAATATCATTTAAATGTCTTATATCCGGACAGATGATACATAATCAGTATTGTCATAATTTCACTCAATGACATTAGACCTGTTCTAAAACCTCAAAGATTATGTTAAAAATTATAAATTGCACAGATAAGAGAAACACTTAAAGCGAATGTTTTAGAACTTGTTCAATGAAAGATATTTTTCACTACCACAAATACATACTCAACTTTACAGAGTACAGATGATTTTTTATGCTCTTTTTTGTTTGCTTCTGACTGTTCCTTTTCTGGTAATTTCTGAATCATGGATGCTCTCTGATTGATTCTGTACTTTATTTTTTTGCCTTTTTTGTTCTTGAGAATTGCTTCCGGAC
>WFLZ01000022.1 GCA_009177225.1 Clostridia bacterium
GAACACAAAAGTGATATAATAAAAATATGAGTAAAAGTAAAGATTTAAGAGAAACAGCAGTAGCATATCAAAAAGAAGGACATACATATGAAGAAACAGCGAGAGTGTTCGGAGTAGTAATGTGAATTAACAAGCAAAACGTCAAAAATGAAAAAAGCCGTATAAAGCCGGTAAAAAACGTGAAAAGCACGGAAATCTGCGGTATATAGCCGAATATCCGGTGGGATAAAGTGGAAAAAATTGAAATTAAAATTTTTAATGTGAAAAATAAAAAACCTCGATTTTGGAGTAAAAGTCCAATTTCGAGGTTTTTAAAATTTTCGTAAAAAAATCGTTTAAGAACTATTTAAAAAGTATTTTAGCGTTTAAAAAAATGGTGCAAATGCCGAAAAATAGCGTTTAAATTGATTTTAAGAATTTTTACAGATTTTTTGAAAATTCAAGAAAAAATGGCTTTATAAGCATAAAACAATCTGCGGAACTGCGGAACTTTTTTATTTAGAGTGCGGAACCAGTTCCGCAGTTATTTTTATACAAATAGTAAATTATTTCTTTGTGTTATCAAAAATAATTATATCGCTTCTTTATTTTTGAACTTCTGTGATTCCTCCACCATATTTTCTAATCTTCCGATTACTCTGTCCTGCTCCTTTTCTGAAAGCATACGGAACAGGTTCATCATCGTTGTTTCGTTAGCGTTCATCAAATTGATTTTATTCGATGATTCAGTTTCTTTTCCGTAAACCAAATAATCTAAAGAAACATTAAAAAACTCTGCTATTTCAATTAAATATTTTCGGTACGAATTACTCTTACCAGACTTCCAATCAGTAAAAGCAGTCTTTTTTAAATTGAGAAAATCTGTAAGTTCCTTTTGGTCTCTTGCTCCTAAAAGAACGATTATTCTATTCAGTATTTCCAAATTAAACACTCCTTTTTTAGTTATTTGTTACAAAGTACGAAAATTTCGTACTAAACGCTTGACAATCAGAAAAAATCGTACTATAATATAAATGGTGGTAATATTCGAGGGCATAAAAACCCATTTATAATTTTATCACAGGTATCTTGAAAAGTAAACAGAAAGGAATGATTTTTTATGAACGAACTGAAAGTGTTCCAGAACAGCGAGTTCGGGAAGCTTGAAATCATGGTTATTGACGGAAAGGAATATTTTCCGGCTACCCAGTGTGCCAGAGTTCTTGGATATAAAGAACCGGCAAAAGCTGTCAGAGAAAAATGCAAAGGGGTGTCCAAAATAGACACTCCCACAAACGGAGGTATTCAGAAAGTCGGATATATTCCGGAAGGTGACCTCTACCGTCTGATTATCAATTCCAAACTTCCGACAGCAAGAAAGTTTGAAAGCTGGGTGTTTGATGAGGTACTTCCTGAAATCAGACACACCGGCGGTTACGGAAATATAAACCTTGAGGAAATTATCGCAAAAACGGTGGCTGTTGCGGTAAGCGAGACGGTAAAGGCAATAATGCCGGTACTTGAAAAGCCTGCTCCCGATATTATCGGTGATGTGTATGACCCTGAACCGCCGTCCAGAAGAACACACAGTATCATCAGCAGACTTGATACGGAACTCCGCACGGCAGTTGACGACATGATACTTTCAAGAAGATACACCTACGAGGAAAT
>WFLZ01000251.1 GCA_009177225.1 Clostridia bacterium
TGATATAATGGTTTATGCTTTTTCCTTTGATTTTGAACGCCGTTGTTCTACTTTTGTAAGAGGAGATAATATCGTTCCGGTGGACAACAGCGAAATCGATACGTTTGATTTTTCTATAGCAGATTATGTCATTCACTGTGCATTTCCACGTAATGCCGATAGTGCGGTAATTTCTGACGGTCTTGATTTTGTTGCAAAGGTTCTGAAAAGAGCGGCATCTTCGGGTGCTGTTATCAACATTTCGTCACAGTCCGTCTATAACCCACAGCGTAAATGTGCTGCCAAGGAAACAGATAAACCTGTGCTTGAAAATAAATATGCAATCGGAAAGTATGCCTCCGAACTTCTGAACAATACACTTTGTGCAGAAATTCCGCATACAAATATTCGTATGGCAAGCCTTATCGGTCCGGATTTTGACCAACGTGTCACCAATAAAATGGTAGAACTTGCTTTGAAAAACGGTGAACTTTCTGTTATTGAGGACAATCAGACTTTCGGATATCTTGATATTGAAGATGCCGCTGACGGTATACTGAGCCTGCTGAATATTCCGTCTAAGAAGTGGCGTTCCGTCTACAACCTCGGAAACGGCAGAACATATTCACTGAAAACAATTGCGGAAACAGTTTCTTCAGTAATAAAGTCCGTTCTCGGAAAGCATATAGAAATCAAATCAGAACTCGGAGACAAAGTGCTTAATTCAGCACTTGACGGCAGTACACTTATGGCAGATACAGGCTATAAGCCGTGCGTTTCCTTAGAGGAAAGTATTCGCCGGATTCTTATGAAAAAAATCGAGAGATAAAATGAGCGTATGGACGCATTATTGCATACTAAATCGGCAAGATACAGAGAAAAGGAGCTGTTCATGCAACAGATTTCAAGTCAATTCATTATGAAACCTGAAAGTATTCGCTACGAACACAGTACTATCAGGATTAAAAAAAATTTCCTGCTGAATGTTTCCTGTGTACTTTGGCTTGGCAATGGAACATTCAGAATGATAATAGCAAAAATATTGTCTGTAGTAAATATGCAGCAACTGGCAGAGTATATATTATCTTTTCTGATTATTGTTCCGCTGTTGCTGCATTTTGTTCTTACCTCGAAACCAGTTGGTAAATATTTCGTTTTATTTTTAGGAAGCTGTGCGATATTTTTTGGTATAACATATATGATGCACCCCGAATACAAACATTGGTTTACACGAGATTCCTTTGGTGTATGGGATTCCATATTCCGACCGGACAGAGGTGCAATCTGGGGTATTTTCTTTATAGAAGCTTCAAAAACTCCCGAACGCATATGGAAAAACTTCAAAATAACTTCGGTTTTTGTTTTCCTGTATAATCTGTATCTGTGGTTCAAAGCAAAGAGTCAGGGTTATTGGAGCTATANCAATGCGTCAGGTATAGANGANCACCGTNCCTACTCTTTNGNTTTCGGTTANAGTATGGCATTTGTTCTTTTGGTAGTATTGTATGCTTATATGTTTGAACGGAAAAAATGGCAGCTTATATTTTCTGTCGTTCTGCTTGCATTGATTTTTGATACCGGTTCAAGAGGTTCTTTGCTGGTCGTTTTTGTATTTGCAGCGTTTTTCTTTATTGACAGCAAGTGGAAAATGCGTCAGAGGGTTCGTAATCTTTTAATTATAAGTGTAGCAGGAATATCCGTGATGCTACTTTGGAAACACCTGTTATTGCTTCTGATTTCAGTAATGGAAAAGAATCATATTTCGTCCCGAACACTAAATATGCTTGTAAGCGGAGAGGCAATGGACGACAACGGGCGTGACCTGATTCATGATATCATTCTGAAAAAAATAGCTGAAAAACCATACACCGGCTACGGTGCATTTGGTGACAGACAATTTATAGGACCACTGTTCAACTGGGGTTACTCGCACAGTATTTTATACGAAATGTGGGCAGACTTTGGCGTAATATTCGGAACTCTTTTCCTTGCTTTGCTTGTATTCCTTGCGATGAAAATAATTCTGACAGAAAAAGACCCGAAAACAAATGCTGTATGTGTTATTCTGGTTTCACTTGCTTCGAGACTTGTATTGTCCAACACGTTCTGGGGTGACCCTTATTACTGGATGCTTATTGGTTTTATTCTAATGTACTATGTTAATAAACATAAGTATTCCGAAAGCAAAAGCAGAATAAATAAAATACATNTGGATTANCTGCGNAAAAATAAGAAAAGAAAANGTTTTACTATAGAATAATTNATTNAAANAGAAAGGNGGCTACAATATGTTTTTACACGNCTTAGGAGAAAACTCAAGATTTACAAAAGAATTTTTCCAGATGCTGAGCCGTCAGTTTGACCCTTCTGAGCATACTTTTATGGGACAGTATCCGCACGCTGAAAAATTTGCAGAAATCGGAAGTTGCAGAATTTTGCAGTCACGTTCCATGAAAACGCCTTTTGCACTGTATAAAGCAGATAAAATAATTGTTCATGGCTTGTTCAATAAAGCAGTGATACTTGCATTATTTCTCCAACCGTGGCTTCTGAAAAAATGCAACTGGGTGGTTTTCGGTGCGGATATTTACATTCATAAAAAAGAACACCTTAGTTTTACAGAGCATATTTTTGAAAAAATGAAACAGAAGATTGCTCCGAAAATTCCGTTTATTTCCACATTTTCCGATGGTGACTGGAAACTGGTACAGGAATGGTACGGGGCAAAAGGTGAAAATCTGAAAGTCTCCTATCCCCTCGCCGGCTGTAATGCGGAACTTGTGAGCGAACTGAGACAAACGGAAAAAAGTAGTGATACTTTAAATATCATCATCGGCAACAGTGCTACGGCTACCAATCAGCATAAACAGGCACTTGACTTGCTTGCACGTTTTAAAGATGAGAATATAAAAATTCATCTTCCGCTTAACTATGGTCTTGGCGATTATAAGACATATGCGAAAGAAATTATTGCGTATGCCGTCAGAATATTCGGAGAAAAAAAAGTTGCTCCGCTTACTGAGATTATTTCAGGAGAAGCCTACCTGCGTTATCTTAATGATATGAATGTGGGATTGTTCAACAATGACAGACAACAGGCAATGGGAAATATTACTCAGGCAGTACTTTGCGGTGCGAAAGTGTATATCCGCACCGATACAAATATGTGGGAGCATTACCATAAACTCGGGTGCAGACTTCACGATATCGAAACAATTACAGATATGCACTCATTGTCAGAACTTGCAGAAGAACCCCCTGCACAGAAAGAACAGAATCAGAAAGCAATGTCTGCACGTCAGGACATGAATCTGAAAGTAAAAATATGGAAAAATATCTTTGACAAAATGTCAGAATAATTACTCATAAAAGAGCAGTGGTACAGCAGAAAGGAATACAATGAAGCTATGGCGAAAGAATNAAGNGAGAAGAATTTTTTAAAAAGTATATTTGTACNTGCTTTTGGTACATTTTTACNCAAATNCGNATCANTTGTGACACNGCCAATCTATACGGGATATCTCACAAAAGATGAATATGGTACGTATGACCTGATAACAATTCTCTGTACTCTGCTTCTTCCGGTTGCAACACTTCAGATTCAGAGTGCTGTTTTCCGTTTTTTGCTGGACAGTAAAGATGATAAACAAAAGTGCAAGTCAATCGTNACAATACNATACGNCNTNGTTATACCTNNATCGCTCGTTGTTCTGACAGTGCTTTACTTTGTACTGCATATGTTCTCACCGATGCTGAGATTACTGATTATAATTTATTATTTTACTGATATACTTCTTGTAGTTACAAGACAGATTGCAAGAGGATTGTCCAAGAATAGTATATATTCCGTCAGTGCCGTCATAAATTCCTTTATGAATATGGGACTTGTCATTCTGTTTCTGGTTTTCTGGCATACAGGTCTGGAAGGTCTGGTGACAAGTCTTGTAATATCAACGACTATTTCTTTTCTGTACATTTTTGTTGCGTTAAAAACATGGAAATACATTGATATTAAAACTTTGGATAAATTTTTGTTCCGCAGTATTATAAACTACGCATTTCCGATGGTTCCTAACTCTGTTTCTCTTTGGGTCATGAGAATGTCCGACCGTGCTATTATTTTGTGGTTTATGGGAGCTGNTNNTAACGNAGTATNTGCAGTTGCAAATAAAATTCCCATGCTGTTACAGCTTGCNCAGNATACCTTTTCAATGGCNTGGCAGGAAAATGCTTCTCNTGCGGTCAGGGATACAGACGCAGATAAATACTATTCTGATGTGTTCAGAAAAATGCACAGGGTTCTTGCCGGATTTGCAGCGTTACTTATGGGTTTTCAGCCTGTAATATTCAAAATACTTATCCGTGGTGATTATGATGATTCATATATTCATATTGCTATTCTGGTTTTGGGAATGTTTTTCTCCAATATTGCAATATACCTCGGGGGAATTTATGTTGCCAATATGCGTACAAGGAGCGTCGGAGTGACTACAGTATTAGCAGCAGTTCTTAACTTCGTCATAAATATTGTTTTGATTCATAAGATTGGAATATTCGCAGCTACACTTTCAACCACGATTAGTTATTTATTTCTTATGATTTACAGGCTGTTTGATATACGTAAGTTTCAGAATGTAAATTATCCTGTAACTGAAATGGTCGTCACTGATTTGATACTGGTGATTATGTGTATAATGTGTGCGTTCCGTAAAATACCTTTCTACATTATTAACTTTGCAGTCGGCTGTGTCGTGTTTTTTGTATTAAACAAGGAATTTCTCAGTATATTTGCAGTATCTGCAATGAAAAAACTGCGTAAAAATAAATGATATTTTGAAATGGAGTGTTATTGTATGAATACTGTTACCCCTATTGTTACACTCGGAAAAATTGAAGAAAATATAGTTGACGTAAAGCGTGATGATTTGTTGCCCTTTTCGTTTGGTGGAAACAAGGTGCGTATTGCACAGGAGTACTTTCTTGATATGGAAGAAAAAGGCTGTGATTGTCTTGTAGGCTACGGAAATGCCCGCTCAAACCTCTGCCGTGTGCTTGCTAATATGAGTTCTTCAAAAGGTATTCCATGTCGTATAATTTCCCCTGATGATACTGACGGCGGTCGCTGTGATACTGCAAACAGTTTTTTGGTTGATATCTGCGGTGCGGAAGTCATCACCTGTCCGAAAACCTGTGTTGCACAGACTGTTGAAAGTGTTCTGAAACAATGCAGAGCGGAGGGGTATAATCCTTACTATATTTACGGAGATAAAACGGGAAACGGTAACGAAGCTACTCCCGTTCGTGCCTATGCAAAGGTTTACAGTCAGATTAAACAGCAGACAAAGGAAGCTGGTGTATACTATGATATGATTTTCCTCGCAACAGGTACAGGTATGACACAGGCAGGACTTCTTGCCGGAGCAGCCGCATCTATGGAAAAGCAGACAATTATAGGTATATCCGTTGCAAGAAGTGCAGAACAGGAAACGCAGGTGCTTGAAAAATTCATTTCTGCTTATCTTGCAGAAAAGGGTATTTCTGATATGGTAAAGAATCCTGTTATTGTAACAGACGATTATTTGTGTGGTAGGTACGGAAAATATGATGAAAGAATTTCTGAAACGATTCGCAGTGTGTATCTGAATTACGGTATGCAGCTTGACCCGACGTATTCGGGAAAAGGTTTTGCAGGTATGCTGCAATGGCTGAAAGACAATAGTATGAAGAATAAGAGAGTTCTGTTTTTACACACAGGCGGAACACCTCTTTTCTTTGATTTTTTGAAAAATCTTTAGTTCTGAAAGGAAGTCTTTTAAAATGGATAAGGAATTGAATTTGCTTTTTACATCTGTGGGTCGCCGGAGCTATCTGGTTGAATATTTCAAGGAGGCAATAAATGGAAACGGCAGTGTTCATGTTGCAAACAGTTCTGCACAGTCACCTGCATTCCGTGTTGCAGACCATTCTGTTGTCACACCGCTGATTTATGATGATAATTACATTCCCTTCCTGCTTGATTATTGTCAGGAAAACCATATCAATGCACTTATTTCACTTTTTGATATTGACCTGCCTGTTTTGTCGGCAAACAAGGAAAAATTTGCTGAAATCGGTACAACCGTAGTTGTTTCAAAACCTGATACAGTTGGATATTGTAATGATAAGTGGCTTACGTATCAGTTTCTGAAAAATAATGGTCTGAATGTTCCGGCAACGTTTATTGAACTGGACGAAGCATTAAAGGCTGTACAAAATGGAGATATTACCTATCCGCTTATGGTAAAACCACGCTGGGGAATGGGTTCAATTGCGGTTTTTGAAGCTGAAAATGAAGAAGAACTTAAGGTGTTCTACCACAAGGCACAACGCAGTATTATGCAGACTTATCTAAAATATGAATCTGTACAGGAACAGACAAAGTGTGTACTAATTCAGGAGAAACTTAAAGGTCAGGAATACGGTCTTGATATCATCAATAATCTTGACGGAAACTATGTAAATACTATCTGTAAAATGAAGTATGCAATGCGTTCAGGTGAAACCGACTGTGCATTGACTATTAATGATTCAACGTTAACGGAACTCGGCAGAAAACTCAGTGGAATTATGAAGCATATAGGTAATCTCGATGTTGACGTATTTAAAGTTGGTGATACTAACTATGTTCTTGAAATGAATGCAAGATTTGGCGGTGGATATCCTTTCAGTCATGTAGCAGGCGTTAACCTTCCGTTTGCAATTGTGAAGTGGTTACGTGGGGAATCTGTCGATGACGGTATACTGACGGCAAAGGCTGGTGTAATGGCACAGAAAGATATCAATATGACAATTCTTGAAAAACGTGAGTTCGATAAAAAAGATAGAAAAAAACACCACAATCTGTTATAATTATTTCCACTAAAAAATGTCATAATGCTCTACAGGAAAGGAAACCGCCGGATACTATCTGCTTTGAATAATTAATTTCACAAGAGAACTAATACTCATGTATATTAATAATATTTTAAGGAATATTTGAAAAAATCCGGCAAATAATATTCTCACAACCCAAATAAAATAATTNATGGAGGATATTATATATGAAAGCTACTGGTATTGTCAGAAGAATTGACGACCTCGGCCGTGTGGTAATTCCCAAGGAAATAAGACGCACTATGCGTATTCGTGAGGGCGACCCTCTTGAAATCTACACCAACAGTGACGGAGAAGTGATTTTCAAAAAATATTCAGCAATAAGCGAAATGAGTGAAAACGCAGCATATGTTGCGGACATAATGTATAAAATAGCAGGTTGTCCCGTTGTGATATTCGACAAGGACCATGTTGTTGCAACAGCCGGCGTTTCCAAAAAGGAATTTGCAGAACGTCGTGTCACAGGTCAGCTTGAGGAACTTATGGAAAGTCGTGGACAGTATTTTTGTCCTAACGGTGAAAGTAATAATTTCTTTGCTGCCGAGGGGGTTGAACGAACAGCAATAGCAGCCATTCCGATAATAACCGCAGGAGACGTTTCGGGAGCTGTTGCCTTTCTCAGCACCGACACCCACACTGAAGCTAATGATTTACAGAAAAGTCTTATAAACGCAGCAGCACAGTTCCTCGCAAGACAAATTGAATAATTAATCATCAGACTNACTTTNCAATTCAAGCAAAGTNAATGTTATTGTGACATAATACCTCGCTTGAAAATACATAGACTTAATATTTTTTAATCAATAATATTGATTTCCGTGATTAATTCATAAAAAACTGTTGACTATTTTACAAAAATAGGGGATTATATAAATGTATGTGAATTTCAAATTAACGGACTCACGCCGGAACAGGGGGATAATGACTTAGTAATGTCTGACAAAAGAAAAATCATATGTACTATAATGGGTGCATTAATGACGGGAATTTCTGCTATAACGGCTTGTTATTTTTCGTCGGTGGAACTGAACAAATCTAAATATACGGTATGGGGCGTTGACGTTTCAAATTATCAGGGAATTATTGACTGGAAAAAACTGGATAGTCAAGTCGTTTCGTTTGCCTGTATAAAGGCAACGGAGGGCAGCGGTCATGTTGACGAGTCGGCAAGCCGTAATCTTGAAAA
>WFLZ01000290.1 GCA_009177225.1 Clostridia bacterium
ACAAAAAATTGCTATTTGTTCCATAGAAAAAACCGCCTTTCTGTTTTTTTGAGTCTGTAGTTATTCTCATTATAACAGATTTCGGCGGTTTTTTCTATCTTTTTTCATCGAACTCACGTTTGATAAGATGTGAAAATTCTGTTCATACACCGTCATCTCCAAACTTATACAGATACACATCTTCCAAAACAGGCTCACAAGCACAGGCATCTTTATGTGGTTTTTCATCATGAACAATACGAATCACCGTCTGCATATTACGGCTTACAAGACTTGAACGAGGATACTGTTCCAATAATTTTTCAAGTACATCAGCATCTGGAATAAGCTCCCAGACTTTTCCCTGCATTTCTTCAATCAGTGTCGGAATACTTCCTTGCTGAATCAGTTTTCCGTGATGAATCAGAATGACTTCCTTTGCAATTGTTTCAATATCTGAAACAATATGGGTACAGAAAATAACCGTCATCTGTTCGGAGAGTTTACGCACCATATTACGAAAGCGTACGCGTTCTTTCGGGTCAAGTCCTGCTGTCGGCTCGTCAAGAACCAGTATTTCCGGTTTGTTGATAAGTGCTTGTGCAAGTCCTAACCGCTGACGCATTCCGCCTGAAAAAGTCCTGATTTTTTTGTCACGCTGTTCTGTCAGATTGACCGATTCCAGCAGTGCAAGACAGCGGTCGTCACGTTGTTTTCGGGGGACAGCATTTCATATCAGCAATATAACGCATAAGCTCCATAGCTGTAAATTCTGGATAAAACCCCGGATATTGTGGCATATAGCCGATTTTTGCACGAAATTCTTCACCCATTTGCTCTGTATTTCTCCCATCAAAGAGAATTTCTCCCGATGTCTTTGCAGTAAGTCCTACAAGAATATTCATCAAAGTGCTTTTTCCTGCTCCATTTGGTTCAAGTAAAGCATAAATACCGTTTTCAAGTTCTGCCTGAAAATTATCAAGTGCATAAAATTTTCCGTATTTTTTAGTTAATCCATTGAAACAGAGCATCTTTTCACCTTCTCTCTTTTTGTTCTGACTGGCAAAGTATACAGAGTATATGCAAANNACAGCAATACAAATATAATCGTACAGNTGNANGCAATTGANAGCCAGAACTNTTNAACAGNATANCCGCATACATTAACAGTTTCATATTNTCTCAGATAGTTTCCNNAAACTGGCAGACAGAACAAACCAAGTCGTTTCATAAACAGATTTGATGTTGCTGAAAGTAATATCAGAACACCTGAAATACTGACTGTTATCCCAAAAATTATTGCCGTCTTATTAAAGTAACAGAAAACAAGTGCAGTTATTGCGGTAAGTAATGCACCGATAATCGTACGCATTACAGCAGTCAACAGCAGAAATGTGAGGACTGACATTGAAAAAGGGCAGTTTTTATAATACTCTGCACATTGAATCGGTGCGAAAAGAAGCTGAAAACTCAGTCCGAACCTTATCCACAAGATTACAAATGTAAGAAGTGTATAGCAAAGTGAAAAACANGCAGAACAGAATATACCACCAATAATTTTANTNTGAAACAGTTGTTTTTTNNCTTTTTCTGATATAAATAAANGCTGATACNTTNCGCTTTNAGATTCANCAGCAAACAGTGATGCAAGAAGTGTACAGAGAATCAGCAAGAACAGATAATGAAACCACTCAAAATCATTCAGCCATAAAAATGCAATGTGCAGTTGTTTTGAATCGCAAAGCCGATAATTGATTTTGCGGTTGTATTGTCTGATTGCGTGTTCCAAATCTCTGCGTTCAAAATCTGTCGAAACGTGATTTATTTTGTGGTACATATCCGCAAGAAGACTTTTCATGTTCTCCTCTTGTATTCTGTAATTTTTTGCACTAATCTGCATTTGTGTAAGAATGCTTATATCAGTTTTCGAATCTGACTGTTTAAGCTGTTCTGCAATCCTTTTTTCAGCATCATCTGACGAAAGATGATAATATTCTGCTGTTTTCTGATGTGCTGATTTGATAGTATCAATACGTACCCACGGCTCTCGTAAATTCAGAAGAACTATTGCAATAACGGAAAGCAAAAAAACTATCCAGACTTCCTTACGAAAAAGAAGCTTTTTTATTTCGTATTTCATGTACGCACCTGCTTTCCGCTTATATTATAGCACTCAATATCATTTTTTCCTGTTGTTTCGGGACTGACAAACAACAGGAAATCATGAACTGAAGCACATGGAACTTTCGGCAAATCAGGTATATCGGTAACAGTAAGCGTATCAAGATTCATGGTGTGGACTATGCCGTTTTTCTTGTAATACATGATATTTTCAGTTCCGAAACAAGCGTATGGGTCTGACTTTGAAAGAACGTCAGTTTCCGTTATTTCACGCAAGGAATGTGTTGTCGGATTAAATGTGTAAATTTTGCTTTCATGTGGAAAATATATCTCATCTTTGTAAACAAATGCGGATAGCGGATAATCAAATTCTCTTACGGAAACAATTTCTTTTGTTTCAAACAGTCCGTCCAGCAGATTATTTTCAACTGCTCCGCTTTCAAGGTCGATAGAGTTCAGTTCGTTCT
Organism: Clostridia bacterium; assembly: GCA_009177225.1. Classification (GTDB taxonomy): domain Bacteria; phylum Bacillota; class Clostridia; order Oscillospirales; family Ruminococcaceae; genus Ruminococcus. The sequence goes on from WFLZ01000290.1 coordinate 2,568, forward strand.
GCATACCTGACCAGCAAAGTTTATTACCTGCAATCAGCGGATAAAGAAGTCCCCTGCACGAAAAACGAAACATTTCTTTATAGTTGTTGTCATAGATGTGCATTTCATTGTTGTAGCCAATCAGAAGCATATCATCATTCAGACGGATTGCATCATTGAAAAAACTTTCATATTTTCCATTAAGTCCCTGTGCATCTGAAACGCTGTTGTATCGTGGAATTTCTATTGCGGATTTGTATGTATTGTCCAGCGGATTCCATAGTTGAATTTGTAATCCGTCATCTGATTTTTTCAATGAAATAAAATTATTGTCAACAATATGCCAGTTTCCGTTATAATTATCACTCTGATAGCACGGACTTATTGAGCAATCCGCAGTTTTATGAGAACATGAAATCCGTCTGCATACCGGATAACTTTCAGCAGTTTCAAAGTCGTAGGAATACAGTTCAAAAAATGAGCGATTCCACGTCGGAGCATATGCCTGATAATAAAAGTTAGTGTCATCATAATAAAAATGCTGTGTGTAATTGCCTGTACTATGGATTTCACCATAGCCACCGAACATATTCTGATTAGGCATTCGCTTTTCGTCGGATAGCAAGCTGAATGATGCTGATAAACATACTCCTAAAGTAAGCAGACCTGAACAAAGAATAATAATACTTTTCATGTATTTCAGTCCTCAATAGTGCAGTATGCCATTTCAGAATAAGAAAAAGGCTCATCAGTTTCACAGTCGTTCTCAAATTCAGCGTACAGCATACATATATCATGTTTTTCTCCGTTTTGATACGACGTTTCAGCAGAAATTGTCTTGATAACTTCTTCTGATGACAACAAAACTGACAAATATTTATTGTCATTCCATACTGGCTGTAATTCTCCATCAGATATAAGCATTCCTATACCGGAACGGTTGCTTGATGTATCTATATTGGCAATATTTGAAATATTCAGATAAAATGTAGGATTCGGGTGAAGTGTGTAGTTATCATATCTTGAACTGATTACGTCAGCCCTATCAACGCTATAGTAAGTGCCTGAAGCTGTTGATTTATCTGCAACAACTTTTATCAAATCCGGCGGTAATTCGTTTTCATTGGTTACAGCAATCGGTACATTGCCGTTCAATGCCTGCTCAGCGTTGTAATATGCGTAATATCGTTGAGATATTCCCTTTTCTTCACAATAAGGAATGAAACATAAATACAGCGTGTTTTTTCCCTCTTGTACGGGCAGATTCAAAGATTCCATAGGCAGTACTATTTCTTCATTATACAACAAATCCAGCTGTAATGCTCCGTCTTTACTCTGCACATCACCTACAGAAAAATCATACGGCAGACCATTCCAGAACATAACAAATGTACCTTTAACCTTACAATCAACTTCTTCCGGTGAATAGACAAGCAGATTTAAACCAACTTTAAGCGTACCGTCCTTTACCGGAAGACAGTTTCTGTCAATTTCAGTAAGTGTTCCTGACATATCTGTTTCTTCCGTGAAACATTGCAAAGCAAGTTCCGGAGGTGTATTACCATTTTGAGTGTAAATAACTGAAATATCCTGAACTGCCTGCTTTAATGGTGTGATGTTTTCTGTAGACAGTGTTGTTTCTTCAGATGAAGAAGTTGCTGTACTTATCTCAGAATAATCATCAGGATTATACAATGCTGTCTGATTGTCACTGCAACCATATAAATTCATACAGAACAGACTTATCAGCAATGCAAAAGTGCGTTTTTTATAGTTTTTCATATTATTCCAGCCTTTCATGATTATTTGAATGAATATTGATTTTTGATTTCTATATAATAGTGATTGGAGCAAGCAAAAAAGACGAAATATTTTTATATTATTAACTTAAGCGTTTTTACGAAACATATATAGTATTTATATATTAGTTTAAAATTTNATTATATATAAAGATTTCATAGACATACTTGAAGTATGCCTATGAAATTCTTTTACCAGATCTCCTGCAAAATTGATTTTCAACTTACTAACAATTATGCAAAGTCGCAAGAGGATTATTTATGATTTTCTGTCAAATATTACCGACAGTTTTTAATTAATATGAAATAGCAAATGTAACATTATTATTATACGCTATCGTAAACTGACCAGTTCCAGTTGTTGCAGGTGAAGCTACCCAAGGTGTCGTCATGTAGGTTGAACTACCAGAAGCATATACTTTTCCACCAGATGAATTTATATAACCAGAAACGACCGTATATGTACTGCCGTCTGCGTATCCAACTCCACAATAATGTGTGATTCCGCCAATGACTGTATTGTCACTGTATGCTCCATTATAACTATCAGCACTTGCACTAATANCTATAGNACAAGTTGAAAGTGATGNAAAANCNATANAGTCNATCCACTTTACAAANGAACANAAAAGTGATATAATAAAAATATGAGTAAAANTAAAGATNTAAGAGAAACAGCAGTAGCATATCAAAAAGAAGGACATACATATGAAGAAACAGCGAGAGTGTTCGGAGTAGTAAAAAGCACGGTACACAGATGGGTAAAACAATATGAAGAAACAGGTGATTTATCAAACAAACTCCTTAACAGGAGTTTTAAGGTACCACCGCATATATCCATATCAAACTAACAGAATATGAAAAAGCACCCAGCCGAAAGTTGAGTGCATAGAGGAATGTTCAATTTTATGTTCACAGGGCGCACTTAATCAGACTGACAGAGAAATTCTATCAGCCAAATACAGATTCGCCAATGCGAACATGATATAATTTTTGGCAGTCTGTTTTCGCAGACCTCGGTATCGGGTTTTCCGATAGCCAAACAATTTCTTCACAACTGCGAAAACGTGTTCCACTTTACAACGGACAGATGATTTTTGGTGTTCTCTTTTTCTGGCTGCATATTGACCGCTTTTGGACAGCTTTTTAATAGACGATGGCTTCCGACAAATGACGTATTTGATTTTCTTTCCCTTCTTGTTTCTGGTGATTGCTTCCGGACGTTTTTGTGCTCCAATATATCCACTATCGCCATGCAGAGTATCTTCTTCTCCATACATC